>SVMW01000016.1 GCA_015067215.1 Oscillospiraceae bacterium | reverse complement strand
ATTTATGACGAAGCTGAAGGCGACGAAGCTTTGGGCATTGCTCCGGGCACACCTTTTGAAGATTTACCGGAAGATTTCACCTGCCCTGACTGCGGTGTGGAAAAAGACCAGTTTGATCTTGTTGACTGATCGGATTACAATTTGCTTAATAATTGACACAGATATACTGCGGTATATCTGTGTTTTTATTTTACTTTGAAATTTATATGTAGTATACTTTAAATATATAATAACACCATTTACATATAGTTTATCAGACAGGGGTAATTAAAACATGACCAAAAAACTTTTTGCATCGGCAATAATAAAGTTTACTGCCGGGGTTGTGCTTATCGGTGCGCTTATCTTTGCACCTGCAGGTACACTGAATTATCCTCAGGGTTGGCTTTTTATGGCAATACTGTTTGTGCCGATGTTTGCAGCAGGACTTGTGATGATGGCAAAAAACCCGTATCTTTTAGCCAAACGCCTTGATGTAAAGGAAAAAATGGGTGACCAGCAGCTCGTGGTCAAACTGAGCGGGCTGATGTTTATTGCAGGCTTTGTGGTGGCAGGGCTCAACTTTCGTTTTGGGTGGTGTGTGCTGCCAAAAGGTGTTACCATTGCCGCTGCTGTGGTGTTTTTGTTAAGCTATCTGCTTTATGCTGAAGTACTGCGGGAAAACACCTATCTTTCCCGTACCATTGAAGTGCAGGAAAACCAAAAGGTTATCGACACAGGTCTGTACGGCATTGTGCGTCACCCTATGTATATGGCAACAATATTTCTGTTTCTCTCAATGCCGCTGGTGCTTGGCTGTCCGTTTTCCTTTGTGATTTTCCTTGTTTATCCGCTGATTATTGCAAAAAGAATAAAAGGCGAAGAACAGCTGCTGGAAAAAGAGCTTGCCGGCTACAAGGAATACAAAAACAAGGTTAAATATAAAATGATACCTTTTGTGTGGTAATGTATAAAAACAAATTTAAAGGACTATTATTATGAAAACAAAACTTTCTTCCCGCTTCTGGCTGGCACTTGTGCTGTGCAGCCTTATAGGTCAGGTGGCCTGGGTTGTGGAAAATATGTATCTCAATGTATTTATCTACAAAATGTTTGCCGCCAGCGCCGCTGATATTTCCCTTATGGTTTCTGCCAGTGCAGTTGCCGCCACAGTAACCACCATTTTTATGGGTGCTTTGTCCGACAAAGTGGGCAAACGCAAGCTGTTTATCTGTGCAGGGTACATACTGTGGGGCATCTCCATATTCTGCTTTGCACTTATCCGCACCGATGTGCTTGGCAAAATGTTCCCGATGGTGACAAGCGCCGCTGCACTTGGTGTTTCACTTACAATTATCTTTGACTGTATTATGACTTTCTTTGGTTCAACAGCCAATGATGCCGCTTTCAATGCCTGGGTAACAGATTCCACTGACAATACCAACCGCGGAGCAGCTGAAGGCATTAACAGCATGATGCCACTGGTTTCCATTCTTGTGGTGTTCGGTGGTTTTATGGCATTTGATTTGAACAGACAGGAAAGCTGGACACTTATTTTTATAATCATCGGTGCCGTTGTGCTTGCAATCGGTGTGCTGGCGTTTTTCCTTGTGGAAGATGCACCTATTGAAAAAAGCAGCGACAACTATTTGAGCAATGTAATCTACGGTTTCCGCCCAAGCACAATTAAAAATAATGCACATCTGTATGTCACTCTTGTTACTTTTATAATCTTCAACATCTCCATACAGATTTACATGCCATACCTTATCATTTATTACGAAGTAAGCCTTGCAATGGCAAACTATGTACTGGTTATGGCTCCTGCAATTATTCTTGCATCGGTTTTCACCGCCTTGTGGGGCAAAAGCTATGACAGAAAAGGCTTTGAGTTTTCCGCAATGGTAACACTTGTGCTGCTGGCATCGGGCTATATTGTGCTTTACCTGTTCCGCGCCACAATTCCTGTATTCATCGGCAGTCTGCTTATGATGAGCGGTTATCTTGGGGGCATGGCAATGTTTGGGGCAAGAATACGCGACCTGACACCTGAAGGTTATGCAGGACGTTTACAGGGCGTGAGAATTTTCAGTCAGGTGCTTGTACCTGGCGTTGTTGGCCCGTACATAGGCAAAACTATTCTTGCAAATGCACAGATGATAACCAACAATGACGGCACGCAGAGCTTTGTGCCTGATGCAAATATTTTTCTTGGTGCACTTGCCGCAATTATCCCTGTTATTGTTGTAGTTTACATGCTCACAAAAAACAGCAAAAAGAACATAGCATAAAAAATAAACCGGTCTGATGTGTTTTTCAGACCGGTTGTTTTTATTTCTTTATTTTTTCCCAGTAGGCTTTTGCTGCCTGTTCAGTTTTGTTTTCCCCGAATTCGTAATATTTTGCATCCTTTATCATATCAGGAAGATACTGCTGTTTTATCCAGTGGTTAGGATAGCTGTGCGGATATTTGTATCGGTCAGCAGCCTTGACCTGTTTGTTTTCAAAGGTGGAAGCATCCTTGAGATGTGCAGGTACATCGGAATAGTTACCGCTTTGCACATCGGCAAAAGCTGCATTGATTGCAGCTTCTCCGCTGTTGGATTTTGGTGCGGTTGCAAGCAGAATAACCGCATCGGCAAGGGGTATGCGTGCTTCAGGCATGCCTGTCTGCAATGCCATGTCACAGCAGGCTTTTACAATTGGGATTGCCATGGGGTAAGCAAGGCCGATATCCTCGCAGGCGATAACCTGCAGTCGTCTCACCGCTGCAATAAGCCCGTCGCCGTCCAGCAGTCTTGCGAGATAGTGCAGTGCTGCGTTTTCGTCACTGCCGCGGATGGATTTTTGCAGTGCTGAAAGCAGGTTGTAGTGCACATCCCCCGAGTTGTCAAAACGGTTACTGCTGCGCTGTGTAACCTGCTTTGCCATTTCGTTTGTGATTTCAAGACCGTTTTCGGTCTGTTTTGCTGCTGCAATAAGCAGTTCCATTGCATTGTAGCATTTGCGCATATCACCGCCGCAGCCGTAAGACAATGTCTGCATTGCATCATCAGAAATATTTATCTTTACACCGTTTTCTTCTTCATAGCGGTTTACCGCTTTCTGTATGCCCTCTGTCACATCGGCAGGGGTAAGCGGTTTGAACTCAAACACAGTTGAACGGGACAGAATAGCATTGAAGATTGCAAAATACGGGTTTTCGGTAGTGGATGCAATGAGTGTTACACTGCCGTCCTCAATAACTTCCAGCAGACTTTGCTGCTGTTTTTTGTTGAGGTACTGAATTTCGTCGAGATACAAAAGAATGCCGTTTTCGGCACCAAGGGTGTTTACCTGGCTGATAATATCCTTTATATCCGCTGTGGAGCTTTGCGTACCGTTGAGTTTAAACAGCTTTTTGCCTGTTTTGCGTGCAATAATGGACGCCACGGTGGTTTTGCCCACACCTGACGGACCAAAAAATATCATATTGTGCACAACGCCTTTTTCAACAGCACGGCGGAATACGCTGTCTTCGCTTAACAGGTGTTTCTGCCCGCATACATCGCTGAGCTCTTTTGGGCGGATAGCCGCCGCAAGTGGCATACTCATTTTATCAACTCCACAAAAATATTTATCCAGATAATTATATCCTAAAACTGCATATAAAACAAGGTTGTTGAAAAATGTTTGATCGGTCCTGTGTTTACATCTGCATTCAATACACATTTTAATTTTCCGGCAATCGCTCTCCTGTATATAATTTTGCATACAATGATATGTGACCTTATCACTTGTGGAAAAATATGCCTGATGATATACTTTTTACAGAGATAATCTTTCGGAGGTTTATATTATGAAAACAAAAAAACAGGCAGCGGAAATTGTAAACACACTTGAAGCGGAATACCCTATGTCTGAATGTTTTTTAAACAGTGACGACGCGTGGCAGCTGCTTGTTGCAGTGCGCCTTTCAGCACAGTGCACCGACCTGAGAGTAAATGCAACAACACCTATTCTGTTTGCAAAATTTCCTACAATTGATGCTCTTGCCGATGCCGACCCGAAGGATATTGAAGAAATCGTAAAACCCTGCGGCCTTGGCAGAAGCAAGGCAAGGGATATTAACCTTTGCATGAAAATGCTGAGGGACGAATTCAATTACATTGTGCCTGATAATATGGATGATTTGCTGAAGCTGCCCGGTGTGGGCCGCAAAAGTGCCAACCTGATTATCGGTGATGTTTACGGCAAACCCGCTGTTGTGGCAGACACTCACTGCATACGCCTTTCCAACCGCCTCGGTTTTCTGAAAGACACCACCGACCCGTACAAAGTCGAAATGGAGCTTAAACGTGTGGTTGAGCCTGCAAAACAGAACGATTTCTGCCACCGCCTTGTTGAACACGGCAGAGCAGTATGTACCGCACGAAAAGCAATGTGCGAAAAATGTGTGCTGGCACCATACTGTGACTACAAAAAAAGCGAAGATAAAAAAGCTGCAAAGGAAGCTGCAAAAGCTGCAAAAAAAGCTGATAAACAGTGCTGATAAAGAATATAAGTTCCCGATACCCTTTCAGTTTTCGGACTATATGCAATAAACTTTGCTCTGCATAACTTTTTTAATAAACAACGGACAGATTCTATAACCTGTCCGTTTTATTTTGTATCAAAATTTTATTGTCAGTTTTTCACCTTTTCTTATAAAAACCTTTTTTATTCCGCAAAGGTTTTTGTGCGGGATATATTCAAATTTAAGCACGCTGTAAGCGGTGTCATAATTCCCTTGGTTTTCAAGTTCAACCGTGTCTTCATCCAGCCAGCTTTCAGTGATTTTGCTGTATGTAAGCCCGTGGCCGAAAGGATAAAGCGGACTGCCTCTGAAAAATTTATAAGTGCGGTTTTCCATGGAATAATCTTCGAAATCAGGCAGGTCGCTGTCGCTGCGGTAAAATGTTACAGGCAAACGTCCGCTCGGGCTGACTTTGCCGAACAGAATATCCGCCAGAGCATTGCCGCCTTCTGCACCGGGATAAAAACACTGCAGAACCGCACTGCATTTTTCGTGTTGCTGCGCAAGGTTTACACAGCCGCCCGACATATTTACAAACACAACCGGTTTACCAAGCTTTGATATTTCGCAGAACAGTTTCTGCTGTGACAAAGGCAGGTCAATGGTTGCACGGTCACCTGCAGAAAGGCCTATTGTGTTGTATGTGTCGCCCTGTTCCCCTTCAATGCCCGGGTCAAGGCCCATGCACATTATTACAACATCGGCCGATTTTGCTGCAAGAACAGCTTCTCTCAGCGGCATTTCCTCATACTTCGGGTTCAAATCGTCACGGCACAAATCGCACCCCAGCGCATAACGCACCTTAACGCCCTCAGGCGCTGCATCAAGTATGCCTCTCAGCAAAGTGGTGTACCTTGTTGCCCTTCCGTAATAGTTGCTGAACAGAGGCGTTATACTTTCAGCATTGGGGCCTATAACCGCAATATTTTTAACGTCTTTATTTATTGGCAGTACACCGTCATTTTTCAGCAGCACTGTGCTTTCCTGTGCCATTTTACGACACAGTTCAATGTGTTTTTCACATTCCACCACATCATAAGGGATATTATCATACTCACAGTCATCGCTGAACATTCCAAGGCGGAAACGGGCTTCCATAAGCCTTTCCACACTCTGCGTAATGGTGTCTTCGTCAATCAATCCCTTTTCAGCCGCTTCGCTGAGCCACAGATATGCTGAACCGCAGTTTAAATCGCAACCTGCTTTTACTGCAAGGGCACTGCTTTCGGCAAGGGAGTTGGTGAGATGATGATGTTCATTGATATCACGTATTGCACCGCAGTCACTTACAACATAACCGTCAAAACCGAATTCACCTCTTAAAATATCTTTAATCAATCTGTCAGATGCACAGCAGGCTTCGCCGTTTGTGCGGTTGTATGCCCCCATAACTGCTGCCGGCTGCGCATTTTCAATCACATAGCGGAATGCCCACAGGTAAGTTTCGTACAGGTCCCTGTCATTGACCTGTGCATCAAAGTGGTGGCGTTTTTCTTCAGGTCCGCTGTGTACCGCATAATGCTTTAGGGTTGCATCGCATTTGCGGTATTTTCCGTTTCCCTGCAGGCCTTTTACATACGCCGTGCCCATTACACCTGTCAGATAAGGGTCCTCTCCGTAGGTTTCGTGCCCCCTGCCCCAGCGAGGGTCGCGGTAGATGTTTATGTTAGGTGACCAGCAGGTGATGCCCTGATAGATAAGTGTATCGCCAAAGGTTTTGTATTCGTTATACTTTGCCCTTGCCTCATCACCGATAGCGGACGCCACCTGCTGCACAAGGTCAGGGTTAAAGCTTGCCGCCATTGCTATTGCCTGGGGAAACACCGTTGCAGCGCCTGAACGTGCCACACCGTGCAATGCTTCGTTCCACCAGTTGTAACGCGGAATACCAAGGCGTTCAACAGCATCGGCATCATATTTCATCTGTGCCATTTTTTCGGCATATGTCATTTGTCCGACAAGTTCCTTTGCGGCTTTTTTGAAATCCATAGTAAAATCCTTTCAGTTGGTCACAGTTTTTATCTATATTATATTTTAACGCTGTCATATCTGCAAACGGAAAATTGCTGCATGACAGACATAATTTGCTGTACACCAAAACTGTTGACAAAAAAGCGGAAACTGTGCTACTATAAATGCGACATAAAAACAGGGGTGCCCCCTGAACTCACAGCATATACCGGTTGGTGCTGTAATGTTCACGGCTGAGATTATACCCTATAACCTGATTCGGCTAATACCGACGGAGGGAGTTTTATATACAGTAAGATTTCCTCATGGTATTGATGTATATTTACATCTTTTACTGTGAGTTTTTTATTTTAAAATTCCTCCGATATGGCAAGGTGACTGCAGAAGCCTTTGCTGTACGGAGTTTTGTTTTTATGGCTACAATAATTTCAAAGGAGTTTTGTTATGTCAAAAAGAACAAACGTTCGTGCAATGGTGGAGTGTGCCATGATGATTGCAGTGGGCACTGTACTTGCACAGATTAAAATTTACACAATGCCGTATGGCGGCAGTGTTACATTGGTTTCAATGCTTCCGTTCATTCTTGTTTCGTTCCGTCACGGGGTAAAATGGGGCTTGTTTACAGGTTTTATCAACGGTCTGCTGCAGCTTATCACAGGCTTTTATGCACCGCCAAGCGGCACACTGACCGCCCTCATTGCAATGATTCTGCTGGATTATCTGCTGGCATTTATGGCCCTTGGTCTGGCACAGGGCTTTGCAAAACCTTTTAAAAACCGTCTTACAGGCGTTGCTGTAGGCACAGCAGCTGTTTGTTTTCTGCGCTTTATCTGCAGTTTCCTCAGCGGTGCTCTTTTGTGGGGCAGCTATCAGAGCTACTACGAATGGGCTGCAGGACTTTCCGTGTGGGAATACAGCTTTATCTACAACGGAACATATATGCTGCCGGAACTTGTAATCACAACAATATGTGCCTGCCTGCTGATAAAACTTGCGCCAAAGTTTTTTGATGCACAGTAATGCTGACATTGACAAAACAGAGAATAATTTATAATATTTAATTATAATTCATCTGTTTTGAAACAAAAAATCAATCCTATGGGTTATGTATGTAACTCATAGGATTTTTTTACAGGAGTATAAAATGACAACTGTCCCTGACAAAAAGCGTATAGAATGGGTTGATGTGCTGCGCGGCATTGCAATAATATTTGTGCTGCTTGCACATTATGACCCTGCAAGTACAGGCAGGCTTTACCCTTTCGCACACAAGTTCTGTGTTGCACTGTTCTTTTTTATAAGCGGTATGATGTCCCTTTCGGCAGATAAAACACCTTTCACGGAATATGCAAAAAAACAGGCCGCAAGAATTCTGCTGCCATATGCTTTCTTTTCCGTTGTAAATACGCTGTTTTATTTTGTTTTCAACCGCAATATCGGCATAAAAGGCATTATCAGTATGCTTGTTACATATATTATTGGCAAACGCAACACCCTTGCAGTTGCACCTATGTGGTTTCTGCCCTGTCTGTTTGTAGTTTGTCTGCTGTACAAGCTTATAAAAAATACTGTAAAAAACGACAGGCTTCTGCTGCCTGTGTGTTTTGTGCTGAGTAGTGTTGCCAAGCTGTTTTTTGAAGAACCTGTCCTTGTATGGAGCATTAACCACGGCATAAAATATCTAATCTATTACGCAATAGGTGCGGCAGTGTTCCCTGTGCTGAAAACAACAGACATTTTTTCCTTCATAAGGCTTGACGGTTGGAAAAAAGCTGTACTGCTGCTCTGCCTTGCCGTTGATGTGTGGTATGTGTGGTGTATCTACTGTGGGTACAGCATTATTCCGGCACCAAACCACGCTGCTGCCTGTGCAGTGGTTTTTGTAAACGCAATGTCCGTTATAGTGCTTATGACTGTGCTGTCAATGGTTATCAGCTTTTTTACCCCCCTTGCTGCCATCGGCAGGGAGACTCTGGGTTTCTGCTGTGCTGAAAGCATTTCCCGTGCGCTGCTTAACACCCTTATGGCGGTAACCGGTATAGGCTTTGCGGCAAACACACCTTTAAAGGTTGTGGCTTTCAACTTTATTGCAATGACAATAAGTTATTTTGTTGTTATTGTTCCGCTCAGTCTTTTATGCCCCGTCCTTCTTGGCAAAAAGCGTAAAAACAGATAAACCCGCATTATAGATTTCTGTAAAACAAAAGCAGATGCTTTCAGCATCTGCTTTTAATTTTGTTTTAAATTATCATTTATCTGTAATATCAACCGTTTTCCTGCATGCGCTGCAGAACTTCTCCCCAGCCGTAAGGTATAATTTCCACCGCTTCCATTACATTGTCACGGGTCCACAGCTGTGTGTTGGTTGCAACGGTAAAACCGCAGCCCGAGTCACTTGTCCATTCCTGGAAGGATTTTTGCGGATAGGCAAACATGCTCAGCAGCAGAGCAATAATGCTTCCGTGGCATACACATGCTGCTTCGTGTATGTTGCTTTTCATCATATCGATAAATACTTCATTTAAGCCTTCCGCACAGCGCTGCACAAACTCTGCATTGCTTTCGCCGCCCTGTGGCACAAATTCGTTCTGGTGGCTCAGCCAGTGTGTAAAACGCTCATTGCTGCTGAGTTCGTCAAAACTTTTGTTTTCAAATTCGCCGAAATTGCATTCTTTGAGGTTTTCAACTACAGTATATTCATATTCCGGATAGATGATGCCGCAGGTTTCTGTTGAGCGTTTCATTGGACTGGAATAAAGTTTTTCCACCTCAGGATAGCTGCAGGTGTTTTTGAGAAATTCCAGGCTTTTTATGCCTGTATCGCACAAAGGTTCATCGGTACCGCCGCCAACATAACGGCCTTCGGTGTTTGCAGATGTAAGTCCATGACGGATAAGGTGCAGTTTATAAGTGAGCATTTTGTTTTTTCCTCCACTATTTTGTTATCAAATGCACTATTTTGCTATTTACATAAAGTTTTTTTTATTATATAATTTACAAACAGTAAAAATCAGGAAAGTGGAAAAGTAATGAGTAATTTCAGTCGTATGATAACCTTGCTGCGCAAAGAGAGAGGTATAACCCAGAAGCAGGCAGCAATGGATTTGGGCATCAGCCAGGCACTTCTCAGCCATTATGAAAAAGGTCTGAGAGAATGTGGTCTGGATTTTTTGGTGCGTCTTTGTGACTATTACAATGTTTCCAGCGATTATATTCTTGGCCGTTCTGCAGACAGATTGGGTGCAGTACTTTCCGTTGATGATATTCCGGGAGATGTTTCCAGCAAAGATTCCAAGTTCACCGGCAGCATATTGCCTACAATGAACAAACGTCTCATTTTTTCCAGCCTTAATATATTATACGACAAACTTGGTCAAAGTGGCAATAAGGAATTGACAACAAAGGTGAGCGAATATATCTCACTGTCAATTTACAAAGTATTCCGTATTATATATTCCAGCAACAAAAACAACAGCCAGAGCCTGTTTAATGTAAAACCAAACAGCTTTGAAGGCTACACAACTGCTGCCCAGCTTAAAACCTGCGCAGATATTTCGGAAATTGTAAACGACAAACAGGCTGTAAAGAACAACCAGTATTTTGAAATGACAAGCGAAAGCATTGCAAAGGAATATCCACAGCATTCAACAGGCTTTTTCAACGTTATCAAAACCGCTGAAGACACAATTGAAAAATAGCATCACATCCCAAAATGCTGTATATGACAGCATACATTAAAAAACACAGATACCCGCCGGAACACCGCAAGGTGAACCGGCGGGTAGTTTTTTTGCCTGTTTTTCCGGATTTCCGCAATATTTTTTACAATATATAAACTTTTCTTTTAAACATATAAAAACGGCTATACCTTATTGAAAGGTATAGCCGTAATTTTTTAATTAGAAGTCTGTTTCAGTTTCTGTTTCTGTTACATTGCTGTCAATTGTTTCTTCCTGAATTTCTTCTTCAGTAGCTGCATAGTCAAATCTGTATGCTTCGTCAAGGTCTACAAAACCGATATAGCTTTTGCCGCAGCTGATTTCCAGTGGATTTTCATCCCAGTCTGTAAATCTGAGAAGGTCAGGTGCACCGCCCTTGAACCAACGGATTTTTTCCACTTTACCGTTTGTAAAGTAGTAGCCGATTCCGCCGTAGTCCATATCAACACACTGGTAGTTAGGGTCTTTGTCAACACCGTTAACAATGTTGCCGCCCGGATAGTGATATTTGTAAATATCAGCAAATGCGATAAGCACGTTTTCAAAACCAAGCTGTTCGCCGTTGTTTTCGTCAACAGTTTTATGTCTTGATTTGAGAGTACCGCTGTACTGGCTCATCATATATTTCTTTGTTGTTTCGTCGTAATCAAAGTATGTACGGTAAGCTTCTGAATGTACTACAGTAACTGTGTCTGCATCTTCGCCTTCAAGGTCTGCAAAGCCGTCATCATCAAGGTCATAAGGCACAAAGTTGAATACAGGGCTTGTGTATGTGTGGTTCATATCATATTCGCCTGATTCGATAATCGCTTCAAGCAGTTCAGCATTTGTATATGCTGTATGTTCTCTTGCATAACCCTGATTAAGACGGTTCTGGTCACGGTATGTAAGATTTACATAGTTGCCGTCAACGTCATACTGATTGTAGTCAAATGTGTCAATGTATGTCTGTGTGATACCGCTGCGGCCGATGTGAACATAAAGTGCTTTCCAAGGCATTGCCCAACGAAGGAACTGGTCACGGCCTGAACGTACAGGGCCAACGTCATCAAGTGCTTTATAGTCTTCAAAAACTGCCATAAAACGTGTGATACCGCCTTCTACCTTGCTTTCAAAAAGAATGGAAGCATCAGAAAGGCCTCTCTGAGGACGGCAGTTGGAAATGTTGTTAACCATAATAGCAACAGCTCTCTGTCCGTCTGGATAATCCACAGTTTTTTCTTCACCTGTAAACGGATTTGGGAAATACAGGCGTGGTGTAGGGGTTGGTTCCGGTGTAGAGGTTGCTTCCGGTTCACTGCCGTTACCACCGCAGGCTGTGAACAGTGAAAGTGAAAGCACCAGAGCCATCATAATAGCCAAAAATTTTTTCATACTCAATCTCCAGTGTTTTTATCCCTGTTACCATATATAGTAAAAAAGGATATATTTCTAACTAATATATTACTATTTTCCGCAAGGAAAGTAAAGTATATATATTGTTTTTTTACAACTTGTTTACCCTGTGTCCATATAATCACTGCAATGCACAATCAGTATTTTCATACTGAAACCGGATATAATATGTTTTCCCGGTGCATATGGTGCATATATATTATTTACAGGAAGATTCTGCCTGTATATACTGTATGCTCATCAATTGAAACTGTGAAAACTATATTTTACAGGTTTTGTTCATTTATTTTTTACTTATTATTCACTTGTGCTGTAATTTTTTTGTGGTATACTTATACTGATATAATATTAATTTGAGGTAATTATTTAACTATGAATTATATTTTTTTGTTTCTGAAAGGTATTATCGTTGGTGTTGCAAACGTTATACCTGGTGTAAGCGGCGGCACAATTGCTGTTGTTCTGCACATTTTTGACAGAATGATTGAGGCCATCAACCATTTTACAAAAGACATTAAAAAGCATGTTAAATTTCTTTTGCCGCTGGGTGCAGGTGCAGCTGTAGGTGTACTGGCTTTTTCAGTGCTTATAGACTACACACTTACCAACTATTCTCTTCCAACCTGTGGTTTCTTTGCAGGGCTGGTAGCAGGCAGTCTCCCTCTTATCTGGGGCATGGCAAACAGCAAGATGCCATCCGGCAAAAAGAAATCAAACTACTTTATTTACACCATTCTGGCTTTTGCACTGGTTATCTTTCTTGCCACACTCAAAACACCTGAAAGCAGCGCGGCAGTTACAGGTGATGTTTCCATTGGTCTTATGATCAAGGCATTCTTTGGCGGTCTTATTGCCTGTGCATCAATGATTGTCCCAGGTATCAGTGGTTCCTTTATGCTGGTGCTTATGGGCCTTTACAATGTGGTTATCGGCTATGTTGCAATGGTAAAAGATTTTCTCTTTACATTTGACTTTGCAATTCTTGCAAGCATCATCAAGTTCTGTGCACCTCTCGGTGTGGGTATGATTGTAGGTGCAATTCTTATCTCCAAAATAATCGAGTTTCTCATGAATAAATATCACACAGAAACTTACTATATTATTCTTGGCCTTATCGGCGGTTCACTGTTTGGCATCTTCCTTGACCCTATTGCCTATGGTTCCTATGCAGGTACAATACCTGTTTCTGCATTTATCGTTACAGCAGTAACAGCTGTTGCAGGTTTTGCTGTTGCAATGCTTCTTGGCAAAGAATAATATATATTACATAAAACAATATGTTGTAAGGGAGGTTTTATTACGAAAAAGTTTACAGCATTATTTTTAGCACTCATTCTTGCATTTTCCCTGACAGCCTGCAGCAACCAGCCTGCAGAGGAAAACAACGGTGAAACAACACAGGTTGTGCCTGTGGAAAAACGTGAGTACAACTATATTACAGGTGAATCCCTTGGGGGCCAGAGTGCAACCAACCGCCCTGTTGCAATTATGGTTGACAACTCCAAATATGCACTGCCTCAGTACGGCATAAGCAGCGCTGAAATTATATACGAAATGGTTACCGAAGGCGGCATCACACGCCTTATGGCAGTTTATTCCGACCTTGATGATGTTGTTCTGGTTGGTCCTGTACGCAGTGCCCGTGACCAGTTTGTGCAGTTTGTTCTGCCGCTCAATGCAATTTATGTTCACATTGGTACAAGCATTTACGCCAATGATATGCTTAACTTTTATCACTATCAGGACATTGACGGCTTATACCTTGGTGTAACCAGCTTTGACTTTGACAGAGAAAGAGAAAAAACATATGCCCACGAACACTGCTGGTTTACAAAAGCCAACCTTATCCGTGACGGCATTGCCGCTACCGGCATAAACACAACAGGCAATCTTTATCCTGCATTTAACTTTGCAGATTATAAGGAAGAACCTGTCCTGCTGGAAAACGGCAGCGATGCAACCGACATCGCATACCGTTATTCCGACTATACCGATGTTGCTTTCCATTACAATGCCGATGACGGAAAATATTACAAAGACACATACGGTTCAGCACATATGGATGCTGCAACAGGCACACAGCTCAGCTTTGACAACGTATTGCTGCTCAACACCACAGTAAGTCTTTATCCTGACGGGTTATGTACAAGCTTTGACCTTTCACAGGGCGAAGGCATGTATTTTTACCGTGGCAAATATATCCCTGTAAAATGGTCGAAAGGCGAACCTGAAAACCCATTGCAGATTACCGACACTGAAGGTAATCTTATCGAAATCAATGTAGGTAAAAGCTATGTGGGTATTATCGACACAGGTATGCTCAGCACACTGACAATAGCAGGTGCTGTACAGACTGTTGAAGGCGGCAACGATATTCAGGCTGCAGAATAATACTGTATTTAAACAAAACAAAAACTCCCGGTTTTAACCGGGAGTTTTATTTTGCACTGTTTTACAAATTTTATATATCAGTGTTCATGGCCGCAGCCACAGTTTTCATCATGATGGTGGTGATGTCCGTGATGGTCGTGACCACAGGAGCAGCTGTCAGTTTTTTGTCTTACAGGCAGTCTGAACACAGGTTTTACCATTTCAAGACAATTGCCGAAAACTTCCTTTTCAAAAATCTGTCCTTTCTGCATATAACCGAAACGCTGGAAAAAGTCCACTGTTTCAACAGTTGCGTCAAGACAAAGCTTTTTTGCACCTCTGTCCGCAGCAATTTTTTCCACACACTGCATAAGTGATGTGCCTATGCCTTTTTTGCGCAGTATAGGGTCAGCACAAAGCCATTCCACCTTGAATGTTGTTTCATCAACACAGCTTATCACCGCAGTACCTATAATAAGGTTTGTGTAAATTGAGTTTGTTTCAAACGCACCAATGATAATCTGCCCATCTTCGCAGGATAAATCCGTTTCCGATATATCCCTGCCTATTGGTTTGAAAAAAACTTCATTTCTTATCTGCAGTGTCTGATCATAATCTTCGCTGCCGCGTTTTGCATATTTTACCATATACATAAAATCAATCCTTCTGCATAATGGTTTACACCATTTTCTGAAAAAACACCCCTGCCGCAGCAGGGGTGAGTTTTTTTGTTTTTAGACTTAGAATTTACTTTGGCACGCCTTTAAGGCGGTGCAATTGCTGTGCATCACCTTGGTGTGCATCAGATTTATAAATTATTCAGCAGCTTCTTCTGTTGCTTCTTCTGCTGGAGCTTCTTCTTTAACAGGAGCTTCTTTTGTCTGTTTGATGGAGAGGCTTACGCGTTTTGCTTCGAGGTCAACACCAATAAGTTTAACCTGAACTTCTTCACCAACTTTGAGAACTGCGTTAGGGTCTTCAACTCTTTCCCAAGCAATTTCGGAAATGTGAACAAGACCATCAACACCTGGAAGAATTTTTACGAATGCGCCGAATTTTGTAATAGAAACAACTTTAGCTGTAAAGATTGTACCGATTGGGTATTCTGTTTCAAATTTTGCCCATGGGTTGTCTTCTTCTTTTTTGTGGCCGAGGCTAACTTTGCCAGCTTCTCTGTCAAGAGATTTTACAAATACATCAATTTCCTGACCTACTGTAAGTACTTCAGCAGGATGTTTGATTTTTTCCCATGTGATTTCGGACATATGAACAAGGCCGTCTACGCCGCCGATGTCAACAAATGCACCGTAACGTGTAAGGGATTTAACTGTACCTGTGTAGTGTTTGCCTTCTTCAACTTCTGCCCAGAATTTTTCTTTGAGTTCATTTGTAGCTGCATCTTTAACTGCTTTGATGGAGCCGATAACTTTCTTTCTGCCACCCTCTCTGGAGCATTCGATAATTTTGATTTCCTGTGTTGTTTTTACAAGATCTTCAAGATTTTCGTTTCTGCCTGCAGCAAGTGATTTTGGAATAAATACTCTAACGCCTTTAACGAATGCAACAAGACCGCCGTTAACTGCTTCTGCAATTGTTGCTGTGAGAACTTCACCTGTCTGTGCTGCTGCTTCAACAGCGCCTTCGCCTTCACGTTCGTCCAGTCTCTTTTTGGAGAGCTGTACTTCGCCCGCATTGTCGTCAGTTTTAATAACGATGAGGTTAAGCTCGTCACCTTTCTTCACTAATTCTTCAAGCTTTGTACTTGGATCTGCACTGAATTCGCTTGCTTTTACAGTACCTGTATAGCGGCAGTTTGCAATAGAAACAATAATTTCTTTAGCTGTAACGCTTTCTACTGTTGCGCTAACTACTGCATTTCTGTGAAGTTTAACTTCTGAACCTTCGAATTCTGCCAGCATTGCTCCAAAGTCCATTTCTAAGTCACGATTGATATCGCTCATGTTATTAAGTACCTCCTGAATTATGAACGCCGGTGTACTTGCACCTGCTGTGACGCCCACATTTTGAATATTTATAAAAAGCTCCCGTGAGAGCTCATTACCTGTTTCAACGCTTATTGTCCTGCAATAAGCCCTGCACACATCGACAAGTTTCTGCGTATTGGAAGAATGTCTGCCGCCTATGACAACCATAGCGTCATTTTCCTTTGCCATAAGTTCTGCTTCAGCTTGTCTTTCCTGTGTTGCTCTACATATTGTATCAAATATTTCGCAATTTGTACATACTTTTTTTACTATATTTACGTTTTCCTGCCATTTTTTTAACATATATGTGGTCTGTGCCACCAACGCGCAGGCTTTTTGTGCATTTTGTCCCTCGGTGAGCCAATTTTCCAGTTCTGAAGGCTCGTTGAAAACAACAACTTCTGTGCTGCAGTAACTTACAATTCCCTGTACTTCAGGGTGGTTTTTATCCCCTGCAACAAGCATTGTTCTGCCTTCTGAAGCTATTTTTTCAGCAAGATGATGAATCTTTTTTACATATGGACAGGTTGCATCGTGGGTGATGACACCCTTTGCCATAAGTTCGTCATAAACAGATTTCTGTATGCCGTGACTGCGTATTACCACCTCATAACCTTCAGGAATTTCGGTGTTTTCCAGAGTTATAACACCGTTCTTTTCAAGGTCTTCCACAAGCTGTTTGTTGTGTATAAGCTCACCCAGGGTAGCAACTTTTTTGCCTTCTTCAGCAAGCTTATATGTCAAATCAACCGCCCTTTTTACACCAAAACAGAAGCCCGCTGTTTTTGCTGTGGTTATCTTCATCTGTATTCCTCCAGCAGCTGTGCATAACTTTGTTCCAGCATACCTTTTGCAACACGTATCTGCTGACGTGAACCATTGTCCAGCTGAGTCTGGTCAATTGTAAGAGGCTGACCGAAAACAACTGTAACCTTGCAGAAAAGTTTCATATTGCCGTCTTTTGTGTGATAGATAATTCTTACAGGGATAATGTCAGCACCCGTCTGTGCCGCAATTGCAAATGCACCGCTTTTGATTTTGCCCATTTCGTTGCCGTTGCCGCGTGTCCCCTCAGGAAAAATCAGTGCACCTGCACCGTCCCTGACATCATTGACAGCCTTTTCCAATACTGTTTTATCCCCTGTGCCTCTTGCAACAGGTATTGCCCCCAGCTGTGTGAAAAACCAGCTGAGTACAGGGTTTTTAAACAGCTCTTCTTTTGCCATAACAGTCAGTTTTCTGCCCTTGCCTCTTGCCAGAACTACAAACACCGGGTCAATGGCAGAAACGTGGTTTGGACACACGATATACGGCCTGCCGTTTGTTTTATATTTCTCAATAATATCTCTGCCGCAGTATTTAAAGTTGAACAGAATTTTTGTAAGAACCCATGCTGCCGCAACGGTAATTTTGTATACCATAAACTTTACCTTTAACCTTTTAAAATTATTCCGCCATTTTGCCCTTTACAATTTCAAGAACAGATTCGTAAGCTTCATCAAAGTTTTTGTATGTTGTGTCAAGCAGAACAGCATCCTTTGCCTGTCTGAGAGGTGCTTCGGCACGGTTTGTGTCGTTGTGGTCGCGTGTGATAATATCTTCCAGCACCTCCTGCAGAGAAATGTTCTGGCCTTTTTCCAAAAGTTCTTTATGACGGCGTTTTGCACGCACTGTTGCATCGCCTACAATAAAAATTTTGATTTCTGCGTCAGGCAGAACAACTGTGCCGATATCGCGGCCATCCATAATAACGCTCTGTGTTTTTGCAACATTGCGCTGTGCATCCAGCAAAAATGCACGCACTGCTTTGTAAGCAGAAGTTTTGCTTGCCGCCATTGAAACCTCATTCATACGGATTTCTTTGGAAACATCTGTGCCGTTGAGCAAAATTCTCTGTTCTCCGTCGATGTATTTAAGTTCAATGCTGATGTTGCCGAGAACTGCACTCACTGCAGCTTCATCATCAATGTCAACATTGTTCTGCAGGCAGTAAAGACCTACTGTGCGATACATTGCACCTGTGTCAACATAAACAAAACCAAGTTCCGCACTAAGTCTTTTTGCAATTGTGCTTTTGCCTGCGCCTGAAGGGCCGTCCAATGCTATACGATAGTTCATAGTTTGTCCACCTTTATATATAATTTGTGTATTGTTTTTCTGTCAGCTTTTACATTTCGTTGATTGCCTGTGCCGCTGCATAAGCTGTGCTGAAGGCAATCTGCAGATTGTAACCGCCTGTATATGCGTCAACATCGATAACCTCACCGATAAAGTAAAGGCCTTCACACAGTTTTGACTGCATTGTTTTAGGGTTAAGTTCTTTCACCGAAACACCGCCCGATGTGATAACCGCTATGTCCAGTTTATATTTTGAATTGAGAGGAATTTCAAAGTTTTTCATAACCTCAACCAGTTTCAACCGCTCCTGACGTGTAATCTGGTTGACAGGTTTATCCACATCTATTCCCCACACTTTAAGCATAACGGGAATCATGGATTTAGGCAACAGCCATTCAAGACAGTTTGCTGCTTTTTTGGTGTGCAGTTTTTCAAAGTCATCACAGATGCGCTTGTACAGTACTTCGTTCGGAAGGGCCGGTTTCATGTCGATAACCGCTTTGTACTGCTGGATATCCTTGTCCTTTATATGACAGGATGCGCTCAGCACCAGAGGACCTGAGATGCCAAAGTGTGTAAACAGCATTTCGCCCTGTTCACTGAACACCTTTTTGTTTTTGTGCACAAGGGTAAGGTTTACATTTTTAAGGCTTAACCCCATCATCTCTTTGCACATACTGCCGTTTTCCACCAGAGGTACAAGGCTTGCGGTAGGTGTGACAACTGTATGTCCTGCCTGTCGGGCAAATCTGTAGCCGTCACCTGTACTGCCTGTCTGTTTATAGCTCATACCGCCTGTGGCAACAACAACCTTGTCGGCATACAGTTTTCTGCCGCTTTTAAGCACAACACCTTTTACGGCATTATCTTCTATGATGAGTTTTTCCACATCATCATAAATGAAGTTAACGTCCCTGCAGTGTTTTTCCAATGCTTTTTTTATGTCCTGCGCTTTGTCGCTTACAGGGAAAACACGTCTGCCGCGCTCAGTTTTAAGCTTAACACCCATGCTTTTAAAAAACTCCATAACCTTTACAGGAGGGTACTGATATATGGAAGAAAACATAAATTTAGGATTGGTGCGGATATTTTTAAGTATTGTCTCCTCATCACAGTCGTTTGTAACATTACATCTGCCCTTGCCTGTGATAAGCAGCTTTTTGCCGCACATATCGGAATGTTCGATGATTGTAACCTTGTGTGCATCGGTTAAAAAACCGCCGCAGAAAAGCCCTGATGCACCACCGCCGATGATAATAACTTCCATTTTTACCTCTTTGAAAATTCTATAATACAGTCAGGGATAATAATGCAAAAACATATTTCCCTTAATACAATATTGTATCACTATCCGTCAAAAACTGCAACTTTTATTGCATATGGCCGATGGCTGTGAAATTATTATTTTTATTGCAGAACGATTGTTTGTTATGGTAAAATTATATATTAGTGAAATAAAAGAAAAATCCCCCTGAAAAGAGAGGTAAACTATGCTTCATGTACAGAATGTAAGCCATGGCTTTGGCGAAAGACAGATACTTGACAATGCCACCTTCCGCATGAAAAAAGGTGAGCATATCGGCCTTGTGGGCGCCAATGGCGAAGGCAAAACCACATTTCTGAATATAATCACAGGCAAGGAACCTGCTGACGAAGGCACAATAACCTGGGCAAAACGTGCAACTGTGGGTTATCTTGACCAGCACTCCGTGCTTGAAAAAGGACAGACTATCCGTGATGTACTGCGCAAAGCATTTGACGATATGTATCAGATGGAAGCAGATATGCTGGAAATGTACAACAAAATGGCAGACTGCACCGATGAGGAAATGACACAGATGATGGAAGATGTGGGCGATATTCAGGATATTCTTGACCACAGCGGTTTTTACACTATTGACAGCAGGATTGAAGAATATGCCAACGGCCTCGGACTTGGTGAAATCGGCCTTGACCGCGACGTAAGCGAACTTTCCGGCGGTCAGAGGACAAAGGTACTGCTTACAAAGCTGCTTTTGCAGAACCCTACAATCCTTATTCTTGACGAGCCTACCAACCACCTTGACGAAAACCACATACGCTGGCTGACAACATTTTTGCAGAACTATGAAAACGCTTTTCTGCTTGTAAGCCATGATGTTCCGTTTCTCAATGATGTAACCAACGTTATCTACCATGTGGAAAATGCGGTGCTGACAAGATATAAAGGCAATTATGATGACTTTATGGCTATGTACGAACTTAAAAAACGTCAGCTTGAGCAGGCATATGAAAAACAGCAGAAGGAAATTGCTCATCTGGAAGATTTTATTGCCCGCAACAAAGCCCGTGTTGCCACCACAAATATGGCAAAAAGCCGTCAGAAAAAGCTGGATAAAATGGAAATTATTGAACTGGCAAAGGAAAAGCCAAAACCAATCTTTGCTTTTGAATATTCCCGTGCACCGGGCAGGGTTGTTGTGGAAGCAAAAGACCTTGTTCTCGGATATGACGAAGCGCTGACAAGACCTGTAAACTTTATCATCGAACGCGGACAGAAAATTGCCATCAAAGGTGTAAACGGTCTTGGCAAGTCCACACTGCTTAAAACAATGCTTGGAATTATCCCTGCTTTCAGCGGCGAAGTTAACCTTGATTTCTACGCTGAACCTGCCTATTTTGAACAGGAACACATTGCCTCAGGCAAAAGTGCTCTGCAGGAAATATGGGATATGTACCCATCCATGACCAATGCCGGTGTGCGCGGTGCCCTGGCAAAATGCGGGCTGACCACACAGCACATTGAAACACAGTGCAAGGTGCTGTCAGGCGGTGAAAATGCCAAGGTGCGTCTTTGTGCCATTATGCTTAAGGCATTCAATGTACTGGTGCTGGACGAACCTACCAACCACCTTGATGTTGATGCCAAAGACAGCTTAAAAAAGGCAATCAGAGACTTTAAAGGCACAGTTATTCTTGTAAGCCACGAACCTGACTTCTACAGTGATATCGTGACAGATATCTGGAATCTTGAAGACTGGACAACAAAAATTGTTTGATACTTGAATTTATATTTCCCCATAAAGGAAAGGAAGGCAATATTGTTTATGAAATATGATGTTATTATTATCGGCGCAGGCCCCGGCGGCATTTTTGCTGCCTATGAACTTATGCAGCTTGACGCAAAACTTAAAGTTGCGGTTTTTGAGGCAGGCCACGAACTCAGCAAACGCCACTGTCCTATTGACGGTGATAAAGTAAAAAGCTGTATCAACTGCAAAAGCTGTTCCATTATGAGCGGCTTTGGCGGTGCAGGTGCTTTCTCTGACGGCAAATACAACATCACCAACGATTTCGGCGGCACTCTGTACGAATACATCGGCAAAAAACGTGCTCTTGACCTTATGAAATATGTAGATGAAATCAACCTCCGTTACGGCGGCGAAGGCACAAAACTTTACTCCACAGCAGGCAGCCGTTTTAAAACACTCTGTATTCAGAACGACCTTCACCTGCTTGATGCATCTGTGCGACACCTTGGTACAGACATAAACTACATTGTGTTGGAAAACCTTTATGCTGCCCTTAAGGATAAAGTTGATTTCTACTTTGACACACCTGTACAGACAGTGCAGCACACAGACGGTGTTTATAGAATAATCTGTGCAGACGGAGTTTACGAATGTCCTAAATGCATTATTTCCGTTGGCCGCAGCGGCAGTAAATGGATGGAAAAGGTTTGCAGGGAACTTGATATTCCAACCAAGTCAAACCGTGTTGACATTGGTGTTCGTGTGGAACTGCCGGCAGCAGTTTTTGCACATCTGACAGATGAACTTTATGAAAGCAAAATTGTTTACCGCACCGAAAAATACGGTGACAGAGTGCGTACCTTCTGTATGAACCCTAAAGGTGCAGTTGTTAACGAAAACACCAACGGCATCATTACAGTTAATGGTCACAGCTATGAAGACCCTGCAAAGCAGACAGAAAACACCAACTTTGCACTGCTTGTGGCAAAACATTTTTCCGAGCCTTTCAAGGATTCCAACGGCTATGGCGAAAGCATTGCGAAACTCAGCAACATGCTGGGTGGCGGTGTAATTGTGCAGCGTTTTGGCGACCTTATCCGCGGCAGACGTTCAACACACAGCCGTATTGAAGAGGCATTTATCACCCCTACTCTCAACGCAACACCGGGCGATTTAAGCCTTGTGCTGCCAAAACGTATTCTTGACGGCATTATTGAAATGATTTACGCTCTTGACAAGGTTGCACCGGGTACAGCAAACGAAGACACCCTGCTTTACGGCGTGGAAGTTAAATTCTACAATATGGAAGTAGAAGTTAACGAAAAACTTGAATGCCGTTACAAAGACCTTTACATTATAGGTGACGGCAGCGGTATAACACATTCTCTGTCCCACGCTTCTGCAAGCGGCGTACACGTTGCAAGAAATATTGTAAACGGATAATATATACTGATAAGCGTCATACACAGATTTCTCAGGCAAAACTTAACATAAAACAAACACTGTAAAACACCGGTACTCATACAACACAGTTGACATGCACAGCAGGATATCCTGCTGTACTGTTGTTGTGTATGTGAGCAAATTATGATAGTATAAAATCAGTTAAACAAATTTAAGTTTATTAAACAAGTCAAAATAAGAGGATAAAATTATGCTTTTCAAAAACGGTTCCGGCTGGAAAGCCTGTTTTGATGACAATAACGGACGATATTTCGGTGAATACGGCGGAATACAGTCATATCATCTGTTCGAGATAACAAAAGAAATATTCAATCAGCTCGACGAAAAAATGACCGAGAGTGATGCCGGCAGCATTATGCACCAAGGAAGACATATGTATATGGCGGTTGATGACCGCTGCGGGCCCCCGTACACCATTGTTTTCGATGATGACTATAAAAACCTGTGTCCCTGGGCCAATACTATGAAAAGCGGAAAAGTATGGCCCGACAAATTAACTGATGCGGTGGCCAAATTGTTTGAATCCGAAAAAAAGCAACCGTGAACAGCGAATAAAGAAACGTGAAACAAAAGCTAATGAATAATTCTTTCAAGTACAAATTCCGCAAACCGTTAACCGCATTTGTATACAAACAAAAACTGTCCTCCTGAAAAGAGGACAGTTTTTATTGTATTGTTTTTATTGATATCAGGCTTTGTTCCAAACATCACTGTAAATTCTTTTTGCTGTTACATATCTTTTTTATAAACGTATTTGTCCATCACGTATGCAAAGCCTTTTTCCAGCATATCGTCCCAGAAAGCATCGCGGAATTCAGGAAATTCAACAGGCTGTGCAAGACGTTTCTGGTGTTTTTTCTGCTCGGCAAAATCACGCTGTTCAAGGTTTGCTGTTTTTGCTATTTCAGCAGCAAGTTTTTCGCCTTTAGGGTTGTTTGTGATAACCACAGACACACCCAGCGGATTATATTTTGATGCATCGTATTCTTCAATGCCCCAATAGTCAGCAATTGTTATATCACCAACACGGTTAACACTTGTGAATTTGCAGTTTGCACAGGACGGACGTGTGATTGTGCCCACTTTGAAGAACAAATCATAGAAAATGTTGTCTTCGTGAAAGGTGCCGTCATTGTTGACCTCAAAGATAAAGCCTCTGTTTGAATTATCGCGTGTCCATGGGTGAATTTTGCTGCGGAACATAACTTTTGTCATTTTGCCGCCATACTTCTGTTCCTGATAAGCTTTGTATTCTTTCCAGATAAGCGGGCTTGGAATGCTGTGACAGATAAGGTCACAGAGGTAAAGGTTTGTTTCCAGATTGTCAGGAATAAAGCTTTTAAGGCCTGCAATCTGACAAGGTGTACCTGTAAAAAGCACCGTCTTGCCGTTCTGCAAATCGTGTTTTACCTGTTCAAAACAGCCTTCAAGGTCGCTCTGTGCATATTTGGAAACACGCTGTCTGTCGCGCTGTTTTGTGTTGATTGCACGGGAATGGTAGATGTTATAATCAGCGTCAAAATCGGCACCGTAAACCACACCGCCCATAGCAAGTATCACATCGCTGATAGCAGTGAAAGCGCCGCCAGAAGTGGAATGGCGCAGAGTGTCTTCATCTTTATGTACACAGCTGTACACTGTCTGGTCAAGGGTGTTTTTCTGACTTTCTGCGTTGATGAAAGGACACACCTCGCGGCAGAGGTTGCAGTCGACACAAAGTTCGGTGTCGATAACAGGGTAAAGAAAGCCTTCTCTGTCGGCTTCCATTGTGATAGCGTTTTGTGGGCAGTTGCTCTGGCAGGCTGTGCATCCGCAGCAGTCTTTTCTGGTAAAGTAAACCTGTTCCATAAAAAACTCCTTGAAAAATATTATTTGTTATTTTATATTTTAACATATACTATTCAAAAAAACTCAGGAAAGCTCAAAATGATTTATAAAAACATCAAAAAAGCAACGTTTTTAAACCGACCCAACCGATTTATTGCCCACATTGAACTTGACGGCAAGGTTGAAGTGTGCCATGTAAAAAACACAGGCCGGTGCAAGGAACTGCTGACAGAAAACGCCACTGTTTTTGTGCAGGAAAGTGATAATCCAAACCGTAAAACCAAATATGACCTGATTGCTGTTTTAAAAGGTGACAGACTGATAAATATGGACAGTCAGATACCCAACAAGGTGTTTGGTGAGTGGGCGAAAAACAGCAGATTTTTCGGTGATATAAAACTTTTGAAAGCTGAAAAAACTTTTGAAAACAGCCGTTTTGATTTTTACATTGAAACAGAAACCGATAAAATTTTTGTGGAAGTAAAAGGCGTTACCCTTGAGGAAGACGGAGTTGTGCTGTTCCCGGATGCCCCCACTGAACGTGGTGTAAAGCATATAAACGAGTTGTGCCGCTGCATTGAAAACGGCTATAAGGCATACATATTTTTTATTATACAGATGGACAATGTAAAGTATTTCACCCCAAACCGCAAAACCCACGCCGCTTTTGCCGATGCACTTAAAACTGCTAAAGTAAAAGGTGTTGGAGTATATGCGCTTGACTGCAAGGTGAGCGAAAACAGCATTACAGCAGATAAATTTGTGAAAATCAGGCTATGAAACCCATTTGCTCAAAATTGACATGAGACGCGTCACCGTGTTATACTCCCAAACGGGATTATAACACCTGTTTTTCAAAAATTAAATGTTTTAACTTTTTGTAAAACTCTTTGTCAATTGTTTACTTATACATTCTATCGGAGTTTATTATGAAAAAATATCTTCCACATATATATGTACTTATTGCAGGCTTGTCCTGGGGTATGCTTGGTCTTTTCAGCCGCAGTCTTTCCCTTGCAGGGTTTACCCCTCGCGATATTGTTCTTCTTCGAAATTTCGGCAGTTTTGTTGTTATGACAGTGCTGTTTTTTGTTATGGACAAAAGCATTTTCCGCATTAAACTCAAGCATTTTCCATTCTTTTTAGGCACAGGTTTTGTAAGCGTTGTGCTGTTTACCCTTTTGTATTTTTCCTGTCAGGCACAGTGTTCCCTTGCGGTATCGGCAATTTTGCTGTACACAAGCCCTGTGTTTGTTATGATTATGAGTGCTTTGCTCTTCAAGGAAAAAATTACAAAACAAAAACTGTTTGCCCTTGTTATCACCTTTGCCGGCTGTGTGGCTGTAAGCGGCATACTCAGCGGCAACCTGACTGTGACTGTAAGCGGTTTTATAACCGGTATAGGCAGTGGCTTTTTCTATGCACTTTACTCCATTTTCGGCCGTTTTGCACTGGCACACTATCAGCCTTTGACCGTTACATACTACACCTTTTTGTGTGCAGGCATTCCGTCACTGTTTCTGACAAATCCCGTTCAGCTTGCAGAAAACCTGATGAGTTCCGGTACTATTCTGTTTTTCGGTGTTGGCCTTGTGCTGCTTGGCACTGTACTGCCGTTTGTGATGTACACAAAAGGCCTTGCAGGCATCGAAAGCAGTAAGGCAGCAATTATCGCCTGTGTTGAGCCTGTTACCTCCGCCCTTGTTGGCGTAATTGCTTTTGGCGAGCCAATGACAATAAGCGTGGTTCTTGGCCTTGCCTGCGTGCTGTCTGCGGTATATATTCTGAGATAAAGTGCTAACAGTATTTACATAGGTATTCCACAAAAATCAAAACATAATAAATACAATAAAAAACCATGAGGAGTTCCTCACGGCTTTTATTTTATCATATTAAAACACTGCACCACATCAGAACGATGCCTTGTACCAGAACCAGTTGTCGGTTATGCGGACAGAACTGCCGTGGTTGTCGGTGCCGTCGGTCCAGGTTGCATTGTCGCCGTCAATTTCCAGTGTTGCGGCGTCAGGGTTTGCAACCGAAAAAACTTTGTGGCTGTTATCAGCAGAATAATAAAATCCGTTGTATGTTGAGCTTGGGGCAAGACCAAAACCGCCTGTGGCAAATTCCACCATGCCATACTCAGGATATGCCGATGTTTTCCACATACCGTATTTTCCGTATGTTCTCACATCTTCCTCCAGCATCTGTACAGCATAGCTTTCCAGGTTGCTGTGACACAAGGAAACATACCCGCGGATAAGGTTGTTTTTGAAAATAAAACCCAAAATCAATACAGCAATTGTCAGCCATACTGCGATTTTCTTTTTGTTCATATAACATACCCCCATCAATGATTTTTATACCAAAATATGTTTTCACCGCCATTATAGCACAGACTGTACATATACACAACAAAACCACGGAGTATACACCCCGTGGTTTAATGCTTTTGATTAGTTGTTTACAACGATAAGTTCTTTTGTTGCGTTGTTGAGAAGTTCGTGGCCGTCTTCTGTTACGAGAACGATGTCTTCGATACGGATACCAAATTCGCCCACGCGGTAGATACCAGGTTCAATACTGAACACCATGCCAGGTTCAAGGTTGATTGGGTTGGACTGTTTGATGTCCGGAGCTTCGTGAACAGAATAACCGATGCCGTGACCAAGACGTGTTACAAATGTCGGGCCGTAACCGCTTTCGTCAATGATATCGCGTGAAGCTCTGTCAACATCAGGAACAAATGCACCGTTAACTGCTGCATCAACGCCTGCACACTGGCTGCGGAGAACATAATCATACATTTTTTTCTGTTCATCTGTAACTGCGCCAACAAAGAATGTTCTTGTCATATCAGCGCAAAGGCCTTTGTAAACACAGCCGAAGTCGCAGAGCACAACATCGTTTTCTTCGATGATGCGTTTGTCGTCAGCATAGTGTGGCAATGCTGCATTTTCGCCTGTTGCTACAATTGCAAAGCCAAAGTCAGCACCGCGTTTTGCAAATTCTGCTTTGATAAAATCAACAACGTCTTTTTCGCTCATACCAGGTTTTACATATTTAAGAATTTCGTAGTATGTATCGTCTGTGATTTTGCCTGCAATGCGGAGGTTTTCAATTTCTTCTGCAGTTTTGTGAATTCTCATTCTTTCAAGCAGTGGTTTGCCGTTAACAAATTTAACGTCAACGTTCTGCATCATATCAAGCACGAGGCATGCACGTTCTGTGCTGTTTACGCCGATTGTTTTGCCGATAAGGCCGTTTTCTTCCATTGCTTTTTTGAATGTAGGCAGGAAGCCTTCTTTATCGTACCAGCCGTATACCTTGTTACCGTCCATGTACATTGAAATTTCGTCAAATGTAAGCATGTTGCAAACATAGAAGTATTCGCCTGTTGCTTTTATAAACAAAGCCTGAAAACGTTCGCAGATGTGTGTTGTGTGACCAAGCATGAATTCAAGTTCTTCACTTGGTGCAATAAGGATTGCGTCAACATTGTTGTTTTTCAGAACTTCGCAAAGCTTGTCTTTGTAAAACAGATTCATAGTTGTAATCTCCTTTTATCTTTTATTAAAACAGGTGTCAGCCTGCATATTTACTTAAAATAACTTTACTATCTGCGGCATAATTGTAGCCGCGCGGGAAGCAATACAATCGTAGGTGAGATGATGGACTGTGCCGCCCATTTTAAAATACACAAAGGTTTTTGGCTGTGTGTAGTCAATCCATATACCGAGAAAATCCCCGTCATAATCTCTGATAAACTGTTCATAGTCGCAAAGCAGTTTTGTGTCAGTAGCCTCAATGTAGGTGCTGACAAACTGTGCTTTTTCAAAGCTGTAGCTTTTAAGCCCGTTTTTGCCAAAAATTTCCGGGGCTTTTGTAAGGTCGGTAGGCACAAAAAACTTTTCAAAATATTCATCATAGTTTGTGTTATAACCAAGTGCTTTTACTGCCTGTGCATCGGTCGGCTTGTACCGGCTGCTTTTACCAAACACGCTGTCGCTTAAAACAGCACGGAAAATCTGTGTTTTCTGACAGCCGGAAAATTCATAGCTGTCTTTAAACATCATATAGATGTACAGTGCTGTGCAGCAGTAGTCGCTTAAAAACAGATTTTTTATCTGTCCGCTGTCTACGTGGTGGTCAATTGCCGCAATAACATTGTCTGCACAGCCCACCGACTGGGAAACATCGTTGTGGTCCACAAGCAGAAATTTTTTGTCGCCGATTTCACTGCGTGACATAATAAACGGGTTTATATCCAGTACATCCTCTATCAGTTTTTCACCCTTGCCTGCAGTGTCGCCCTCAAAAAAAGTCCACACTGCATTTATGCCGTTTGCTTTAAGAATGTCACACATTATTTTGGATGAAACATGGCTGTCGGCATCGGGGTTTTTATGCCCTGTTACATAGACGGTATCAATGTTTTTAAAGATGCTCATATCCATATTTACCGCCTCCATTTTCCTGATGCTGCAATTCGGGCCATTATTTTTATCTGCGGAAAAGGCAAAGTCCTTCCCTGCCATCGTGCAAGCATTACTGTCTGAAAATATACCTGCATACCAATACAATAATACCATAAACAAAAAGATGTAGCAATAAATGCTACATCTTTTTTATGTGAAAATATGTATTTTATTTTGCCATTACAGCTTCGATTTCCTCGATTGTTCTTGGCACAACTGCTGTCAGGTTTTCACAGCCTGTTTCTGTAACAAGGCAGTTGTCTTCAAGGCGGAAACCGATGCCCCATTCTTCATTGTAGATACCGATATCAACACAGAAAATCATACCTGCCTTGATTTCTTCAGCTTCAACAAGGTCATGTGTATCAAAGCCAACATGGTGTGCACCACCGTGCCACATAAGTTTGCCGATTTCGCTGAAGTCGTTGAGAATACCTGCTTTTTTAAGTTCTTCAAAACAATATTCTTTTGCAATCTGGTCTACGCGATACATTGGCATGCCAGGTTTGATGATACTGAACAGGTATTCGCTTGTGTTGTATGCACATGTATAGAGAATTCTCTGTCTTTCGCTGAATTTACCGTTGCAAGGCCAGCCGCGGGAAACGTCTGTGCCTTCGTAGTCATAGCGTGCGCCAACGTCGTTGAGGATGAAGTCGCCGTCTTTTGCCTGACCGTCCATACCGTAGTAGTGGATGCAGAAGTTGTTATCGCCGCAGGAGATAATTGGTGGGAAGCCAGGTTCCTGCATGCCCCAGTATTTTCTGAGTGCGTAGTCAAATTCTGCACGGTATTCATATTCATACATACCAGGTTTGCTTGCTTTCATCATTGCAACGATACCGTCACGTGTTGCAAGGGCAGCTTTGCGCATTGCTTCAATTTCACAAGGCTTTTTGATTGCACGCTGTTTTTTAAGCTGTGGCATAATGTCAAGAATTTTCATTGCAGGATAGTTGTGCATAACTTTTCTTGCAAAGAGAATATCTTCGCTGTCACGGTCGCTGTCAGCATTTTTGTAAAGGTCACATGCAACGTTAGAAATTTTGCCGCTTCTCATCCAACGGGAGAAGAACATGTCAAAATCAGTTGTGTACATAATGTCTTCCATTGCAACGCCGGATTTTTCGCTTACTTCTTCCGGGGAAAGGCGGCGGCCTGTCCATCTTTCAGCACGGAAATCCTTTGGAAGAATAAAGATTTTTTCGATAACTTTGTCATTAACCTTTACAGCTGCAAGAATGAATTCCTTAAAATCCACACCTGTGAGATAAACGAAGTTTCTGTTTGCAAAAAACGCATAGAATTCGTCCGCTGTTTTGATAACTTCCTTGCCTGAATGTGTTACCATCACTGTACCGTTTGGCAGTGTTGCATAAAGTTCTTCACGGTTCTGTTTGTAAAATGTGTTTACCATAGTGCATGCACCTCTTTCGGATAAATTTTAATTCTGCCATTATGATAGCACTTATTATTTAATATATCAAGAATATATACATCTGTTTTTCAATACTATTTTTCTTTGGAAAATATAATAAATTTATATAGATTTTCACCATTGTGTAACAATTGTTAAAGTTTTGCGAAAGGTATTGATTTTGCACACATGGGTGACTATAATTAATATTAGCAGTCAACACACGGGACTGCTAATTATTCTCCGAGGTGATAAAATGGCACGACCAAAACAGTTTAAAGCCGAAAGCAAAAAGCTTTTGGATATGATGATTAATTCTATCTATACACACAAGGAAATATTTTTGCGCGAACTTATCAGCAATGCAAGTGACGCGATTGATAAATTGTATTTTACATCCCTGACCAACAGCGATGTAAATCTGAACCGCGAAGATTTTAAAATCACAATCAGTGCTGATAAGGAAAACCGCACACTGACCATCAGCGACAACGGCATTGGTATGAGCCGTGAAGAGCTGGAAGAAAACCTTGGCACAATTGCCCACAGCGGTTCCTTCAACTTTAAAAACGAAAATGACAAACAGAACGATATTGACATTATCGGTCAGTTTGGTGTTGGTTTCTATTCTGCCTTTATGGTTGCCAAAAAAGTGACTGTGGAAACACTCAAATTTGGCGAAAAGGAAGCATATATGTGGCAGAGCACCGGCACAGAAGGTTACACTGTTGAGCCTTGTGACAGAACAGAAGTTGGTACAACAATCACACTGTATCTCAAGGACAACACTGATGATGAGCATTATGACGACTATCTGCTGCCATTCGAAATTTCTTCCATAGTAAAAAAATATTCCGACTTTATCCGCTACCCAATCGTTATGGACTGGAGTTCAAGACGACTTAAGGAAGGCAGTGAAAACGAATATGAAGATATCGTTGAGCCACGCACTTTGAACAGCATGGTGCCTTTGTGGAAAAAGGATAAAAAGGATATTTCAAAAGAGGAATACAACAGCTTTTACCGTGACCAGTTTGCCGATTACAGTGAACCTTTGAAAGAAATTCACTATAAAGTTGAAGGCAGTGCAACCTACAATGCACTTTTGTATATTCCTAAAAAAGCGCCTTACGGCTACTATAACAAAGACTTTGAAAAAGGCCTGCAGCTTTATTCCAGCGGCGTGCTGATTATGGATAAATGTTCCGATTTGCTTCCTGACCATTTCAGCTTTGTAAAAGGCCTTGTTGACAGCGAGGATTTGTCCCTTAACATCTCCCGCGAAATGCTGCAGCACGACAGACAGCTTAAAGTGATTGCCACAAACATTGAGAAAAAGGTTAAAAACGAGCTGATTAAACTGCAGAAAGACGATCGCAAAGGCTACGAAGAATTTTTTGAAGCCTTTGGTATGGGCATAAAGTTCGGTATTTACAACAGCTTTGGTGCAAACAGAGAACTGCTGCAGGATTTGCTGATGTTTACATCTTCCAACGAAAAACAGATGGTGACACTTGGTGAATACCTTGACCGTATGCCTGAAATGCAGGAAAACATCTACTATGCCAACGGTGAAACCGCTGACAAAATTGATATGCTGCCGCAGGTTGAAACTGCAAAAAAACACGGCTACGAAATACTTTATCTCACTGACGGCGTAAGCGAATTTGTTCTGCAGATGCTTGGCAGCTACAAGGACAAAAAGTTTGTCAATGTTTCAGGTGCAGATTTTGATATTTCCACCGAAAGCGAAAAACAGGCACTTGCACAGCTCAATGACGACAGCAGGGATATGCTTGAAGAAATGAAAAGCAGCCTTGGCGACAAAGTGCATAGCGTGCGTTTTACATCCCGACTTTCCAGCCACCCTGTATGCCTTGCCAGCGAAGGCGGACTTTCCGTTGAAATGGAAAAGGTGCTCAACAGCGTACCTGACGGCAACAAGGTTAAGGCACAACTTGTGCTGGAAATCAACAAAGACCATGACATTGCAGCCAAACTGAAAGACCTGTATGAAACCGACAAAGATACCCTTTCAAAATATACAAATGTGCTTTACAGTGCCGCAAGACTGATTGAAGGTTTGCCTGTTGAAAACCCAACAGAGCTTTCCGCAATTTTGTGCGATATGATGCTGGGTAAATAACCCTGTGTTATATATGCGATTGATGCCCATCTGTGCTTCTCCTGATACCTTTTAAATATTTATTAGCTGTCAAAATTCTTTTTTCTCGATATTTGCTCAAATGCGCAGGCGGACAAATTTCGCAATATGCTTTATAAAACCAAAAAACTCCCGATTGAAAAATCGGGAGTTTTTGTTATACATCAGTTTATTAAGCATTCTTTGCCGTTTTTGCAGCTTCCTTTGCTGCCTTAAGTTCACCAAAGATGTCTTCGCCAAAACGTTTTCTGGCACATTTTTTAAACCATATGCCTGACAGATAGTAAATGATGAATGCACTTGCTGTGATAACGTAAGAAATCGGGAATGAGTAGATTGCTGTGGAAAGCTGATTGCGCATTGGCATAACTGCTGAAATCCAGAAGATACGGAATGCACATATGCCAAGCACAGTAATAACTGTCGGCACAATGCTGTCACCAACACCACGCATTGCACCTGACAGTGTTTCAATAAACACATAGATGCAGTAACCCAGTGTCATAATCATTACCATTTCACCGCCTATGCGGATAACTTCGGCATCCTGTGTAAATATACGGAACAGTATGCCATAGAATCTGCGCAGAACAACAACGATGATAAAGGAAGCACCGACTGCAAGCAGTGAGCAGGCACGGGTTGCCTCACGCATACGTTTAAAGTTTTTGGCACCGAAGTTCTGGCCTACAAAGGTTGTGTTTGCAATACCAAAGCTGGAAACTGTCATCCAGTAGATGGCATCAACCTTGCCGCAGGCTGTCCATGCTGCAACAGCGTCGGTACCAAAGGAGTTGATGCTGGACATAATTGCAATGTTGGAAGCTGAGAACATAACCGACTGCAAACCGCTTGGAATGCCGATTTTGAAAATTTCGCCGCACATTTTTTTATTGATGCGCAGTTTTCCGAATTCAAAACGGATATAGTCAGGCAGGCCGCTGAGAGTGATGATAACCAGAATTGCACTTGCAGCCTGTGCCATAATTGTTGCCCAGGCAACACCTGCAACACCCATTTTGAGAACAACAACAAACAAAATGTCAAGGACAATGTTTACAATACTTGCAAAAATCAGGAAGTAAAGCGGTTTTTTGCTGTCACCCATAGCACGCAGAATGCCGCTGCCGATGTTGTAAACAAGGTTGAAGATGGAACCGATAAAATAAATGCGGATATATGTTGTTGCAAGTGGCAGAACATCAGCCGGTGTGCCCATCCACTGCAGGAAGATTGGTGAAAAAGGAATACCGATAATCATAAGAATTGCACCGCCTGTTACTGCAACTGCAACTGCCGTATGGATTGCTGTATCGGTGTTTTCAATATCACGGGAGCCGAAATACATTGAAATTACAACCCCTGCACCTGACGAAAGTCCAACAAAAAAGCCAACCAGCAGGTTGATGATTGTACTTGTAGGACCGCCAACTGCAGCCAGAGCGGCCTTGCCCACAAAGTTACCTACAATAACTGCGTCAACTGTGTTGTAAAGCTGCTGAAAAAATGTACCGAACCAGATTGGCAGAAAAAACGCCATAATGCTTTTGTACAGATTGCCTTCCAGAATTCTGTTCTTTTCCATATATCCTCCTGTAAAATTTCATATAAAAAGCCGTTGTTTTGGACAGTTCAAAACAATGGCAAAATTTTGCTTTATACAATTGAATAATAATACTTTTATATAAAAAGGTCAATATGTGCATATATAGATTATTGATTTTACGCAACATATGTTTTTGTATATTTTAACAAAAATGTAACACAAATTCTGTATACATCAACAAAAAAGAGAGGTTTTACCCTCTCTTTTGCCGATTATAATAAATTTTGTCAGAGTTTTTTTACAGTTCTGTCACTGTATCTTCCAACGGTAGACGGGAGAAATGTTTTGCCGAAGGTTTGCTTTCTTCTGCAGCATAACCCAAATCCAGCATACATACAGGCACAAGGTTATCCGGCAGATTGAATTTGTCGATAATATCCTGCGTGTGGTATCCTCTCACCCACAGGGAACCCACACCAAGTTCTGCTGCCTGCAGCATCATTGCTGTTGTAACAATTGTTGCATTCATTTCCCCTGCATCAAAAACATCTCCGTATTTATCTGCTTTCCAGCTTACATTTTTATCGTAGCATACAAGCAGTACCACCGGAGCATTAAAGGCATAGCGGCATATACTGCGCACCTTCGAAAGTGCTTCTTCGCTTTTAAGCACAAAAATGCGCTGCGGCTGTTCGTTTACCGCTGTAGGTGCCAGTCTGCCGGCCTCAAGGATTATGTCCAGTTTTTCCTGTTCAAGTGGCTTATCAGAGTAGTTTCTGACAGAATAACGTTTTTCAATAAGTTCAAGAAAATTCATTTACAGTCTCCCCTATGCTGATTTTTCTTACATTTAATACTATCACAGCCGCATTTCCCCGTCAATTATACGCTGCAATAAAAAGGAGAGGTTCGCTGAACCTCTCCTTTAAGCCTACGTATTCTTTTCAAAAAATATAAAAGGTAGAAAAAACAATGACAGAAAACGAGTTACGCAGACTGTAATTTAATTTTTGTTTATTTTGTCAACCGACAGCATTACCTTTCGCACAGGTTTGTAAAGCAAAAGCATAATTACAAAGTTGCCTGCACCGTGCATAAGGTCAAACGGAATACCCGCAATCCACCAGTTGAACATCATTGCAAAACCGCCGATGAAAAAGTAAGGTATGGAACATAATGCCCCGAAACACAGACCAAACAGGCCTGATACAATACTGTAAGTCAGCACCGAGTCGTTTTTGCGTATTATCCACGCTATGCCTGCCAACAGAGGCCAAGCGTAAAGGTACATCACCCACCACAGACCAAAACCGTAAATACAACCTTCGATTGCGATAAACGCCGGAATAACAAACAGCATTTTGCGCCCGAGAATGATGGTGAACATCATTATCCAGAAGGTTGTGGTTTCCACATTTGGTATGCCCTGCAGGGCAACCTTGCAAACTTCGATAACGGCAATTGCCATACCGATGAATGCAATATCCCGGGTGGTAAGTTTTTTGTTGTCTTTCAAATTATATTATCCTTTTGTATATACAAGCTGATAAGCATCGCCGTCAGTAACAGGCTGTTCACTGGCACCGTACATACCATATTCGCCGTTAACCATAATTGACCAGTAGGCCTGATTAACTTCCCATACAGCTTCTTCGCCATTAACGGACAGAATATATACACCATATTCGCCTTCTTCTGCTACAACTTCGAGACCTTCAGCTTCTGCAAATGCTTCCACGAGATATTCAGCATCTGTAGAAACTTCGTACATTGTGCTCTGCTGCTGGGAATTGATAACTTCGATTGTGATGTTTTTGCCCCCCTGTGTTGCCTTTGGTGCAAACATTGTGTAAGCAACCACCATAACCACAACAACCGCAACAGCTGCGATAATACCGATAAGACCTTTTTTGTTTTTCATTTTTTGTTTCCTTTCGTTTTTACATATTATCCAAAAGTTCACGGTAAAGCTGTTTTTGCCATTTTTACTGCTGATTTGTGCAAAAACAAAACCTCCTACCTTTCGGTAAGAGGTTAATCTGAAACATATAGGCCTTAAAGATACACCTGCGCACTGTGCTGTTTAAGGGATTATGTACTAACCAATTACTCGTGGTTTTACATACGCTTTATAGGCAGGTCTTCTGACTTAAACATCATCACACTGTCCTTATCTTCCCGGGGATAACCCCAGTGACGTGCCAAAACACACAGGACAGCACTCCGTTATTACAGCGGCGAGTACGTTCAGGATTTTCACCTGATTCCCTTTTCACCCCAACATCTGTCGGGACACCTGTAAAGTTTATTAACTTTTGAACATTTTTAATATAACACAATAATATGCTAAAATCAATATTTCTGACATTATTTGTAATATTTGTTTTGTCAATATCTGAAATATACTTCATTTAAATTGTTCAAAACAAAAATCTCTGTCAGTTAACAGGACCGACAGAGATTTGTTTATGTAAAAATATTTTTAGTTTGCCTTGCGTTTGAGACGTTTGTCAGATTTAACTGCAAGGTATGTACCGCCGCTCTGGAAAACCTGAACCAGCAGGATAAGCAGGATAACTGCAGCAATCATAATAAGGTACTGGTAGCGGTAGTAACCATAGTTGATAGCAATTTTACCAAGTCCGCCGCCGCCGATGATACCGCTCATTGCAGAGTAGCCAAGAATTGTTGTTATTGCTGTTGTTGCATTGGAAAGCAGTGAAGGAACGCTTTCAGGAATCATAACTTTAAGGATAATCTGCATTGGTGAAGCACCAAGGCTCTGTGCCATTTCGATTATGTTAGGGTTAACTTCACGCAGGCTTGTTTCCGCAAGACGTGCAATAAACGGAAATGCAGCAATAACCAACGGAACAATAGATGCTGTTGTACCTACAACTGTGCCCACAATAAGTCTTGTAAGCGGGAACACGAGAATCATAAGGATAAGGAAAGGCACCGAACGCAGAAGGTTGATAACCACATTAAGCACCTGCATAAGCCATGCAGGAAGAGGCATAACGCCGTCTTTTTCACCTGCAACCAGCAGAACACCAAGCGGCAGACCGATTACGATTGCAAAAAGAGTGGAAAGGACTGTTACATAAACAGTTTCCCAGATTGCCATAGGAAACTGAGTGAGTATGATTTCCCACGCTTCCATGAGCTTTTCAGGGTTAAAAAGATCACTGAACATTTACCTTTACCTCCTCTGCAATAATATCGTTGTTCTGTGTAAGGTATTCAATTGCTGTTGCAAGGGTGTCTTCATCACCTATGATACCCAGCAGCATTGAACCGTAAACCTTGCCGTCAATGCTTTTTGTGGAAGCATAGGCAATGTTGGCTTCGATGCCTTTGTTTACAGCCATACCTGCAATAACAGGTTTGCCTGTTGTATGTGCACCGTTGAAAACAACACGGATAAAGTGGTCACATTCGCCTGCTGCAATGAGTGAGCCCTGGTCGCCTTCAGGGAACACAAGACTGCGTGCTGCAGCGGATTTAGGGCTTGTAAACACTTCGGTTACTTCGCCCTGTTCTGCAACAACACCGTGGTCAAGAATTGCAACATGTTTGCAGATGCTTTCCACAACACTCATCTGATGAGTGATAATTACAACTGTAATACCAAGTTTTCTGTTGATGTCACGGATAAGTTCAAGTATTGAGTTTGTTGTGTTAGGGTCAAGTGCACTTGTGGCTTCGTCACAAAGCAGAATTTTAGGGTTTGTTGCCAGTGCACGCGCAATGGCAACACGCTGCTGCTGACCGCCTGAAAGTTCGCACGGATAAGCATTAGCTTTGTCTTTAAGGCCAACTATATCAAGCAGTTCAAGAGCTTTTGCCTCTGCTTCTGCCTTTTTTACACCTGCAAGTTCCAGCGGAAAACACACGTTTTTAAGACAGTTACGCTGCATAAGCAGGTTAAAGCCCTGAAAAATCATTGCAATGCTGCGGCGCACCTCCCTCAGCTTTGCAGGGCTGAGTTCTCCGATGTCAACACCTTCAATTTCCACAGTGCCTTCATCAGGTCTTTCCAGCATATTGATACAGCGTACAAGTGTACTTTTGCCTGCACCTGATGTACCGATAATGCCAAAAATGTCACCTTTTTCAATGTTTATTGTAACATTTTTAAGAGCTTCCACATCATTTGTTGCCATATGGAAGGTTCTTGATACATTTTTAATTTTAATCATTATAAGCTCCGATATATGTTTTTATCCGCCGAAGCATTGCCCCGACGGATAAATTTTCTATATTTACTGTTTAATAGCATCAAGGCTTGTCTGTCTGCCGCCGTAGATGCCGATTGGTTCAACATGGATACCTGCTACAGAAACAATGTGTGTGCCGTTTTCTGCATTGAAGTCGTCAAGGTATGGAACATGCTGGAAGTAGTTAGCGTCAATTTCGCCGCTTTCAACAACGTTGTTAGGCTGAACATAGTCTGTAAATTCTACGATTTCAAGAGTGATATCTTTTGCTGCAAGGATATCTTTTGCAACTGCAAGAACTTCTGCGTGTGGTGTTGGGGAAGCTGCTACAGAGATTTTGGAACCTGCAAGTGCAGCATAGTCAAGGGAAGCATCATAACCGTCTGTAAGGTTTTCTGCTACTGCAACAACAGCACCGTCATATTCACTTGTGATAAAGTCTGCAACTTTTTTGCTGCTGAGTGCTGCTGCAAGAGCTTTAACAACAGGTTCTTCTTCGTTGCCTTCTTTTACACAAAGAATGTTAACGTAAGCGGAAGATGCACCTTCAATGCCGAGAGCATCTTTTGTTGGGTTGAGACCTGCATCAATTGCGTAGTTACAGTTGATAACCGCATAGTCAACGTCCTGAAGAACGTTTGGAAGCTGTGCTGCTTCAACTTCTTTAAATTCGATACCATATGGATTTTCTGCAATGTCAAGGATTGTTGCTGTAATGCCGGCATCTTCTTTAAGTGTGATATAACCAAGTTCTTCAAGCAAAAGCAGTGCGCGTGCTTCGTTTGTTGTGTCATTTGGAACTGCTACTGTAATAGCATCAGATTTTGCGCCGCAGCCTGTAAGGCAAGCAAGAGTGAGGATAGCAACGAGTAAACAAGAGAGTAATTTTTTCATAATAAGCTCCTTAAAATTTATATAAATATTTTAATTCAGAAATTAATGGTTTACGGTCTGTTTTTGTGTTTCAAGTGTCACATTCGTTCAAAACGGAAGTTCTGCCGTACCAGTTTTTCAAAACATCGGTTCATAAAAATACCTGCCTTTAAAATTAAAAATCGGGAAACTCCAAAAAGTCTCCCGATTGAAAAATCTTAATCTTTAATGTACCTTAAATCAAGCGGCACAAGCAAGTGGACTGGAGAACAATTTGGATTTGAAAGCATCAGGAAACATGCACATGTAACGGCGGCACATGTACATCTGCATCATCATATCCATAGCGAAATACAGTTTTTTCATATGCTGTTCTCCTTTCCTCAGTATTTAAACTAATTGTTTGTATTATAGCACTGTGAAAAACCAATGTCAATAGAGGAAACAATTATGATTTTTTTGTACAAAATGTATATTTTTATGTACATATTTCTGTTTTGATGCAATATTTTATTGTTTTATATACAACTCTGAACACATATATTTTCACTCTATTTACACCCGATATATTTGAAATATACACACACTGTATGGTATGATATTAAGTAGATACAATTCTTTTTACGGAGGTAAAAACAAATGGATTTCAGACAGGTTTGTGACAACGCCCGCGGCAGCATAGGCCCATTCTGCAAAGCATGCTATGTCTGCAATGGTGTGGCTTGTAAAAACACAATTCCCGGCCCGGGTGCAAAAGGCATTGGTGATGTTGCGATACGAAACTGGCAGAAATGGCAGGAAATACGCGTAAACATGGACACCCTGTGTGAAAATGCCGACATTGACACTTCAGTTGTACTGTTCGGCAAAAAATTCAGTATGCCTGTATTTGCAGGTCCTGTAGGTGCAGTGAAACTCCATTACGGGGAAAAGTACTCCGACCTTGAATTCAACGATATTCTGCTGGAAGGCACAAAAAACTGCGGTATTGCTGCATTTACAGGTGACGGCACCAACCCTCTGGTTATGGAAAGTGCTGCAGAAATGATTAAAAAATATAACGGCTGCGGCGTGCCGACCATCAAGCCATGGAATATTGACACCATCAAAGAAAAATTTGACCTTATAAAAGACAGCCGCTGTTTTGCAGTTGCAATGGATGTTGATGCTGCCGGACTGCCGTTCCTTAAAAACATGACACCTCCTGCAGGCAGCAAAACTGCAGAACAGATGAAAGAGATTGTGGCCCTTTCTCCTGCTCCGTTTATTGTAAAAGGTATTATGACAGTAAATGGTGCTCTTAAAGCAAAGCAGGCAGGTGCTGCAGCCATTGTGGTTTCAAACCACGGCGGCCGTGTGCTGGACGGCACACCAAGTACAGCAGAAGTTTTGCCTGAAATTGTGAGAGCTGTTAAAGGAGAAATGACAATTCTTGTGGACGGCGGCATAAGAAGCGGCCTTGATGTGTTCAAAGCTCTGGCCCTCGGTGCAGACGGTGTTGTAATTGCCAGACCGTTTGTTACTGCAGTTTACGGCGGCGGCACTGAAGGCATTTCCGCATATGTTGACAAACTTAAAGCTGAACTGTGCGATGTAATGGCAATGTGCGGTGCAAAAACAATTGCAGAAATAAACCGTGATATGCTGTACAAGGCATAATTTTCAAACAATACAAGCACAACAACCTATAAAGGAGAATATAAATTATGGAAAGTCGTATCAAAGGCAAAATTGCCCTTGTAACAGGTGCAACCAGCGGTATAGGCCGCAGTTGTGCAAGAGAACTTGCAAAACTTGGATGCAATGTTATTGTTGCAGGCAGACGGGCGGGAATGCTTGAAGCTGTAAGAATGGAAGTTATAGCTGCAGGTGCAAAGGCCTATTCCCTTGTAATGGATGTAAGAGATTCCCGTCAGGTTATGGAAAAAATCAATTCCCTGCCTACAGAGTGGTCCGACATAGAAATTCTTGTTGCAAATGCCGGTTTGTCCCGCGGTACCGACAAAATATATGAAGGCCGCATTGAAGAAATTGACGAAGTTATCGACACCAATGTGAAAGGACTTATCTACACCATCAAGGCTGTTGTTCCGCAGATGGTTCAGAAGGACCTGCCGGGCATTGTAATTACAATGGGCTCCGTTGCGGGCAACGCTGCTTATGCCGGCGGCGCGGTATACTGTGCTTCAAAAGCTGCCGCAAGATATATTGCTGACGGGCTCAGAATTGACACAATGGACACAAGAATCCGCGTGACAAACATTGAACCGGGCATGGTGGAAACAGAGTTCAGCATTGTGCGTTTCCGCGGTGATGAAGCCAAAGCAAAAAATGTTTACAAAGGCATTGAGCCACTGACAGCTGATGATGTGGCACAGACCGTGGCTTATGTTTGCAACCTGCCGGAAAATATTCAGCTGCCGGAAGTTATTGTTACCCCTAACAAGCAGGCGGACGCTCTCAACAAATATGTAAACAAATAGTCTGCTTAAAATGTACTTACATACCTGCACAGCATTATTTGTGCAGAAATTACTTATACAAATCAAAAGGAAGGTATTTTATTATGACACTTATTGATCAGGTACGCGGCGAAATGATGGCTGCTATGAAGGAAAAGAACACTGTAAAAAAAGAAGCTTTGTCTGCACTGCTTTCTGCACTTAAAGCAAAAGCAATTGATAAACGCGCAGACCTTACCCCTGAAGAAGAAATTGCTGTTGTACAGCGCGAAGTTAAACAGCTTAAGGAAACAATGGACACAGCACCTGCAGGCTACGAAGAAGTTGTGGAAACCTGCAGACAGAAAATTGAATACTATACCGTTTACCTGCCAAAACAGATGGACGAAGAAGAAATCAGAGCAACAATCAAATCTGTTCTTGACAGTCTTGGTCTCACAGCTCCTACTGCAAAAGAAAAAGGCATTATTATGAAAAACCTTATGCCTCTTACAAAAGGCAAGGCAGACGGCAAACTTGTAAATGAAATTCTGTCCACATTCTTTGCATAACTGTTTACATCTGTATATAAAACTTCATAATTAAACAATTCAACCCGGTATCATCAGATACCGGGTACTTTTTTTGCCAACATATTACATTTTCACACCCGCGTTATACTTTTTCATATACTAAAAACAAAACATCGTTCCAATAATATAACAAAACCTCAAAGGAGGTATTATATGGATAACAATTCAATAAAATCTGCATACCGCTCCATAACCGTTCAGCAGGCCCGACAGCTTATGTGCAGTTTAAGCTGTTACACCGTTTTTTTGGATGTACGGCGCGAAGATGAATTCAGACAAGGACACATAAAAGGTGCTGTGAATATTCCCTTAAATCAGTTGGAACAGAAAGCACCGCTTTTGTTGCTTGATTTATCACAGGAAATCATTGTCTATTGCCGCACAGGAAGCCGCAGTTATGAAGCTTCTGAGACACTTTTATCTCTAGGATATAAAAATGTGTTTGATATGGGCGGTATAACCGGCTGGTGTTATGAACTTGAAAAGTAAACTGCTTCAAATGAATATTTTTTCTCATATACACAATTGCATCTTACTGTACATCGGATACTTCTGCACAAAAAAACAGACGGCCAAAAGACCGTCTGTTTTGTATTGACAAGGTTAAAAACCTCAATCTGCATTTTCAGCTTATGTATTAGCCGATACCACCAAGGATAGCACCTGCGATGAGAGCCACGAGACAAAGTGGAACGTATATGAATTTGCCGAATGGGTGGAACCATGCACCAACAGGTTTTTTGCCGCCCATATTTACAGCTTCGAGAGCTGTTTCTTTCTTCATTACCCAGAAGAACATGAAGCCTGCAAGGAGAGCACCAAATGGGCAAACATAGATGGAGATCATATCCATCCACTGGCTTGTCCAAGCCTGGATGAAGATTGCAACTGCGAGACCTATAACGTGGATAATTGCACAGGATACAAAACGGTTGAATTTAAATTTTTCCTGAATAAATGCAACGGGTGTTTCGTAAAGGTTGATGATGGATGAAATCCCCGCAAAAAGAACTGCTATGAAGAAGAAGATACCTACGAAGCGGCCCATTGCCCCCATACCATTAAATACGTTTGGAAGGTAAACAAACATAAGACCAGGCCCTGCAACATCAAGCTGTGTACCTGTTGTTGCCATAGCCGGAATTATAACAAACATCGCAAGAGTTGCAGCAAGTGTGTCAAAGAACGCAACATTTCTTGCAGAAGAAGAAATTTCTACGTCTTTTGCAAGGTAGGAACCGTAGATAACGGAACCATTGCCTGCAACAGAGAGGGAAAAGAATGCCTGTCCGAATGCATAAATCCATGTTTTAGGATTGGCAAGACCTGCCGGACTGATTGTAAAAATATATCTGTAACCATCTGATGCACCCGGCAGATTACTTATGTAAACAGCAAGAACTACAAACAGGCCAAAAAGAATTGGCATCATAAATCTACAGCATTTTTCGATACCGCCTGCAACGCCAAGGATCATAATAAGGAAGGAAACCACAACCGCAACTGTGATCCAAAGCCAGTTGGAGAAGCCAAGACCACCAATCATGCCAAGAGCTTCGCCAAGTGTAGCTGCTTCAGGAGCAACTGCACCGAATGCGCCGCCGATAGTACCCATATCCTGACCGTAAGCAAAAAGTTCACCTGCAAGTGCTCGTTTTGTGTAGATAAAGATCCAGCCCATAACTACGGAGTAACCGATAGCGATACCCATAGAGCCGATAACCGGAATGATGCCAAGAGCTTCACCAAGTTTTTTGGATTTGCCGCCATCTTCCATTGCTTTACCAAAAGAACCAACAGGGCCTGCGCCGCCCCAGCGGCCAAGGGAGAATTCTTCCATAACACCTGAACAGCCGATAAGTACCACAAACAGGAAGTACGGAAGAAGAAATGTCATACCTCCATAAATTGATACCATAGCCGGGAAACGCCAGATATTAGCCATGCCTACTGCGGAGCCGATACAGGCCATAATGAAACCCCATTGTGTCTGAAATCCGTCTTTTTCCTCAATATATTTCATCAGAGAATACCTCCCCTTTTAAAATCAATACTTTTATTTAGTCAACAATACTTGCCGATATCATTTTTGCAAATATAAAGTGCACTGAGCTT
>SVMW01000054.1 GCA_015067215.1 Oscillospiraceae bacterium | reverse complement strand
TTCCACTTTAGAAAGAACCGAATAATCTGTAACTGTCATATTACGACGACCAGGAGTAGTCGGTTTGTATTTCTTAATAGCCATTTTAGGGTCACTCTCCTTATGAGTCTTTTTGCGAGAAACGGTCGCTGCCGCCTCCCATACTTAAAAACGTCCTATATTTTAAGACGGATAATTATTAGTTCATACCTTCAAAGAATTCGATACCTTTGGAGTTTTCTGTCAAAGTAACGATTGCTTTCTTTGAGGAAGCTGTAAAGCCACCAACTCTGCCCTGACGACGGAATTTGCCGCGTACAGAAATTGTGTTTACTTTTTCTACTTCAACGCCGAAGAGTTCTTCAACTGCTTTAGCGATTTCGATTTTGTTAGCATCTTTTGCAACCTGGAATGTGTATTTTCTTTCAGCTGCACCTTTCATGCTTTCTTCTGTTATGATAGGTTTGATGATGATATCCTGAGCCAATTTCATTATGCGAATACCTCCTCAAGCTTTTTAGCAGCGTCAAGGCTTACAACCAATGTTTTAGCGTTGATTGTGTCGTAAGCGTTCATGGATGTTGCAACTGTTGTTTGTACACCAGGGATGTTGCCTGCTGACTTAACAACCTTTGTATCTGCAACGGACTGTACGAGCAATGTTTTGCCGCTTACGTTAAGATTGCCAAGCATTTTAACTACTGCTTTTGTGCTGAATTCTGTTACAGCGAAATCATTTACGATTACCATGTTGCCGTTCATAGCTTTGTCGCTGAGAGCGGAAACGATAGCCAATCTTCTAACTTTTTTGTTAAGTGTGTAGCTGTAATCTCTTGGTTTTGGGCCAAGTGCTACGCCACCGTGTGTCCACTGAGGAGCTCTTGTTGAACCCTGACGAGCACGGCCTGTGCCTTTCTGTCTCCAAGGTTTGCGGCCACCGCCACGAACTTCAGCTCTTGTCAATGTTGACTGTGTACCCTGTCTCTGGTTAGCAAGGAAGTTTACAACTGCCATGTGCATAACTTTTTCGTTAGGTGTTACTGCGAATACTGCATCAGAGAGTTCAACACTGTCAACTACTTTGCCGTTAATGTCTAAAACATCAAATTTTGCCATTTTGTTTTCCTCCCTTAAGCTTTTACGCTGTCTGTAAGAACGATGATACCGCCCTTAGCGCCTGGAATTGCGCCTTTTACAGCGATGAGATTGTTTTCTGCATCGATTTTTACGATGGAAAGGTTCTGTACTGTAACTTTTTCAGCACCGAGGTGACCTGGAAGGCCTTTGCCTTTGAACACTCTGGATGGTGAAGAACAAGCACCGTTGGAACCTGCATGTCTAGCAACCGGACCTGTACCGTGTGTTGCTTTGAGTGAGTGGTAGTTCCAGCGTTTGATAACGCCTGCGTAACCTTTACCTTTGCTAATGCCGCATACGTCAACTTTGTCGCCTGCTGCAAAAGCGTCAGCTTTGATGATGTCGCCTACATTGATTTCGTCAATGTTTTCGAAGCGGAATTCTCTCAAAGTTTTCTTTGGAGCAACGCCTGCTTTGTCGAAGTGACCTTTAGCTGGTTTGGAAAGACGGCTGAGTTTTACTTCGCCGTAACCAAGCTGAACTGCCTGGTAACCATCATTTTCAACTGTTTTTTTCTGTACTACAACACATGGACCTGCTTCGATGATTGTTACTGGTACAACCATACCTTTTTCATCGAACAGCTGTGTCATACCGATTTTTTTACCGATAATACCTTTGTTCATTTTTAATCTTTTCTCCTGTTAGGTTATTGGTTGGCCTTCGCCAACATGACTCCAACTGAATGGATTGCTGTTTCGAACTCTATTATAATGAATATTATATATTAGAGTTTGATTTCAATTTCTACGCCAGCTGGCAACTGCAAGCTTGTGAGAGCTTCAACAGTTTTGTTGCTTGGTTTCAAAATGTCGATAAGTCTTTTGTGTGTACGATATTCAAACTGTTCACGGGAGTCTTTGTACTTGTGAACTGCTCTGAGGATTGTCACAACTTCTTTGTCTGTTGGAAGTGGAATAGGACCGGAAACTCTGGAACCTGTTCTTTTTGCTGTTTCAACAATTTTTTCTGCTGCTGCGTCAATCAACTGATGATCGTAACTCTTAAGTCTTACTCTGATTTTTTCTTTGACTGCCATTTTAACGCCTCCTGTAAAATTTTCTGTTTGTTTTCTTAGCGGCGGTAAACAATTTATTGAACATCGCGCCGGGTGTTTCGCACCCTTCCATGATAAAAACCGGTAAACCGCCTCGCAGTTTTTCCCGGAATAAGCCCCTTGGGAGCCTTTCTATCACAAAGTTTACGGCCAGTGGACCTTTAACAAGGTCATACACCCTTTGCATTCAATATTTTGTCGCCCGGTTCAAAGATCGGACATACTCGGCGGAAAAACCCACAGATTTCTGTGGCAACCTCCCGCGTCAACGCATAATCTTTGCAGTCGCCTAATTATGATACACTAAATCAACTCAAAACGCAACAGTTTCCTGACATCTTTTGTCAATTTCGTACATCATAATAAACCATGTAGAACTTTCGGTTTTCTTTTTGTGCAACTTGTACACAAGATGGGTTTTCATTTTCCACACATAAGTCGCTTATTCGCAACCTTACATATAATATCAGAAAGTAATTAATTTGTCAATACATATAATAAAAAAATTTTTATTTGTTTATTTTGACAATACCTTTGACAATTATTATTCCTTTGATTATCCATGGTCTATCGTCTTTTACATAAAAAACCGCCCGATTACTCAGGCGGTTTTTACTGTTTGTGCAAAATCAGACACATTTATGCTTTTTTAAGATTGCTGATAACTTCCATATCAGGTGTTATAACTGCACTTTCATAAGTGTCGTATATAACCATACCGGGTTTAAGGTCGTTTGTCTTTCTGATATTTTTAACAAAGGTGTAGTCAATCTCTACCCTTGCAGAGTCTTTAAGGCTGGAATGATATACTGCAAGCATGGCAGCTTCATTCTGTGTTCTGAGCGGAATTTCATTACCTTCACTGAAAACAACAACATGGCTGCCCGGTGCCTTCTTGGTATGGAACCACATGTCTCTGCCGCGTGCAGTTTTCATTGTCAGTTTATCGTTCTGCAGGTTGTTACGTCCTACACAGATAAGGAAACCATCGGAAGAAATATATTTTATAAAATCCTGCGGTTTCTGTTTTTTATCCCTCTGTTTGTAATATTTGATATAACCCGCGGAATGAAGTTCACTTCTTATTGCCATAAGTTCAGCTTCGTTTTGTGCCTGGCTTACTGCATAGGATATACTTTTGAGATACTCCAGTTCTATCTCGCCCTGACGGATAAGTTCAGTAAGCATTTTTACAGCAGTCTGACGCTTTTTATATTCTTTATAATATTTCTGAGCATTCTGATTACCATTAAGTCTGGAGTCAAGAGGAATAACAATCTCCTCATTTGTATAATAGTTCAGAACTTTTATATTTTTCATTCCCTTTTCAAGCTGCCACAGGTTTGCTGTAAGCAGTTCGCCAAAGATTTTATATTTTTCACTGTCCTGACTTTCCAGCAATTCTTCCTGTCGTGCCACCTGTTTACGCTGTGTGCGTTCAGTAAGTGTCTGAGTAAGGCGGTACAAGTCCTTGCCTTTCTGTCGCAATCTTTCCGCCTTGTCCTTCTGTGCATAATATTCATCAAGAAGAACATTAAGACTTTCATAGCTTTTGCTGTTCAGGCCTTCATATTGTTTAAGCGGCATAAAGCTGAATTCACTTGGTTTACCGTTATCATCATAAACAGTTGTATATTGTGGGTTGTTGTAGCATTCCACAACTTCGGCTACCGCATCCCTTACCTGTTGTTTCTGCTCGTCCTCAAGATAAACAGCATAAACATCTCTGTCACCTAAAGCTCTGTATGCAATTTCCCTGGCAATAACAGGGCCAATGCCCTGAGTATTTTTCATAAAAGCACTGTTGAGCGGTGCATCAAACGCAAACACCTTTTCCAGCACCTGCTCTGTTTCATCTATAAGGTTAGGGTTTTCTCTGTTTGGTGGAAGTTTATAGCTAAGCCCCGGCAAAAGCTGACGTACGCTGGATGCATCGGCATCAACGCGTTTCATTGCATCAATAACTTTGCCATCCTGGTTGATTGCCACAATATTCGCATAGCGGCCCATAAGTTCAACTGCAAGATCAAGCTGAACAACATCGCCCATTTCACTTGTTGCAGTAAATGCCAGCATTATAATTCGTTCTCCTTTAATGCTGTTTGCCGCAACAAACTTTGCACCTGCAAAGTATTTACGCATAAGCATACAAAAGCTTGGCGGAACCTGTGGGTTTTCAAAATTTTCATTTGTTACACAAACCCTTGCCGAACCGCTTCGTGCCGAAATGAGCAGTTTTATGTTGCCGTCTCTTTTGCGCATATGCATTACAATTTCATCTTTTGACGGCTGATGTATTTTATCAATCCTTGCCCCCTGCAGACTTTCATCAAGTTCCTTCGCAAGCAAAGACAATGTAAGAGCATCAAGTGCCATTTATAATCCTCCAAGGCAGATATTGAATATCCCCTGTAATTCTATAATTAATTATATGTAACTTGTCAGACTGTTTTCAACAAAGCATAAAGTCTGAACATCACCAAATTTTTCTGAAAGAAGCTGTGCCAGAGTTTCAACCGAAATTTTCTCGCTTTCATCGTGACCAAGACAGATTGTCCCTATGCCCATCTGTGACAAATCCAGCATATCATGATAACTGCTTTCACCTGTGACAACGCAGTCACATCCTGCTGCAAGAATTTCTTCTGTCATGCTTTTTCCGCTTCCCGCAACAACAAACACTTTGCTTACAGTACCGCCTTTTGCATACTGCAATGTCAGCTGTGTATTTTCTTTAACAGAATTGAGTAAAGTTTCAAATTCAACAGGGTTATTGAGTTTTACAGTAACCGCAAAATCACACTGCTCCTTTTCTCCTTCAAGGCCACAGAACTGTGCCAGTTTACTGCTGGTACCAAATTCATATCTGTCAAAATTTGTATGTGCAGATATAACACTTATATCGTTTTTTATAAGTTTAACAAGAATACTGCTGTTGTCCAGACTTTTTATTCCTGAAAAAATCACAGGATGATGTGAAACAATAATTTTGCATCCTTTTTCAACAGCTTTATCCACTGCAGCCTTTGTAACATCAAGGCAGCACAGAATTTTTTCTGTCTGTACATCCATATCAACAAGCAATCCGCTGTTGTCCCATTTTTCCTGAGTGTCAAAAGGCATTATGTCGCCAAGATATTCATATATTTCTCTTGCTTTAACCATAGCTTTTCCTTTCGGCGTAACCAATTACTATTAATATATCTAATAATATATTAAACCATAAAAAAACAATATGAGCAATAGTTTACAACATACATCAGTTAAGTATACAAAATATCCTATAAATATTACATTTCCATTACTTTCACTGAATGATATGCCGTACATCTATATATAAATAAAAACAGGCCCGGAAAACCGAACCTGTTTTTTTATTATATTGCTTTTAAGCAATTATCTGCAGTTTGGAACGTCGATTGCGCCAACAGGGCAAGCTTCAGCACACTGCATACAACCGATACAGAGATCCTGATCGATGTGTGCAAGGTTGCCGTCAACTGCAACAGCTTTGGATTTTGCTGTTTCAATTGGACAAGCTTTAACGCATCTGTTACATGCGATACAACCAACTTTACATGCTGTTCTTGTGTTTTTACCGTTGTCTTTATTGTTACAGAGAACCATTGGTTTAACATCGTCTTCAACGATTTCAATAACAAATTTAGGACAAACTTTTGCACAAGCACCACAACCTGTACATTTTTCGTTGATAACTCTTGCTGCGCCGTCAACAACCTGGATAGCACCAAATGGACAAGCAGCTACACAGTCACCAAGACCCATACAGCCGTATGCACAGTCACCAGGACCGCCGAACATTTTTGCTGCAGCGGAACATGTTGTAACACCCTGGTAATCAAATTTTGTACCTGTGTTGCATGTGTGGCCCTGACATTTAACTACAGCTTTTTTAGCTGCGCCTGCAGTAGCAGAAACACCCATAACTTTAGCGATAGCTGCTACACAGTCTGCACCGCCAGGAGCACATTTATCAAGATCAGCACCGCCTTCAACGATAGCTTTTGCGTAGTCAGAACAACCTGCGTAGCCACAACCACCACAGTTTGCACCTGGGAG
>SVMW01000015.1 GCA_015067215.1 Oscillospiraceae bacterium | reverse complement strand
AACATACTATCATATGTTTTTCCTTTAACGGTGAAACTCCGTCGGCACTTAATAGTAAAAAACGTTCGGCACCGCAGCTCGAAAGTGATGTTCCCTTAAAAACTACTTTTACACGGCTCTCACCTTTTCCGTGCTCTCTTGGAATTTCGTTTGAAAGGTACTGTCTTTGTCACAGCCTTTGTGTTTTATGTGATATATGCAGTGTTGGCACATATCCTTATAAATATTATTATATTTTAATTAAAATGTCAAGCAGATAGCTTTTTAAATAAAAAATGTCATTTTGAGGAACGGAAGTGACGAAGAATCTCTTGGTATAATGAGATTTTTTGCTTACAATCAGACCGACATTGCAGAGAGATTCTTCGCTGTGCTCAGAATGACAGACGGGCGGATAATATCCGCCCCTACTGATTAAACCGCTTTGTTGTATTTGTAGGGGCGGCTATCAGTCGCCCGTCTGATATTCAATTAACTATTTTACCATTTTATATATGGGTCTATTCTCACATCATCTTCAAGAATAATTTCAAAATGCAGCTGATTTCCTGTTGCATTGCCACTTGAACCCATTTTGGCAATAACATCACCTTTGTTTACATAATCACCCATGTTTACAAGCAATTCAGAACAATGTGCGTACAGTGTTCTGTACCCGCCTGTATGTTGAATTATAATATAATTCCCATAATTATCTTTACGCATATTTGCTTTAATAACTATACCGTCTGCAGAAGCAACTATATCAGTACCTTTCGGTCCTGCTATATCCACGCCATTGTGTTCCGGATACTGTCCCACAAAACCACGTGATATTCTGACACCTATTTCTGTGGGACTTTCTCCTATAGGCCAGCCAAAAATCGGTTGTGTAACACGGACTTGGTCTCCTACCAATATTCCTTTTTTCTCAATTTCAGGATTCATGGCATAAAGTTCATCAACGCTGAATTTATGTGCTTTTGCAATACTTATAGGAGAATCGCCTGCCTGTGCAGTATAATACTGTTCATTTTCATCATTTGCCTGTGCAGCTGAATTATCATTTGTTTGCTGATATTCCCCGCTTATACTGACGCCATTCAAATCTTCCGCACAGCGTGTGCCGATTGCAGTGTATGGGTCAAGGCTCAAGCCGCCGTCCGGTTCGCTGCCGTAGCCGAAGCCAAACTCAAAGTGCAGGTGATTGCCTGTGGAGTTGCCTGTGCAGCCTATTTTGGCAATAACATCACCCTGTTTTACCTCGTCGCCTTCTTTTACCAGCAGTTCAGAGCAATGTCCATACAGAGTATAATACCCGTTTGCGTGTTCAATAACAACGTGGTTGCCGTCACCGACAGAACTTTCCTCTGATTTTATCACTTTGCCGTCAGCAGATGCAAAAATTTCGGTGCCGAAAGGTCCTGAAAAATCAATGCCGTCGTGCTTTGGATATTGCCCTGTATATCCGCGGGAAATGCGTATAGCTTCATTGGTCATATCAAGTGGGAAAACATATTTGCCCGATTCCAGCGTTGGCAGGTGGATAAACTCCGGAAAATCTGTCCACTGGTCTACCGTTTCGGGTTCATTTCCAGTCACAGTTTCACTTTCTTCTTTAAAATATTCCTGTGTCGGATAGCCACAGGTGTCGTCGTTTTCGTCAACCCATGCAGAGTCAGTTTCAGTTATATAATACAACTGTTCGTTTTCATTCGCCTTTTCTGTCTGCGGCATAGATGCAAGAACTCTGTCAATTTCAGATTTCTGTTCATTAGTCAGTGACAGGCTGCGGTTATTTGTGCTGTCGTTGACCGTTCCGCAGTCGGAGTGGTAATAATAATCTTCGCCGTCAAGGGTGATTTTAAATTCCGACAGGCAGTCGGCTGTGCCCTCCTGCCAGTTTTGTGATGAAAGTATCTGTGCAATTGTGCCGATATCATTTTCGTCGGTTATTGTTTTGCTCACACCTGTGTCAAGATGTTCCACATAAAGCGCAGATGTATTGTTTGTGTTTTCTGTGCTTTCTGCTTCGGTTTGTCCTGTCGCAAAGGCAGTGCAGCCTGCAAACAGTACACATACAGAAAGCAGAATTGCTGTCAGCTTTTTGGGCTGTTTAAATTGGAGTATATTTTTAATTCTCATTGTGCAGTTTCCTTCCCCGAACAAAACCGCATTGATTTTGTATGGCTTATCCTTGACTGCAAAGGCCAGCAGTGCCATGCAGTATTGCTGCACACCTGCTGTATCAAGGCTTTTTGCCACCTTTTCGTCACAGGAAAGTTCCATATCCTTTTCCATCAGATAAAATGCCAGCCACACAAAAGGATTGAACCAGTGGACCGCTGCAATGGCAAAACACAAAGGTTTTGTGATATAGTCCCCACGTTCAATATGAGTTTGTTCGTGCCGTGTTACATATTGTTCGTTTTGCGGGGAGATATCTGACGGTATGAAAATTTTGGGTTTTGCAATGCCGAACACAAACGGCTTGCCGATTTCGTCACAAAGATATATATTCCCCTGTTTTTTAAATGCAAAACGGGTTTTGTCGTATATTCCTTTTAAATTGACGATTTCAAAAGCCAGAAGCACAAGTATGCCGCACAGCCAGATATGCCACAGCTGCAGTGTAAACAGCTTTTTATGCACAGAGTTCTGATGCACTGTTTCGGTCATCTGCTGCTCTGTCTGCTGTATAATGACAGGCACTTTTTGTGTACCGTTCTGCTCATTTTGCGCAGTCTGCACATTTTGTACTGCCTGCTGTGTGCCGCCGTGAGTTGTTTCGGCCGCAAATTCCTGCACAATTGTCTGTGTTATTTCGTTTGTCACCTTTTCGGTTGGCAGAGTTATATTAACAGGAATTTTGAACGGCACTGCAAAGCTTGCAAACACCACCAGCCACAAGGCAAAACTGTAGCTTTTGGGGTATTTTTTGAAAATCTGCCGCAGGCAGAGCACAATAACAATCACGGGCACGGCAGAAACAGACATTTTTAATATTGCATTAAACAAATTCTGCATAGCTGCCTCCTTATTTTTCGCTGTATGAATCGATAAGCTGTTTAAGCTGTTCCGCCTGTTCCTTTGTCAGCTTTTTGTCTTCCATAAATGCCGCAATAAACTTTGGCAGCGAGCCGTCAAAGGTGTTGTTGACAATGCGGTGGGACTGGTATTTTTCCACCTGCTCACGCTTTACAAGAGCGGTGACAGTGCCGTTTTCGTTTTTGAGAAAACCTTTTTCTGCCATACGCTTGATGATTGTGTAGGTTGTGGACTTTTTCCAGTCAAGCACTGCTTTGCACTGTTCCACCAGAGCGGAGGAAGAAATGCTGTTATTTTCCCAGATTATCTTCATAAAGCGATATTCGCTTTCGGTCATTTTGTAATCGTACATATGGAGCTCCTTTCAGAAAGTCTACAGCTGTAGACCTCTTTACAGTTGTAAGTCTACACTTGTCGACTATAAAAGTCAACTGTTTTAATAATTTGTTTACAATTTTTGCACAAATAAAAAACAGGCGGATAATATCAATGTCATTAAGTTAACAAAAAAGATGTCATTCTGAGGCATTTATGCCGAAGAATCTCTCGGTTTATCGAAACAAGGAGATTCTCAGCTAAGCTCAGAATGACATTTTGTTTTATCAGTTATTTGTGTTATATTTGCCCAGTTGCCACAAAGCCACTGCACTTGCAGCAGCAACATTTAGGGAATCCACCCCGTGTGACATTGGGATTTTCACGGTGTAATCGCAGTCTGCAATTGTACTGTCGGCAAGGCCGTCCCCCTCTGTGCCAAGGATAATGGCAAGTTTTTGTTCTGCCATAAGCTGCGGATTGTCAATATCCAAAGTATCCTCTTTAAGTGCCATTGCAACAGTTTTAAAGCCAAGAGATTTAAGTTCTGCCTGCCAGTCATCATCCACAAAGGTCCACTGAATCTGAAACACTGTGCCCATACTTACCCTTGCAGCACGGCGGTAAAGCGGGTCACTGCAACCGCTTGTGAGCAAAACCGCATCCATATTAAGTGCCGCTGCATTGCGGAAAATTGCCCCTACATTTGTAGGGTTCATAACCCTGTCCATTACAACCACGCGGCGCATATCTTTGCAGATATCGGCAATGTTCGGCAAAGCTTTGCGGCGCATGCAGGCAAGCATACCGCGGGTGAGCTCAAACCCGGTCAGCTGTTTAAGCATATCAAAAGGAGCGGTGTACACAGGAACATCTGCACAGCGTTCAATAATTTCCTTTGCCTGTGTGTCAATATGTCTGTCTTCCACAAGAAAAGATACTGCCTCGTGCCCCGCACCCAAAGCTCGCTCAATCACCTTTGGACTTTCGGCAATAAAAAGCCCTGTAGCAGGCTCGTAATAATGCAGCAGCTGTTTTTCGCTGAGGCGTGCATACACATCCAGCTGCGGCGCAGAAAAATCGGTTATATTTATAATGTTGGACATAACGACTCCTTGATTATTTATAAAATGCTATCTAATAACATATTCTCAGCTGCGTGGCCGACTGGCATCACGCGGTTTCATCTAAGGGGGTGACAGCAAATTTTTTAAGCCTGTCGTTAAAAATTTGCGTCAAGAGGGGGATAATCCCCCTATGAAAGAAAAATCTCCATAAAAACAAAAAATCCCAGTCGTTCGACTGAGATTTTTCTGGTGCACCATCAGGGACTCGAACCCGGGACCCACTGATTAAGAGTCAGTTGCTCTACCAACTGAGCTAATGGTGCATTTTGTTAGCACAAATTATATTACTACTTTAAACACATTTTGTCAATGCTTTTTTGTCAAATAGACTTCATTTGTTAAACAGAACAGCCGCCGTAGCGTTTTACGGCGGCCTGAATTGCTTTTATGCTTCGCTTTCAGTTTCTGACTGCAGAATATCCTGTGTTTCTGTTTCAGAAGTCTGTCCCATATTTTTGTTCATATCGCCAAAGCCTGTGTTTTCAAACACTTTTACTTCCTTGATTGGTGCTTCTGTTTCGCGGTATGTCACTGCTACGCTGTCACCAACTTCAGTGAGAGAAAGCATTTCGCTTACTGAACCCTGTGCTTCAAAAACAATGTCTTTATGTTCGTTGAGAATAAAGCGGTAAACAGTTTCTCCCGCAACAATTTCCTGATTGATTCGGTACACTGTGCCTTCCAGCTGTGCAGTTTCTGTGCTGTCTGTAACGGAAGAGGAACCCGGATTCTGTCTGAGTGCCTTTTCATAGTCCAGTTTTGCATCCTGCATACTTTCACCTACACCTACAACAAGGAAGTCTTTAACGGAAACATAGGCATACTGCTTGATAAGCCCGTCAATATCCTTAAGTGTCATAAAGTAGGTTGGTGTGCCTTCAAAGTTAATGATAAGCGGGAAGGATGCATAGTAACCATACTGCTGCACCTTGCCTTCAGCTGAACGCTGTGCTGCATATTCTGTGGCACCTGCCATCTGGTACATTACAGGTTCTTTGGTAACCATATCAACCATTACAAAGCCGATGGCACTTTCGTCGCTGCCAACAGAAGTGATGCCTGTAAACAGATAACATCTGCCTTCATTGTAAACAATGATATCGCCTTCGCTGGTCTGATATTTGTCTTTGTCTGCCCAGTTGAAGATACCGTGTACATACCTGCCCTTGTTGTTTATCTGTGTAAGAATAAAGTCCTCCGGCTGAACACGGTCAACCCATGCAGGAACATCCTCCAGAGCATATCTGTTACTTTTACCGGTTTCGGCATCCATAACAATTACTCCTGTTGCCTCCGGCAGAGCAAAACCGCGGGTATATTTATAAGTTGTAATAACCCAATGCGGTCTGCCTGTGTCGTCCAGCTCAAAGCTGTAGTCGGTAACACCTGTAAAAAGTGCCGCTGTATATCGTGTGTGGAATGTAAGGTCGCTTAACAGATAAGCATTTGGCTGATATTTGATTTTGTAGCTGTCAACATATTCAACATCCTGGCTGTTGGTTGCGGAAACCACAATGTAACCTGGGGTACCGCCCATATTGGTGAGCCATTTGAAAAAACCTGAATGCTGCAGCGGTACAACCCACACCAGTTTGTCATTAACAGTCTGGATTGTAGGTTCACCAAGCACTACCTGGCTGCCCAGGGACGGTTTTTCGCCCAGTTTTTTCTCTGCAATTTTATAGGCAAGATCATTGTCCACAATAGGAATCTGTGATGCATCCACCACCTGTACTTCACTGCTGAAATCTCCTATGCGGTAATCCGGCATCTGGTCGCGGAATGCTGACACATTAAAGATAACACTGGAGCCGATTGTAACTGCGCCATACAGCACCCAGGCTGCAACCGCAATTATAATAGGTGCTTTCGGGAACGGTGCCTTGCGTTCAAAATCTACCGAAACAGCACCGCCTTCCATTTTTGTAAAGATAAATTTGCCTGCCTTGTTTACCACCCAGATAGCAACGTAAACTGACAGCATTACACAGTAGAAAAATGCTGTGCTGGGGTAAAGCGGGTTAAGGTTAAGACGTACGTTGACTGCATTTACAATAAAAAATATTGTAGCAATCAGATACGCCGCTTTTGTGATTTTTTTCATATTGATAAAATCCTTTTTTAGTTTTTGTCTTCCTTTATTATACCCAACTGATAAGCCTGTATCAACAGTTTAAGGTCACTTATCATATTTCTTACACTTTTACCCTGGTCTGTGTCACCGATAAGCATACGGTTTTTCATTGTTTCAAATACGTCAACCTTATTTTTGATGTCACTGTTTTCTTTTATAACCTTTTCAACGCTTTCAAAAGGCTCGTGAACACGCAAAGACAAACCGCGTGAAGAATAAACCATTGTGTAACCTGCAATACCTGTACGGCTGTGATAAGCATGACAGAAACCGCCGTCGATAACAACAATTTTGCCGTTTGCTTTAAGCGGGCTTTCGCCATTTTTGCTCTTAACAGGAACGTGACCGTTGATTATGCGGCACATAGGTCCGTAAAGGCCGAATTCCGCAAGAATTCTTTCGGCAATATCCTCTTCTTCCCAGTGTATGTAGTATGGGTCTTTTCGCTCAATTGAAAGCAGCGGGTTTTCAAGCAGTGCATGTTCAAAGGTTGCCATGTTGCTTCGGCCGAACATAGGGCTGTTTTTGCCGCACCAGAGATACCACAGAAGGTCCTGACCAAGCTGTTTTTCGTATGTACCGTCAACTCCAAAATAAGCAACGCGTGCCATTTTGTCGCAGTAGTCCATAAGCGCTTTGCCTTTATAGCCTTTTCCGCCAAAGAAAATTTCGCGGAAGGTGCCGTCGTCATTAAGCGGAATTGCACCGTGGAACATAAGCATGCCGTTTTCCACTTTATATGCAGAACCTTTTGCATAAAGGAATTTAATGTGTTTCTGCAGTTTTTCGCATTCAATGAAGTTGCGGGACAGTTTGTTTACCAGCTGCTGTTCTTCATCGGTAAGTTTTGCAGGGTCAGCAGGGTCAATTGTAGGGAACACGCTGTCCATAAGAGGGTGTTTTTCACCCTTGATTTCCACAGTGCCTTCATTGTAGTCAATGTGAAGCAGATGGCAGCGGTCTTCCATAAAGAAACAAGGGTTGCGGCTGATAACCTGGCACTGCAGTTTGTACATGATAACAGAAATTGCCTTGTGGATTTTTGCAACCAGTTTTGCATCTTCATCTTCAGGGTTTACACCTCTTGGCATAAACACAGGGCAGTCATCGTAGGTTTTTTCTGCAAAAATTGCAAGAGGACGCAGGTTGATGCCGTAACCTGTTTCCAGAACTTCAAGGTTATTGTAGGCTGCACAGATGCGCACAACACTTGCAACCCCGAGAGGGTTGCCTGTTGCACCGCACATCCACAAAACATCATGGTTGCCCCACTGAATATCAACAGAGTGATGTTCAATAAGTCTGTCAAGAATAATGTCCGGACGTGCACCGCGGTCAAAAATATCGCCTACAATGTGCAGTTTATGTACAGCAAGACGTTTGATTACCTTTGAAATAGCCACTATAAACTGGTCTGCCATGTTGTTGTCCACAATTGATGTAACAAACTGATTGTAGTAAAACTCTTTATTGTGGTCTTCAAAATGGGCATGGAGAAGTTCGTCAATTATATATTCGTAACCTTCAGGAATGGCATTGCGCACCCAGTGGCGTCTGTTTTTGCTTGCAACATGGCGGCATACATCCAGCAGACGGTAGATGGTTGTTTTGTACCACTGTTGCATATTTTCCTGAGTCTGACGGATTTCTTCTATCTTCTGTACAGGATAATATATAAGTGTGGCAAGCACAGCATTTTCTTCCGGTGTTGTAATGCCTTCAAGTGCCACATCAATTTTTTCGCGGATAACCCCTGACGCATTGTTGAGTATGTGCAGAAATGCCTCGTGTTCGCCGTGAATATCGCTCATATACATCTCCGTGCTTTTAGGCAGTTTGAGATATGCTTCAAGGCTGATAATCTCTGCTGAAGCTTTTTGTATATCAGGAAAATCCTTTGCAAGAAGGCTGAGATATTTTATATTGTCATTTATAACATCACTATACATATCAGGTTCTCCGTAATCCGTTGATTTTAAAGAGCTGTTTTTTACAGCTCTTCATTTTAATGTAACATATTTTCATATTTATTGCAACCAATGTACATATATGTGTGAATATTTTTCATATTTATATATCTTTTATTGTGTATTTATGTTATATTAAATCTGTAAACACTTTACAGAAAAGGGGTTTTGTATATGTCTAAAGTTTTAGTTGTCGTTGATTATCAGAACGATTTTGTCGACGGGTCCCTCGGCTTTAACCAGAGCGAAAGCATTGCAGGAAACATCTATTCCCTTGTTGCCAGATATATAAAAAACGGCGACCTTGTTGTTTTCACCAAAGACACCCACGGAGAAGATTATCTGCAGACGCGCGAAGGCAGATTTCTGCCTGTTAAACATTGTATAAAAGGCACAAAAGGACACGACCTTTTTGGCGAGCTGAAAATTTTTGATGAAGAAATACGCCCCAATGTCATTGTGCTGGAAAAAAGCGATTTCGGCTGTGACAAGCTTTGTGACGCCATTGAAGAAGCTTTTGGCGGTGAACCTGATGAAATTGATTTCTGCGGTGTAGTAACAAATATATGTGTAATTTCAAATATTGTTTTGTGCCAGACTCATTTTAAAAAAGCCAAACTTGTGCTGCACCTTGATGCATGTGCTGCAATGGGTGAAATGCAGAAATATTCTGTGGAAGTTATCCGCGGTTTAGGTGTGGAAATTGTCGACTGATACAGACATTGGTTTTAATATTGATTATAAAATAAAAATGTCATTCCTTTCAGCAAGGAATGACATTTTGTTTTCCGTAAGATATTTTACTGTCAGAAAAATTTATGCCGTTTCATTTACAATTTTTATTATACATTTACAAGACATACGGCATGTACGGCAATGCCCTCGCCTGAACCTGTAAAGCCAAGTCCTTCTTCCGTTGTGGCTTTTACAGAAACACAGTCCACACCGATTTCCAGCACCCGTGCAATGTTTTCTCTCATAGTTACTATATAAGGTGCAAGCTTTGGTCTCTGGCAGAGAATGGTTGCATCCACGTTTTCAATTTTTGCACCTTTTTCATCAAGGAGCTTTTTAACACATGCCATAAGATAAAGACTGTCAGCACCTTTGTAACGCTGGTCTGTATCCGGAAAATGTTTGCCTATATCCCCGAGGGCCATTGATCCCAGCAAAGCATCGGAAACTGCATGTGCAAGCACGTCTGCATCAGAATGTCCAAGCAGACCTTTCTCGTAAGGAATTTCCACCCCGCCAAGGATAAGTTTGCGGTTTTCCACCAGTTTGTGAACATCATATCCGTGACCGATTCTCATAGTTTTCTCCTTTTTTATATCATCAATAGTTGTGATTTTATAGTTTTCATAACTGCCCTGGCAGATTGCCACTCTGTAACCTGCCCTTTCAAACAGCTGTGCATCATCAGTTACAGAAAAATCGCTGTCTGCTGCCAGCAGCTGTCTGTAGATATCTGCATCAAACACCTGCGGTGTCTGGGTTATGTACAGTTTTTCCCTTGGGAGAGATTTTTCCACCACATTGTCTGCACCCATTTTGATGGTGTCTTTAACAGGCACACATGGAATTGCCGCATTTGTTGTGTAAGCAGCTTTTACTGTATCACAGATAATGCTGTCTGCCACAAAAGGACGTGCACCATCGTGCACTGCCACAAGACAGTTTCCTTCAATAACCTCAAGGCCGTTTGCTACGCTTTCGGCACGCTGGCTGCCGCCTTTTACAACCTCGGTGACTTTGCTGTATTTTTTACATATTTCACCGATTTCATTTATATTATCCCCTGCAACAACAACTATACCGTCCACAAGGATGTTGGTCTGAAATGCCTGTATGCTTTTTTCCACCACAGGTATACCATCAATGCAGTAAAGCATTTTGTCAAAACCTATGCGGGTGCCTTTTCCTGCCGCAACAATAACTGCAAAAACTTTTTTATCGAGATACATATTACCCTCCCGAAAATATTCTATAAAAATATTGTACTATAAAACATGTCATAACTGCAAGATTTGCTTTTTGCCGGCTTTGACACCAACAGTTTTTATGTAATTACATCACTAAAAATATAATTGTGTAAATGGCAGATTTATTATATACTATAAATTAGAAAGTGTGTACAAACAAAGCTTCTGCACAGTTTTTTTACAATAATAAAGACCGGTGCCGTTGTTCAGTTTGTAAATAGAGTTAAACAATATATAATTAAATAGTCTTTTTACCTGACAGTTAAAGGAGATGGTTAACTATGATTATCAAAAATGGTAAACTGTTTACAGAAAATGCTGAATTTGTCCTGCAGGATATTGCTTTCAGCAGTGAAAAAATTGATGCTGTGGATAAAAACATATGCGGCGAAGATGTTTTTGATGCAACAGACTGCTATGTTATTCCAGGGTTTGTGGACATTCATATTCATGGTGCGGCAGGCAGTGATTTCTGCGACAACAGTGAAAATGATATAAAAACAATAGCGGAATATCTTGTAAGCCAGGGTGTTACCAGTTTTCTGGGCACAACAATGGCTTTTGACGAACCTATTCTGAGTGACATAATTACAACTGCAAAACCTTTTTTCAACAAAAACATTGATGGTCAGGCAACATTGCGCGGTGTCAATATGGAAGGGCCTTTTTTCAGTAAGGCAAAAAAAGGTGCACAGGCAGAAAAATACATTATTGACCCTGACTGGGATATGTTTCACCGTCTGTTTGAACTGAGTGGCGGCAATATCCGCCTGCTCGATATCGCTCCCGAACTTCCCGGTGCACTTGAAGTGATTGAAAAAGCAAGCAAACTGTGTCATGTAAGCATTGCTCACACAACTGCAAACTATGACCAGGCAATTGCCGGCTTTGAACACGGTGCAGACCATATCACACATCTTTTCAACGGCATGCCTCCTATGGCACACAGAGACCCCGGTGTTGTTGGGGCCGCACAGGACAAGGCAAGCTATGTTGAAATTATCTGCGACGGAATTCATATTCATCCGTCCATCATCCGTGCAGCTTTCCGCCTTTTCGGCGATGACAGAATGTGCCTTATAAGCGATGCAATGCGTGCCTGCGGCATGCCGGATGGCGAATATTCCCTTGGCGGACAAAAGGTTTTTATGAACAATGGCAAAGCCACACTTGAAAGCGGCACTATTGCAGGCAGTGCAACTGTGCTGAGCGAATGTGTGCGCCGTGCAGTAAGTTTTGGCATCAGCCTTGAAAGCGCAATAAAAGCTGCAACCATAAACCCTGCCAAATCAGCAGGTCTTTACGATGTTGTGGGCAGCCTTCAGGTTGGCAAACAGGCAGACATTGTAGTGCTTGACAAAGACCTCAATATAAAACTTGTGGTGCTTGCAGGCAAGGTGCAGCAGTTTTAAAACACCCTTTGCTGCTATATTATAACAATTTTTAAAAGCAAAACAAAACCCGCTCATCCGAGCGGGTTTTATTATTTGTTTTATTGAATTGTATGTCGTTTAATCGTCATCTTCCTCGTCGTCGCATTCTTCCTTTACAACACTAAGTTTTGCAACGCGGAACCCATCAACTTCGGTAACGGTAATACGCCATCCGTTATAGACAAAGTTTTCGCCGACTTCAGGATAATCCTCAAGAATTTCAGTTACCCAGCCGCTTACTGTAATGATATAGTCATCCAGTTCTTCGTCTTCAATTTCCAGATAGTCAAGCAAATCGCCCAGCATAAGATCGCCTGTGATAATAAGGCTGCCGTCGTGCTGTTCAATAATATCAGGTTCGATAACGTCGGTTTCGTCCCAGATTTCACCGACAATTTCTTCAAGGATATCTTCCATTGTAACAATACCCAGTGTGCCGCCGTAGTCATCAGTAACAACTGCAATATGGAATTTTTCGCGGCGCATCTGCTCCAGCATTTCCGGCAGCTTCTTTGTCTGCGGTACAAACACAACATCTGTCATGACGGAATGTATGTCAGGTGTGTCTGTATCCAGCAGGCTTCTGAGCAGATGATTAACCTGCAGAATACCCACCATTTTGTCAATACTGTCGTCATATACCGGAATACGGGAGTATTCCGAGTTCAGTGCCACACTGATAATTTCTTCAATCGGGTCATTGATATCCACCGCTGTCATATCAACGCGGTGTGTCAGAATTTCCTGCACTTCCCTTTCGTCAAACTCAATTGCGGACTGCAGAAGTTCAACGCTGTCTTCGTCAAGTACGCCTTCCTCCTCAACGATTTCCATAACTGTCATAAGGTCATCGTAAGTGATGGAGGTATCCTCCTGAGTGTCGCCCCAGATTTTTGACACCTGTTCATTGATTTTCATAAACAGTGCTACAAATGGTTTTGTGATAACCACAAAAAACTGCAGTACAGGTGCTATAATCAGCACATAACGGTCACAGAACTGTTTACCCAGCTGTTTTGGCAGAATTTCGCCAAAAATGAGAAGCAGAACAGTCATTATACCTGTTGCAACTGCAACGCCTGCGTCTCCCACAACAGCCATTGCAATAATTGTTGCAATAGATGATGATGCTATGTTTACAAGGTTGTTGCCGATAAGCACGGAACAAAGGGTTTTGTCATAGTTGTCACTCATACTGAGCGCCCATTTTCCGTTTTTTGAACCTGACTGTGCAGCTTTGCGCAGACGGGATTTGTTCGCAGATGCATATGCAATCTCAGAAGATGAGAAAAACGCAGAGCAAACAATAAGAAGTATAATAGCTATATATTTCATACCCAGCCCTCCTGTTCTTTGTAGGAAGCCGGTATTATATCGTCTTCGTCATAAATTTCGCCCACAAGCTGTTCAAGGATATCTTCCATTGTAACAATGCCTGTGCATACGCCGTTTTTGTCCTTCACTGCACAGATATGTGTGCGTGACTGTGTCATTTTTTCCAGCAGTTCATCCAGAAGCTGGGTGTCCTGCACTGTCATAACCTTTGACATAATTCTGCGTATTGAAATTGACGCAGGATTTGCAAGGTATGTTTTTATATATTTACGCACATCAAGAAAACCAACAATATTATTCTTTTCACCCTGATATACAGGTAAACGTGAAAATTTGTTTTCCCTGATAATATCCAGTATTTCATCCTGTTTCATACGGATATTGATGCCCACAACGTTTTCTACAGGAGTCATAACATCCCATACAATTGCATCATCAAATTTGAGGGCTGAATGCAGCAGTTCACTGCGCTGCTGTTCTTCTTCACCTTCTTCAGCAAGGGTTTCTATCATTTCGATAAGCTCGTCTTCTGTAATGGTAGGCTCTTCCTTAACCTTGAAAAATCTTGCAATTGTGCCGGAAATTCCGTTAAAAAATGCAGCAAACGGTGTCATAATCACCATAAGCCAGTACAGCGAAGTGGCATAAGCCAGTGCTGTGGATTCAGGGTGGTCCTTTGCATACTGTTTAGGAACCATCTCTGAAACCAGAAACACAACAACCGTTGTAACAATGGTGGAAATGCCTGTATAGCCTTCGCCCCACATTTTTGTGACAAGATAAGTGGAAATTGAAGCTGTGCCGATGTGCATGATGTTGTTGCCGATAAGCAACGTGGACAACGCTTTGTTGAAGTTGTCCAGAATATACTGTGCCCGCTGGGCGCGTTTTTCGTCTTCCTCTGCCCTGTGACGTATACGTACAGGGTTTACCGAAGCAAACGCAGTTTCAGCAGAAGCAAAATAGCCGCCTCCTATAATGAGTCCTATGAGTAGTAAGAATAGAAGCCAACTGTCCGGGTCCATATAGTTAAACACCTTTCTTAAAAAAATATATTTGATGCTATTATATAATAATCTGATTATCTTTTCAACATTGTATTTATGACAACTGAAAATCAACATAAAATAAAAAAACCGACCTGTTGGTCGGTTTTGTATGGTGAGCCATCGGAGACTCGAACTCCGGACACCCTGATTAAAAGTCAGGTGCTCTGCCAGCTGAGCTAATGGCTCATATACTTCCTTGCGGAAGTTTTAACAAAAAAACCGACCTGTTGGTCGGTTTTGTGTGGTGAGCCATCGGAGACTCGAACTCCGGACACCCTGATTAAAAGTCAGGTGCTCTGCCAGCTGAGCTAATGGCTCTCACCGTTTGGCATTTCGTTTTGGGTGTTCCCCTTAACGCTCAATTATTATATCAAGAGCAAGTTTAAAAGTCAACACTTTTTTTCAAAAATTTTATATTTTTTAAAAGTTATTGGCTTTTGCACAGTTTTTATATATTATAAGTCAAAATACTGGCAATTATGCACAATAAAACTTAATTATTTTCAAAAATAAGGGCAGAATGACATTCATTCTGCCCTTTAAATAAAGAATTATCTTCTTCTTTCTTTGATTTCTGCTGTGATGTAGCTGATGAATTCTTCTGTTGGCATTGCACCTTTGAGAATTTCTTTTCTGTCACGAGGAGCAACTGCACCTGCTTCAGCTTCTTTATCACCAACAACCAGCATATAAGGAACTTTCTGCAGCTGGTTTTCGCGGATGCGGTAACCCATTTTTTCATTTCTGTCATCACATTCTGCACGGATGCCTGCAGCCTTGAGTTTTGCAAGCACTTCGTGTGCATATTCCTTATGAGCTTCAGAAACAGGGATAACCACTGCCTGTACAGGAGCAAGCCATGTTGGGAATGCACCTGCAAAATGTTCGATAAGGATACCGATGAAACGTTCAATTGAACCGTAAACAACACGGTGAATCATTACAGGACGGTGTTTCTGTCCGTCTGCACCTGTGTATTCAAGTTCAAAACGTTCTGGCAGCTGCATATCCAGCTGAATTGTACCGCACTGCCATGTTCTGCCGATAGCGTCATTGAGGTGGAAGTCGATTTTCGGGCCGTAGAACGCGCCGTCGCCTTCGTTTACAACATAGTCAAGTCCGATTGCTTCAAGAGCACCGCGCAAGCCTTCTGTTGCTACTTCCCAGTCTTCATCTGAGCCCATGGAGTTTTCCGGTCTTGTGGAAAGTTCAACATGGAATGTGAGGCCAAACAGTTTGTAAACTTCGTCAAAGAGGCGTACAACGTCTTTGATTTCGTCCTGAATCTGTTCCTTTGTCATAAAGATATGTGCGTCGTCCTGATGGAAGCAGCGTACACGCATAAGACCGTTCAAAGCACCGGAAAGTTCGTGACGGTGTACAAGACCGATTTCGCCCATACGGATTGGCAGGTCACGGTAGCTACGTGGTTCCATTTTGTAAACCAGCATGCCGCCCGGACAGTTCATTGGTTTGATAGCAAAGTCTGCTTCGTCAATCTGTGTTGTGTACATATTTTCTTTGTAGTGGTACCAGTGACCGGATGTTTCCCACAGGTGACGGGAGAGAATTGTTGGTGTGGAAATTTCAACATATTTTTCTCTTGTATGGATTTCGCGCCAGTATTCCATAAGTGTATTATACACTGTCATACCTTTTGGCAGGAAGAATGGGAAACCAGGGCCTTCGTCTACAAATTCAAACAGGCGAAGTTCCTTGCCAAGTTTTCTGTGGTCACGTTTTTTAGCTTCTTCAAGAAGAACAAGGTATTCTTCCAGCTGTTTTGCTTTAGGGAAGCTGATTGCGTAAACACGTTTAAGCATTTTGTTTTCGCTCTTGCCGCGCCAGTAAGCACCTGCAACGGACATAATTTTAAATGCACCGATAGGGCTTGTTGTCATAAGATGAGGACCTGCACAAAGGTCTGTAAACTCGCCGCCCTGTTCGTAGAAGGAGATTGTTTCGCCTTCTGGCAGTTCGTTGATAAGTTCTGTTTTGTATTCGTTGTCTGTGTATCTTGCCAGAGCTTCTTCCTTGGAAAGTTCAAAACGGGAGATTGCAAGGCCGCGCTTTGCAATTTCTTTCATTTCCTTTTCAAGTTTTTCCATCATAGCTTCATCGATAAGCACATCTGTGTCAATGTCATAATAGAAACCATTGTCGATAGCCGGACCAATTGTAAGTTTTGCATCAGGGATAAATTTGAGGATAGCCTGTGCAAGCACATGGCTGGATGTATGCCAGAATGCTTTTTTGCCGTCTTTGTCGTCAAATGTAAGAACTTCAAGCACTACATCTTCTTCTGCTGCATCGCGCAGGTCGCAGAGTTCGCCGTTTGCTCTTACAACTGTAGCTTCCTTGTAAAGTTTCATGCTGATGCCTTTAACAATTTCAGCATAACTTGTGCCCTTTGCCACTTCAATAACTTTTCCGTCTTTAAGTGTAACTTTTACCATAGCATAAGTTCCTTTCTTTTAAATATGTATATTATTTTTATTATTTGAGATTCAGGGTGAGGTTTGCATAAAAACAAAAAACACCTTCATCCCAAACGGGATGAGGTGTGTAAATTCCCCACGGTTCCACCCGAATTGCAGGCACACGCCTGCCACTCCTGTAGGATATAACGGTCCTGCCCGTACACAGTTCGCTGTGTCTGCTGGTATGGTGGTATCCTTTCCGCTTCACCGCTTTTTTTCACCTGCCAAAAGCTCTCTGAAGGTTGAACACGCAAAGGACATATCCATGTCATCGCTTTAATATGGATATATTAACATTACAAAATATTTTTGTCAATATTTTTTACGCCTCAGTCAAATGAGTACAATTTTAATAAAATTAGTTTTAATTGTATATTTTTTCTTTTTCACAAAATATATATGGCAATATTCCTTGACAACGTAAATAAATTATCATAAAATATTATGGAGTAGTTATGTATTTATGATACTATTATCTTTATTTATTATAAATAATTTAATACTATTTAGTCTTACTTTTTAAGGAGAGCATTATGTTATCATACGGCACAACAGCCTTGATAGCAGTTATTGGTGCTGCTGTAGCTGGTTTTATCTGTTTCCAGCTCGGCATTTCTCACAGACGCAAAACAGCCGAAGCAAAAATCGGAAGTGCAGAAGATGAAGCAAAAAGATTAATCAATGATGCTATTAAGACTGCAGAGCAGAAACGCAAAGAAGCGCTTCTGGAAGCAAAAGACGAAATTTTCAGACTTAAAGCGGAAAGCGATAAAGAGCTTAAAGAACGCAGAGGTGAAATTTCCCGTCAGGAACGCAGATTGACTCAGAAAGAGGAAAATCTGGACAAGAAAACAGAAAACTTAGAACAAAAAGAAGCTGAAGCAAAACAGAAACAGGAACTCATTGCAGCACGCCTTGCTGAAGTTGAACAGATCAAACAGCGCGAAATTGAAAAACTGGAAGTTATCTCCGGTCTTTCCACAGAAGCTGCAAGAACAATGATTCTTGAAAGACTTGATGATCAGCTGAGCCATGAAAAGGCTTTGAAAATCAACCATTACGAAAACGAACTCAAGGAAAACAGCGAAGAACTTGCAAGAGATCTGCTTTCTCAGGTAATCGCAAGATGTGCTGCTGACCACGCGCAGGAAGCTGTTGTAAGCGTTGTACCTCTTCCAAGTGACGAAATGAAAGGACGCATTATCGGTCGTGAAGGCCGCAACATCCGCGCCCTTGAAACAGCAACAGGCGTTGATGTTATCATTGATGACACACCGGAAGCAATCACTCTTTCCAGTTTTGACCCTGTGAGAAGAGAAGTTGCAAGACAGACACTTGAAAAACTTATTGCAGATGGACGTATCCACCCTGCAAGAATTGAAGAAATGGTTGAAAAGGCACGCAGAGACGTTGACCTTACAATTAAAAAAGAAGGCGAAAAAGCTGTTATGGACGCAGGCGTTCACGGTTTGCACCCAGAACTTGTAAAACTTATCGGCCGTCTTAAATACCGTACATCCTACGGTCAGAATGTTCTTAAACATTCATTGGAAGTTTGTTATCTGTCCGGTCTTATTGCCGGCGAACTCGGTATGGACGTTACCCTTGCAAAACGTGCAGGTCTTTTGCACGATATTGGTAAAGGTCTTGACCATGAATACGAAGGCACACACGTTTCCATCGGTGTTGAAATTGCCAAAAAGTACCGCGAAAGCGCTGCTGTTATCCACGCAATTCAGGCTCACCACGGTGACATTGAAGCCAAAACTCCGCTTGCATTTGTTGTTATGGCCGCTGACGCAATCAGTGCAGCCCGCCCTGGTGCAAGAAGAGAAAACCTTGAAAACTACATTAAACGTCTTGAAAAACTGGAAGAAATTTCCAACAGCTTCAACGGCGTTGAAAAGAGCTTTGCAATTCAGGCAGGCCGTGAAGTACGAATTATGGTTAAACCTGAAGTTGTTGACGATGACAATCTCACAATCCTTGCAAGAGATATCGTTGCAAAAATCGAAAGCGAACTCGATTATCCGGGTCAGATTAAAGTTAATGTTATCAGAGAAAACAGAGCAGTTGACTTTGCAAAATAATCCGGTAATTCAAAATGCAAATTATGAGCAGGAATTTTTTCCTGCTCTTTTTGTTTGCATAAAATTGTGGTATACTTGCTTTATAAAAGCATGTATAATCGGTAAATGTTTTAATCCGCCTTTTATTGCAGATATCCCGAAGGCGATACGAACATTGTCCCCTGTAATATGTAATGGAGTATCTTGTTTATGAAAATTCTTTTTATAGGTGATGTTGTAGGCGAAAACGGTCAGTACCTTCTTGCAAAGGCACTGCCGCAGCTTAAAGCACAGCACAAACCTGATGTGACAATTGTAAACGGTGAAAACAGCCACAAAAGCGGCACAGGTATTACACAGAACGACGCCCGTTTTCTGTTCGGCTGCGGAGCAGATGTAATCACCGGCGGCAACCATTCCCTCCGTCGCTGCGGCATTGATTTTTATGAAGAAAACGAATTTGTGCTCTGCCCTGCAAACTTCAACATTGCAGACAGCAAAAAATGCGGCGTATGTATTGTTGACACCGGCAGATATCAGCTTTGTGTTGTAAGTCTTATAGGCACAGTATTTCTTGACGCAAACCGTTCCCCGTTTTTTGAAATGGATAAAATTGTAAAAGAATACAGCGGTATGCCTGTTTTTGTGGATTTCCACGCAGAAGCCACAAGCGAAAAATATGCTCTCGGGCATTATCTTGACGGCAAGGTAGCTGCAGTTGTGGGCACACACACCCATGTGCAGACCAACGACGACCATATTCTGCCTGGAGGTACTGCATATATCTCTGATGCCGGCTGCGTATGCGCCCTTGACAGTGTGCTTGGTATGGACAAAACAGCCTGTGTTACCAAGCAGAAATACCTGTGCCCTGTCAAATTTGAGGTTGCTGAAGGCGAAGGTTTTGTAAATGGTGTTGTTATTGAAACAGACAACAAAACCCATAGAGCAATTAAAATTGACAAAATTCATATAAAATTCAGCTAATCAATCCGCGAAGTTCGACTTGATAGTTTATAATTATATGCATTGGGTGTATTACATAATTATTAAAGGAGAACTTTTCCCAAATGGATATATTGAAGGTTTCATCAAAATCCAACCCTGTTTCTGTTGCAGGTGCAATTGCAGGCATTATCCGAGAAAAGCAGATTGTTGGGGTGCAAGGTATTGGCGCAGGTGCTGTTAATCAGGCACTTAAATCTATCGCTGTAGCAAGAGGCTATGTGGCACCAGCCGGCATCGACCTTATATGCACACCTTCCTTTTCCTCTGTAGAAGTTGACGGTGAAAGCAAAACTGCAATGAAACTGATTGTTGAAGTCAGATAATAGATAAAAATTGCTGTGTACGGTTTTCCTTATACGGCATTTTTTATTGTCAGTATTTTACAATTCATAACAGTTAAAACATTTTGTTATCACTTTAACAAACGTATTCATAATAAATTTATGCAACTATACAACTTTCCTGTATTCGTGTTGACTTTGCAATAAATAATGTTACAATTATTATGAAATAATGCGCAGAAGATGTATTAAAAAACACTCTGCTTTATAATAATTTTCAGATAGGAGATGCATTCCCATGGCAAAAATGATGGACGCCCTTGTTAAACTCGAAAAAGGTCCTGGTCTTGTTCTTACCCAGGTTCCTGTACCAACTCCGGGTCCGGGCGAAGTTCTTATTAAAATCCGCAAAACAGCTATCTGCGGCACAGACGTACACATTTACGAATGGAACGGCTGGTCAGAAAAAAACATTGTTCCGCCAATTACAATCGGTCACGAATATATCGGTGAAATTGCTGAACTTGGCGAAGGTGTAACAGGCTTTAAAGTAGGCCAGAAAGTTTCAGGCGAAGGTCACCTTGTATGCGGCCACTGCTACAACTGCCGTACAGGCAACAGCCACTGGTGCAAAGCTACAAAAGGTGTAGGTGTAAACCGTAACGGTGCATTTGCTGAATATCTCTGTATTCCTGCAACAAACGTTATCGAAATTGAAGACGACCTTGATGAAGAAGTAGTTTCTTTCTTCGACGCATTTGGTAACGCAACACATACAGCGCTTTACTGGGACCTTGTTGGTAAAAATGTTCTTATCACAGGTGCAGGCCCAATCGGCATTATGGCTGCAGCAATCTGCAAATTTGCAGGTGCAAGAACAGTTGTAATTACAGACGTTAACGAATACCGTCTTGACCTTGCACTTAAAATGGGTGCAACAAAAGCAGTTAACGTTGCAAAGGAAAAACTTGAAGATGTTATGGTTGAACTCGGCATCAAAGAAGGCTTTGATATCGGTCTTGAAATGTCCGGTGCTCCAAGTGCTTTCAACCAGATGCTCGACAACATGATCTGGGGCGGCAAAATTTCCATGCTCGGTCTTTTCGGCGGCGATGTTGCAATTGACTGGAACAAGGTTATTATGTCCGGCCTTACAGTTCAGGGTATCTACGGCAGAAAAATGTTCCAGACATGGTACCAGATGAAAAATATGGTTCAGGGCGGTCTTGATATGTCCGGTGTTATCACACACAGATACCACTACACAGAATTTGAAAAAGGTTTTGAAGCTATGATCAGCGGCAAATCCGGCAAAGTTGTCCTTGACTGGACAAAAAAATAATTATCAGCATTTAGCCTTTTAAACGGCAGATATATGAAAGGGGTAATTCCAATGAACACAAAAGAAGCTCTTGGCTTTTTTGCTTCTGAAGTAGAATCCATCAAAGAAGCAGGCACTTTCAAAGACGAAAGAATCATCACAACAGAACAGAAATCCCGTATTGACACAACAAAAACAAACGGCGTGCTCAATATGTGTGCAAACAACTACCTTGGTCTTTCCAACAACAAAGAACTGATTGAAGCAGCAAAAGCTTCCTATGACAAATGGGGCTTTGGTCTTTCCAGCGTACGTTTTATCTGTGGTACACAGGAAATTCACAAACAGCTTGAAGCAACAATCTCCAAATTCCTCGGCACAGAAGACACAATCCTTTACTCTTCCTGTTTCGATGCAAACGCAGGCCTTTTCGAAACACTTCTTGGTCCTGACGATGCAATCATCTCCGACGAATTGAACCATGCTTCCATCATCGACGGCGTACGTCTTTGCAAAGCAAACCGTTTCCGTTACAAAAACAACAACATGGAAGACCTCCGTGCAAAACTTGAAGAAGCTAAAGACTGCCGTATCAAACTTATCGCAACAGACGGTGTATTCTCCATGGACGGTTACATTGCAAACCTTAAAGGTATCTGTGACCTTGCTGAAGAATACGGTGCACTTGTTATGGTTGACGACAGCCACTCCACAGGTTTCATCGGCAAAACAGGCCGTGGTACAGCAGAATACTGCGAAGTAATGGGCCGTGTTGATATCATCACATCCACACTCGGCAAAGCTTGCGGCGGTGCAAGCGGCGGTTACACATCCGGCAGAAAAGAAATTATTGCTCTTCTCCGTCAGCGTTCCCGTCCATACCTGTTCTCCAACACACTTGCTCCTGCAATCTGTGCAGCATCCCTCAAAGTATTTGAAATGCTTACAGAATCCACAGCACTCAGAGACAAAGTTCACGAAAACGTTGCATACTTCCGTGAAGGCATCAGCAAACTTGGTTTTGATGTTCTTCAGGGCGACAGCGCAATCGTTCCTGTAATGCTGTACGATGCAAAAGTTGCAGGCGAATTTGCTAAGAGAATGCTGGACAAAGGCGTTTATGTTATCGCATTCAGCTACCCTGTAGTACCACAGGGCAAGGCAAGAATCCGCACACAGATTTCTGCAGGTCATTCCAAAGAAGACCTCGACTTCGCTATCAAATGCTTTGCAGAAGTTAAAGCAGAAATGGGTCTGTAATCTGTCCTTTATAAAATATCAAAGCGTGTCTGCTCCGGCAGGCACGTTTTTTTGTCTGCAGTCTCTTTGCTTATTTTCCGTTAAAACTGCGGTTTTGCTGACAATTTCACATATATTATAATTATGTATAATATAATTACAGCAGTTATAAAACTGCAAGTGCAACAGCATTTTTGTAGGCATTTTGCACATAATTACAAAAAGGTTACAAAATTATTTGTTGTTTTGCGAAAAAAACACTTTTTGCTCTATACATAAATTGTGAAAAGTAGTATAATAACAATGTATTATGGGTTAATGTGACCATACATACCCATTTTAATTTATGAAAATCAAAGGAGCTATCACTATGATAAAATTCTATACTCCCCTTGGTAAAATTAGCCTTACCAACGATTATTTCGCTGGTCTTGTAGGCAATGCGGTAACAAGCTGTTACGGTGTGGCCGGCATGAGCTGCGCAGGCCCTGTTGACAATGTGAGAACTCTCATTTTTGGCAGTAACATTCCTGAAAAAGGCGTTGTTGTAAGCGAGTATAACGGTGAGCTTATCATTGATTTGCATATCAAAGTTATTTTTGGTATCAATGTTGCAGCTATTGTACAGAGCATAACCAACAAAGTTCGTTATGTTGTGGAAGATGCTACAAATCTTAAAGTTTACAAAATCAACGTTTCTGTGGACGATATCGTTGCAGAATAATCACTATTTTTGAGAAGGAAAATACAAATGATTACTGGTAAAATACTCAGAGACAGCATTATATCCGGCGCAAATTTAATCATCAATAAAAAAAGCAGCGTTGACGAACTCAACGTTTTCCCTGTTCCTGACGGCGATACAGGTACAAACATGTCCATGACAATCGGAGCTGCAAAAAGAGACCTTGAAAAACTGCCAGATGACTGCACAGTTGAAAAAGTTGCTTCTGTAACAGCAAGCAGCATGCTTCGCGGTGCAAGAGGCAACAGCGGCGTTATCTCCTCCCTTTTGTTCCGCGGCTTCTCTAAAGCACTCAGCGGCAAAAGTGAAGCTTCTGCACAGGACCTCGCAGCAGCACTCCGCAGCGGCGTTGATGCAGCTTACAAAGCAGTTATGAAACCAACTGAAGGCACAATGCTTACAGTTGCACGTGTTGCCTGTGAAAAAGCAGAAACAATGACAGATGAACATGACGTAGTTGTGCTGTGGAGCGCAGTTGTTGATGCAGCACAGGCAGCATTGGGTTATACACCTGAACAGTTGCCTGTTCTTAAAAAAGCAGGCGTTGTTGACGCAGGCGGTCAGGGTGTTGTTTACATCTTTACAGGTATGCTTCAGTATCTCCGTGATGGTGTTATGGTTGAAAGCGAAGAAGCTCAGCAGAAAACAACAGGTCAGAACTTCCAGGCTAAAGGCATTTTCGCAAAAGGCCTTGCAGGCGACTATGGCGAAGATGACCATGGTTACTGCACAGAATTTATAGTTTATAAAAACGACAAGGCTTCTGCAGTTAAACTCCGTGCTTACCTTGAATCTATCGGCAACAGCGTTGTAGTTGTTGAAGATGATGAAATCATCAAATGTCATGTTCATACAGAAGACCCTGGTAAAGCACTCAGTGAAGCTGTTAAACACGGTGCCATGACAAACCTGAAAATCGAAAACATGGATATGCAGGTTGAAGCTATCGAAGAAAAAGGCAAAGGCCTTGAAAAAGAACACGACGAAGCAGACAGCGATGCCAAATTCAAATACACAGCAGTTGACGCCGATATGCCTTTTGGTTTTGTTGCTGTTGCAGCAGGCGAAGGCCTTGAAAACATTTTTGCAGACCTTGGCGTAAATGCAGTTGTTACAGGCGGCCAGACAATGAACCCATCTACAGATGACATTCTGCAGGCTGTTCATTCCGTTGGTGCAAAAACAGTTTTTGTAATGCCTAACAACAAAAACATTATTATGGCTGCAGAACAGGCAGCAAGCCTTGCAGACAGAGAAGTTGTTGTGCTTCCTACAAGAACAATTCCACAGGGCATTACAGCAATGCTTAACTTTGACCCTGATATGGATACAAAACAGAACACTATCAACATGAACATTGCTGCCCAGAATGTTCAGACAGGTTCTGTAACTTTTGCCGCAAGAAACAGTGATTTTGACGGTCATAAAATTAAAGAAGGCGAAATCCTTGCACTTGAAAACGGCAAACTTGCTTTTACAGAAAAAAGCATTGAAAAAGCTGCAATCAAACTTGCAAAAAATATGGTTAAAAAGGATTCCAACTTTGTAACAGTTATCTACGGTGAAGGCATCAGCGAAACAGAAGCTGAAATTGTATGTGAAGGCATCCGTACAAAAGTTCACAAAAATGTAGAAGTAAGTGCAATCAAAGGTGACCAGCCTGTTTACTATTACTTCATTTCTGTTGAATAGTTCAATTTAACTATTTTAAAAGGACAGTCGTTTGACTGTCCTTTTGTTTTTTATATCCCCTGTCTTTTCATTGTTTTTTATATAAAATAATGTTAATATTATCTATATAAAACTATTTAAGATAAAGGAAACGGATATGGATTTAAACACAGAAATCCGCTTTTTAAAGGGCGTGGGCGAAAAAAGAGCACAGCAGCTTAACCGGCTGGGTGTTTATTCCGTCTGCGACCTTTTATATTTTTTCCCCAGACGATATATAGATTACGAAAACCCTTTTGAAATATCCTTTGCACCTTTTGATGAAATGTGTGTTGTAAAGGCAACTGTGCTCAAGGTAAACCCGGGTATCAGAATTAAAGGCGGCAGAATAATGTTCAAAGTTTTCTGTTCCGATGGCACAGCAAAACTCAACCTTGTATTTTTCAACTCGGAATATACCGTCAAAAAGCTCAATGTAGGCGAAGATTATCTGTTCTACGGCAAAGTGGGCGGAAATATGCTTACCAGAGAAATGATAAGCCCGTTGTTTATCCCTGCCGACGCAAAGATAAAACAGCAACCCGTTTATCCTCTTACACAGGGGATAAATTCTAATTTCATCAGCAAACTTACCGCTCAGGCTTTTGAAGAGATTGGCGAAATACCCGAATTTCTCCCTGATGAGATAATTGAAAACTATAATCTGCCACATATTGATTTTGCTTTGAAAAATATTCATTTCGGCAAAAACGCCGCTGATATTTCCAAAGCCAAGGAGCGTCTTATTTTTGACGAATTCTTTATGCTGCAGTTGGGCATGTCTTTACTTGGAGAAAACAACGAGAAACGCACCTGTATCCACCCTGAAAACACCGACATTTCACCTTTTATACAATCCCTCACCTTTACGCCTACCGATGCACAAACCCGTGTTATAGGCGAAATTCTGCAGGATTTCAAAGGCACTACCGCACAGAACAGGCTTGTACAGGGTGATGTCGGCTGCGGTAAAACACTTGTGGCTGCAGCAGCCTGTTTTGCAATGGCACAAAACAGGTACCAGTCCTGTGTGCTGGTGCCTACCGAAATTCTGGCAAACCAGCACTTTGAATCTTTCTGCAGCTTTTTTGATAAGTTTGGTTTTCGCGTTGAACTGCTTACCGCTGCAACCAAAGCAAAACAGCGCCGTGAAATTCTGGCAAGGCTGAACAATGGTGATACAGATATTATCATAGGAACACACTCTCTTTTAAACGATGATGTAAAATTTGCCAATTTAGGTCTTGTTGTAACCGATGAACAGCATCGTTTTGGTGTTGCACAGCGTACAAAAATGGGGCTTAAAGGTGCAAACCCCCACATAATTGTCATGAGTGCCACACCTATTCCCCGCACCCTTGCAATGATTATCTATGGTAACATGGAAATTTCTGTTATTGACCAGATGCCGAAAGGCCGCAAACCTGTTATGACTTATTTTGTAGGCACCGACCTTCGCACCAGAATGTTTGGATTTATAGATAAGCATATAAAAATGGGCAAACAGTGCTACATCGTTCTGCCTGCCATTGACCCTAACGAAAACATAACCGAGCTGCAGAGTGTCACCGAATATTACGAAAATGTTATAAAACCTCTGTTGCCTTATGCCCGCACCGAAATTCTGCACGGAAAAATGAAACAGGCGCAGAAAGATGATATAATGAACCGCTTTAAAAACGGTGAAGTGGATATTCTTTGTTCCACCACAGTTATTGAAGTAGGTGTTGATGTGCCTAATGCCGTGCTGATGATAGTAGAAAATGCCGAAAGATACGGGCTTTCTGCCCTGCACCAGCTGCGCGGACGCGTAGGACGCGGCAGTGACCAGAGCTACTGCATTCTTGTAAGCGACCACAAAGGTGCAAATGTAGCAGAAAGACTTAAATTTCTCTGCTCCACTCAGGACGGTTTTAAGGTAAGTCAGTTTGACCTTGACCACCGCGGTCCGGGTGACTTTTTTGGCAAACGCCAGCACGGGCTTCCTGATTTGAAAATTGCAGAGATGTCTCAGGATATTTCCACTCTGGAAAAAAGCCGTGAAGCCTGCAGGGAACTTTTGGCAACAGCAGACTGGCAAAACCATTATCCGCTGCTCAATGAAAAGCTGGCAAAGCTGTTTGAAGGCTTTGTGCTGTAAGATATTTGCAACAGCAAAATTGATGCCATGACATCCACATACACGGCAGGTATACCCCCTGCCTTTTGACAACCATTTATCACGGGGCAATTTTATCCCCTATGTAACTCAATAATTTCAAAACATTATGAATAATATTAAACTTATTGTTACCGACCTTGACGGTACACTTTTTACAACCGACAAACGCCTGCCACCTGATTTTGACGAAGTGCTGGCACAGCTGAAAGCAAAAGGCATCGCCTTTGCTGTGGCGACAGGCAGAAATTTTAAGGGCATCGACCATTATTTCCCTGATAAAATTGATGATATGTACTTTATCTGCGACAACGGTGCATTTATTATGGAACATGACAAATTAAGTCGCTGTGTGACCATTGACAGGGAACTGTGCCATCGCGTTTTTGAAACCGTGAAAGAATATGGCGAAATTGATGTGCTTGCCTGTGGTTTAAAGGGCACATACTATACCCATTGCTGCGAGGCAATGCAGTACACAATGGATAACTACTATGCACCTGTGACCTTTGTTGAGGATATGTGTGCCATTAACGATGAACTTTTTAAAATCAGCTACAGCGACTTTAACGGCGGACCGATTGCCAGCGGCAGCTATGATTATATGCAGCAGCAGTTTGGCAACGAACTTTCGATACATCCGTCGGGCGGCATATGGATGGACAGTATGCACAAAACTGTACACAAAGGCGAAGGCGTAAAAGCATTGCAGCAGCTTTTGGGTGTAACGGAAGAAGAAACCCTTGTTTTCGGCGATTACTACAACGACATTCCTATGCTGGAAAATGCAAAAAATGTTTTTGTGGTGGAAGGTGCACCCGATGATGTAAAAAGCTATGCCACAAGGATTGTAAAAAGCAACGATGAATATGGAGTAACACAAGCTATAAAAGAATTTGTGCTGAAATAGAATATCAAAAGAAAAACAGCGTTCAGGATTCTGAACGCTGCTTTTCTTAGAAGTGTATTTGTGCTCCGATAAGAAGTTATTCAATTTCAGTTACTGCACCCATAAAGAGCGGCAGATTATTTTCGCAGTCTATAATCATATAGACAAACGGACGGTCAAGATAAACCTCTTTTGGCTTTTCTGTAACTGCCATTGCGCCCTCTGTAATCATTTCCACCACTGTGGCGGCACCTGCCTGTGTGCCTTTTTCGGCAACGCGGATAAATGCCTTGTGGATAACGCGGTTGACGCAGAGGTTTTCGCCCTCCTGCTGTGCTGTACCCATTCTGCTGAAATCTGCAACACGGGAATCGAAGGCATCGGTCATGCCCAGAGTTTTCAGACTTTCGCTCATTTCAATATCAAAGGTGGTTTCAAACTTTGGCATTGATGTCACTACCATTTTGCCTGATTTTGCTGCCAGCAGCTGTGCCAGCTTGTCACCGTTTAATGAAGCAATATATTCATCAATTGAGATGTTTTCGTCAGGCAGAAGTGCCACAAAAGCATATTTGTAGTCTTTGTAGAATTTTACAAAACCTGTGGTATTTTCATCCTCAAGATAGCCGTGTTCATCACTGTACATAAACTCAACAGTCTGTACTGTTCCGTCTGCTTTGGTGAATTCGCCATCATGAACCTGGTGTTTTTCATATATACTATCCCAGTCGGCTTCAAAGTTGATTGCGTTCACAAGATACATCACTGCATCAGAGTCAATTTTATCCAGTATGTCCTGAATCTGCCCGTTGGTTTTCTGCACCACCCAGTTGTTGATTGCCATAAGTGTGTGTTCGTCAAACGGTTCTTTGAAAATGCCTGCATCGTAATAGCTTTTTACTGCTTTGAGGAAATCTTCATTAACAACAAAGTCGTCTTCATCATCCTTTATCCATACCGAGTTTGCAAGGTCAATGGTGTAACCATCATCACTTGGCAAGACACTGACTGTGCTGTGGAGATAGTTGTTGACTGTGTTGATATCCATACCGAACAGTGTTTCCATCTGGTTTAAAGTTTCGCCGTCAGCACCGTTGGCAGTCATTGCAAGTGCATACAGAACAGATATTGGTGAGATAACTGTGCTTTCTCCGTCCTTAAAAGACTGTTGCAAAAGCTTTGCGGCAAAGTCACTTACAGCAACATTTTCCCCACTGTTAAAATCCTTATATACAGGGATTGCATCAGGCTTGATGCTGTCTGTCAGATTATCTGCACTGACCGGGCGCAGAGTGCATCCGCTGAAAAACGACAAAATCAAGGCTGTAACAGTTGCAATAAAACGTTTTTTCATACTCGGCCACCTCTTTTCACTTTTCACGTTTAAAATATCATAAATATAATAATAAGAAAACAATAACAGGTGTTTTGTAAATCAATTGTAATAAATTATTTAAAAAGTGTTGCAAAACGGCAAAATATATGATATCATTTTGATATCAAAAAGATTGGCGCTGTCATTTGATAAAATTAAAAAGTAAAAAGGAGTTGTATTTTTATGACAGAAAAAGTATTACATGGTAAAAAGAACGGCATGCTGATTTTGCTGCTTACACTGGCTTTGTACATTGTTGCAGTGCTTGGCATTATTCTGGCGGTAAACAGCAATGGCGGTGTTTTAAACATTATCGTTCTTGCATTGTGCATTGCATATGTTGCTCTTGGCTGGATTGCCCTTTGCGGCCTGCGCGTACTTAAACCACAGGAAGCATTGGTACTTACACTTTTCGGCAAATACATTGGTACAATCAAAGATGCAGGTTTCTATTTTGTAAACCCGTTCTGTTCATCCGTTAACCCTGCTGCAAGAACAAAACTTAACCAGAGCGGTGATGTAAAGACAAAAGGTGTTAACCCTAATGAAATTGAAATGCCAAGCAAAAAACTGTCACTTAAAATTATGACACTCAATAATGCAAAGCAGAAAATAAATGACTGCCTTGGCAATCCCGTGGAAATAGGCATTGCGGTTACATGGCGCATTACCGATACAGCAAAAGCGGTTTTCAATGTTGACAACTATAAAGAATTTTTGTCCCTCCAGTGTGACAGTGCTTTGAGAAACATTGTCCGCATTTACCCTTATGATGTCGCACCAAACGTTGATACAACAGGTGACGGTCATGCTGACGAAGGCAGCCTGCGCGGTTCAAGCGAAACAGTTGCTGCAAGAATCAAGGCTGAAATTCAGTCCCGCGTTGATGAAGCCGGTATAGAAATTATTGAAGCAAGAATTACTCACCTTGCATATGCACCTGAAATTGCTGCTGTTATGCTGCAGCGTCAGCAGGCAAGCGCAATCATCGATGCAAGAAAAATGATTGTTGACGGTGCTGTTGGCATGGTGGAAATGGCACTTGAACGCCTGAGCGAAAACAAAACCGTGGAACTTGATGAAGAGAGAAAAGCTGCTATGGTTTCAAACCTGTTGGTAGTGCTTTGCGGCAACCACGATGCCCAGCCTATCGTAAACACAGGCAGCCTGTATTAAATTATGGCAGACAACAAAAAACAGATACCTCTGAGAGTATCCGCAAAACTGTATGATGCAATAGCCGCCTGGGCAGAGGATGATTTCCGCAGCATCAACGGGCAGATTGAATATCTTTTAACCGAATGTGTGCGCCAGCGCAAAAAGAACGGCAAATATGTATCCGACCAGATTGACATTCCTCCGGAACTTGATATAGAATAATATCATAAATATTGCAGGGGTGATACAGATGAACGATCACAAACATAAGATGAAAGCACCAATTGTGATAACGGTTATAATTATCCTGTACTATGTTATCTACTTTGGTGTACTCATTGCACTTATCGATGGAGCTTTTAAATATCTGCTTGGTATAATTCCGCTCATAATCGCTTTATTGCTGATAAAAGTGTGTGCAGAAAGAATAAATGAAATAAAGAAAGGTGAAGAAGATGATATTGGTAAATACTGATTACATCAGCGGCAAAGAACTTGAAATGCTTGGTCTTGTAAAAGGCAGCACAATACAGACAAAACACGTTGGCAAAGACATTACCCAGAGCTTTAAAACCCTTGTAGGCGGTGAACTTGTGTCCTACAACGAAATGATGAACGAAGCCCGTGCAATTGCTACCAAGAGAATGGTGTCAGAAGCTGAAGCACTTGGTGCAGATGCTGTTGTAAATATCCGATACTCTTCCGCCGCTGTTATGCAGGGTGCTGCTGAAGTCATTGTATATGGCACAGCTGTTAAATTTGTAAACAGATAATTCTACATGCAAAAAATAAAAAACCACGCGACTATCGCGTGGTTTTCTTATACAACAAAAGCAACCGATATCAGCGGCCTCCCAACAAGAAAACCCAAACCTGATTTTTAACACAAATCAGTGCTGCGGCGTCAGCGACACTTGCATTACACAAATCAGTGCTGCGTGTCTTTTCCTTGCAGCAGCACTTTTTCTGCAAAAACAGGCAAAAATGTACCCGACAGCACACTTTGCAGTGTGTTGTCGGGTATTTATGTTTTCTTATCGGGATGTCGCTTTTCCCGGTTGCTTTTTATTGTGTTAGGATACAACTTGTATATATTATTTTCTGTTTGTACCTGTGTAGGCAAGCGTAAGTGCTGTTTTCACATGATTTATATACTCTTCCACAATAAGTGAAACCGCTTTGTTTTTAAGTTTTATCCAACCAACTGTCATTTTGTCACTGTAACCATCAAGCGGCACTGAAATAATATCACTGTTTGTAATACCGTCAATAAGACAGCCTGTACCTATGTTGTAACAGTCGGTATTGGAAAGAATGTTAAGCATTGCCGCTCTGTCACGGATATAAACAATTTTCCTGTGGCCCGATACATTTACAGTTTCTTCCGCAAAGTTAAGGGAGCTGTTGTCCTGTTCGTAAGCTACACAGGTGTATTCTTCCAGCTGTTTCATTGAAATTTTGCTGTTTTTGGCCAATGGGTGTGAAGCGCGGATAAACACATGAGGTGTAAAATTTTTAAGCGGTGTGAATTCAATTTCCTTGCTGCTGAGCAGTCTTGTAAGATAACGGCTGGTTGAATCGGAAAAGAAAATTATGCCGATATCACTCTTTTTGTTGAAAACATCATCGATAATTTCATATGTTTTGCTTTCGCGGAAGTAGAACTCGTAGTCAGAGCTTTTTTCGCTGTTAAGCAGTTCAATAAATGCTTTTACCGCAAAAGCATAATGCTGTGTTGAAATTGCAATGCGCTTTTTTTCCACTGTTTTGTTGATAAAACGGTTTTCAATCTGGTTTGCCTGTTCCAGCAGTTGTTTTGCATAGCACAGAAGCTCTGTACCTTCAGCAGTAAAACGGGTTTTGCTGCTGCCGCGTTCCAGAATGCAGATACCCAGTTCTTCTTCAAGATCTTTTATCGCCTTGCTCAAAGTTGGCTGTGTTAGAAACAGGCTTTGTGCCGCCTTGCTGATTGTACTGCATTTTGAAACTTCAACAATATATCTGAGCTGCTGTAATGTCATAGTTTTTTCCTTTGCTGTTTATAACCCTGTAGTAATAATAAAAATGTTTTATATAAAATTATTCTATAAAAAACCAATATTATTTATATAACTATAACCAATTGTTATATGTTTGTCAATATATTCCTTATAAAAAAGTATAGTAAAAATGAATACTTTTGCGCTTACAATTTCCGGAGATGTTCCGTTAACAGAAATTTTATAAAATACTACTATTTTCCATAACTTTTTTACATTATTTTGTAGAAATACCGCGTAAAATGTAGTATTATATTGTTTTAGAAAACTATACCAGACATTGTAAATTTACAGGAGTACACCCTTGAATTTTTTTGATAAACTTAAACACAATTTTTCCAGACTCAATATTGCACAGCAGATTTCCCTTGGGGTGCTTGTTCTTTGTGTGCCCGTACTTGTTACTTTAAGTGTAAGTGCACTCACCTCCTCCAACGCTTATCTGCAGTCCTTGTCGCAGTCTTCTGAAATTCTTTCTTCACAACCTGAAAGCGAAGCTGTTTCTTCCTCTGAGGAAGAAAGTTCTTCCGAAGAAGTTTCCTCCGTTGAACCTGTTGAAATTTTCCTCAAATCATCTTCTGTAGAAGAAGACCTTGAAGTTCAGATTGTTGACGCTGATGAAAATATGGTTACGGGGTTTGATTTTGTGCTTACTGTTAAAGCAAAAAAAACCTCCTATACAAGCACCTGGACAGTAAATGACGGTTTTCTGCGTCTCACAAAACTGGTTGCAGGTGATTACACTGTTACCATAAGCCCTGCAGAGGGATATATCATTACCGAAGATACTGTAGAATGTACCGTTAAGGAAAAAGTTAAATACGAAAAGGTTGATGTTGCCGACAAAATCAAGGACGAAACTGAAATTGATGTTTCCAAGGAAGATGCAAGCCTGACAAAACCTGTAGCAACACCGGAACCTACACCTCAGCTTCCAACTTACGAAAACAAAACAGCATCCGTTACAACAGAAATTACAGCATACAAGTATAAAGTAAATAACCTTTCCAAAGGTGATTTTGCCGAGTCAAACACAGGTTACATATATAACCGCGACGGTTCAAAAAGCATTTATATCGCAAAAGTTGATGAAAAAGGCTATATTGTGGGGGATATCCGTGTGCTTAACGCCACCCCTTCCCCATCGGTTTCCGACAGCACTGCAGCTGCGGCACAGTTTCTTACGGAGCTTACCGATATGCTTTCTGCCAATTATTCGGTGTTCAATGTGCGCGGCAATGCATTTTTAACCTTTATGCCGCTGACTGTTGCAGATTCCGTTATGGCAGCAGACGACACTGCTTCCTCCTCCGAAACCGTTTCTGTTCCCGAAAGTTCTTCTGAAGAAAATTCTTCATCAGCAGCAGAAATCTGTGCCGACTGCGGTCAGGTTAAAACTGAAAACTGTTCCGCCGCATACTGTACATTATGTGATTCCCATGCAGGTCACACAGCAAACGATATTCATTGTTCCTCCTGTGGCAAATACGGTCACGCAGACAGCAGCAGTTCATCCTGCCCCAACTATACTACTCCGGACAGTTCTTCTTCCGAAGAAAGTTCCTCTTCATCTGAAAGTTCTTCTTCATCTGAAAGCTCTTCTGCCTCACAGGAAAGTTCTTCTTCGTCTGACAGCAGTTCCGCATCTGACAGCAGCTCCGATTCACAGGGCTCCTCTTCCGGCAGCGGCAGTTCCTCTTCCGACAGTCATTCTTCTAACACATCCGGTTCACAGAACAGCAAACCGAGCTATGACAGCACTGTAAAGGCAGACATCTACGATAAAAACAGTGCAAAAATTTCTGACAGCATTCTGAAAAAGCTGGACATTACTGAAGCTCACGAAACCAAAAAGGTTTACAAAGGCGGCTGGAATGAAAACAAAACTTCCTATTATCTTGCCGACGGCAGCATGGTAAAAGGTCAGGTTATTATAGGCGGCAATACATACAATTTTGACTCTGACGGTGTTGTGGTTAAAAATGTTGCAAAAGGTATTGACGTTTCCAAATATCAGCCTAAGGTAGACTGGGCAAAAGTTAAAGCAAGCGGTGTGGATTATGTAATTATCCGTGTAGGTTACCGCGGCTATGGCAGTGGTGTTATGGTTGAAGATCCTTACTTCAAAAGCCATATTGCAGGTGCAAGGGCAGCGGGCCTTAAAGTGGGTGTTTACTTCTATTCCCAGGCTGTCACAGTTGAAGAAGCAGTTGAAGAAGCTTCCATGGCTATTCAGCTCTGCAATGGCTACAAGCTGCACTACCCTATCTACTTTGACACCGAAGCTACCGGCACAGGTGTTGGCCGTGCAGACAAATTGTCCAAAACCCAGCGTACTGCAATTGCAAATGCTTTCTGCCAGACCGTCAGAAACAGCGGTTACAAGGCAGGGGTTTATGCAAGCAAATCCTGGTTCTACTATCAGCTGGATTACAGCCAGATTTCACAGTATGACATCTGGCTTGCACACTATGCAAGTTCCACTGATTTCAGCCACCGATACGATATGTGGCAGTACACAGGCACAGGCAGCTGCCCCGGTGTTTCCGGTGCGGTTGACCTTAACTGGGCATACAAAGTATACTGATAAACCAAAAGGTTATCCCTGTTAAAAGGGATAACCTTTTTTGCTGAATAAAATTTGCCGCTGTGCCATATACTTTAGTAATATTGAAACAACCGGGTGATATGTTATGAAAGAAAATGTTTTTATTGCTGACAGCAGCCTTTCCTCCCTTGAAAATCATATTCCTCAAACAGAAAATTCTGAGGATTTTCCGTTTGAATTTTCCACTGCAAATATGTGGAATCAGAGTTTTTTCACCCCTGAAATCCATAGTGATATTTCCATTGAAATGCTGCACAGTGACCTTGATGAAATAAAAAAACTGATTGGTGAAATAAAAAAAATATTAAGTGAAACATTTGAATTTGACAAAAAAACAGACAGAGAAGTTTAACTTCTCTGTCTTGTTCTATAATATGCTATTTTTACCACTGTGACATACAGTCTTCATACATACGGATGTATTCTTTTGCACTTACATTCCAGCTGCAGTCAGATTCCATTGCACTTTTTACAAGATTTGACCAGTTTTCTTTGTCGTAATAAGCCCCAAGTGCTCTCTGGCAGCATTCGTACAATTTGTAGGAATCATAATCGGCAAATGTAAAGCCGTTGCCATTGCCATAACCGCAGTCGTGAACACTGTCACGCAAGCCCCCTGTTTCGCGCACAACAGGTACTGTGCCGTAACGCAGGGCAATCATCTGGCTTAATCCGCAAGGTTCAGATTTACTTGGCATAATGAATATATCGCTGCCTGCATAGATTTTGCGTGCAAGTGCAGGGATAAATGCAAGGCGTACACCAACCTGACCTGGGTATTTGTAAGCCATATAACCGAAAAAGTCTTCGTACTGTGCTTCGCCTGTGCCCAGAACAACCAGCTGGTAACCGTCTTCAACAAGTCTTTCAGCCACGCTCTTTACAAGGTCAAAGCCTTTATGTTCAACCAGGCGGCTTACCACAGCAGCAATTGGCTTGTCGTTTTCTTCGAGGCCAAAAATTTCTCTCAGTTCAGCTTTGCAGGCTGCTTTGCCTTTTTCAAAGTCATCCGCTGTAAAGTTTGCAACAATGCCCTTGTCATCGGCAGGGTTGTAGGAAACATAGTCGATACCGTTGAGGATACCCCACAGTTTGTGCTGACGTTCACGGAGAAGCGGGTCAAGGCCGTGGCTGTACCAAGGGTCAAGAATTTCCTGTGCATAGCTTGGGGAAACTGTTGTAACCTTGTCGGCATTTTCGATACCTGCTTTCATAAAGTTGCAGGCACCTTCGTATTCCAGCTGATGTGCGTATTCGTTTGGAATACCAAGCACACCGCCAACCATATCCATACCGTACTGACCCTGATACTGAATGTTGTGAATGGTAAGTACAGTTTTTGTATTATAGAATTTTGGCATATGGCGGTAGTAAACATTGATGTACAGTGTTACAAGTGCTGTCTGCCAGTCATTTGTGTGGATAATATCAGGTGTAAAGTCAATGTTAACCAGCATTTCCAGAATTGCTTTGGAGAAATAAGCAAATCTTTCGCCGTCATCATAATGGCCATACAGACCCTGACGTTTAAAGTAGTATTCGTTGTCGATAAAGTAGTATACAACGCCGTCTTTTGTAAGTGTAAACACACCGCAATACTGACTGCGCCAGCCAAGGCTTACATCAAAGCTTTTTACAAATTCCAGCTGGTCGCCGTATTTTTCTTTTATCTGGCCGTACATAGGCATTACAACGCGAACATCAACGCCTTCGTCATACAATGCTTTTGGCAAACTGCCTGCAACATCGCCCAGACCACCGCTTGCTGCAAAAGGTACAGCTTCACTTGAGCAATATAAAACTTTCATTTATATAAAATCTCCTTATTATACTTTTGCACGCTTTTCAATATATACAGGATGTGTTGATGCGCCAACCAGTTTCTGTTCCTTTGTTACAACAGCAGATTTGTCGCAGATCACATTTTCAAGCACTGCACCGTCTTCCACAACAACGTCCTGCATAAGTACACAGTTTTTAACTGTTGCACCTTTGCCAACTTTAACGCCGCGGAACAGCACAGAACCTTCAACACTGCCTTCAATGAAGCAGCCGTCTGCAGCTATTGTGTTTTTAACTGTGGAACCGATTGCATATCTTACAGGTGCGTCATCACGAACTTTTGTGTGAATCGGGTAAACTTTGAACAGCTGTGTCAGAGTTTCTCTGTCGCACAGTGCAAGGTTTGCATCATAGAAGCTCTTGAGGTTTGTAATTCTCTTAGCGTAGCCTGTATATTCATAGCCTTTTACATTGAGTCTGCCAACAGCAGCCTGAAGCACATCTCTTTCAAAGTCTTTGAGACCTTTTGCATCGCAGTCATAAATTGCATTTACAAGCAGGTCTTTGTTGATTACATAAACCCACATACCGCAGTGACGAACTTTATCAGAAACATCATTAACAAGAATTTCGCACACTTTGCCGTTGCGCACATCAAGTGTAACGTTGTCTGTTTTTGCTGTTTCATCAATTGTGTCATCGTTGTATACAATTGTGATATCTGCATTGGATTCAATATGTTTGCCGATAAGGTCATCATAGTCGATTGCACATGCAATGCCGCAATCGCTGAGAACAACATATTCACATGCAGATGATTCTATGTAGCTTACGATAGATGACAAAGCACCAAGTTTGCCTTTGCCGCTTTTTGTGCCTGCTTCACCATAAGGCGGGAAAATTTTAAGGCCGCCGCGTTTGCGTGCAAGGTCCCATTCTTTACCGCTGCCTACATGGTCCATAAGTGAAACATAGCTTGTTCTTGGAACAACACAGATATTTGCAACGCCTGCTGCAACAAGGCCTGACAGTGTAAAGTCAATCATTCTGTATCTGCCGCCGAAAGGAACAGATGCCATTGTACGGATACTTGTCAATTCAGGGATTGCTTCGTCATGTGAGTTAGGAAAAATAATCCCTAAAACTTTATCTTTTGGTGCCATATTATTTTTCCTCCTTAACATCATTGTAAATCATAGCTTTTGCAGGTACTTTTGCATTTTCGCATACAGAAAGGTTGTTGCCGATAACAGCAATGCCCCAGTTTGCACTGTCTTCAACTGATTCAGGACGTTCGCCGATGTGTGCACCTGCTTCGATTGTACAGCCTTCGCCAATAATTGCATATTCAACCACAGCACCTTTTTTAACAACTGTGCCAGGCATAATAATGGAGTCTGTAACTGTTGCACCTTCTTCAACCACAACGTTCTGGAACAATACGGAGAAGTCGATTGTTCCTTCAACTTCGCAGCCTTCGCTGATCATGGAGTTTTCCACAACCGCATTGTCGCTTACATACTGTGGAGGACTGTTAAGTGTTCTGGAGTAGATTTTCCATTCTTTGTCCCAAACGTCAAACGGAACGTTAGGGTCAAGCAGGTCCATATTGGATTCCCACAGGGAGTCAATTGTACCAACATCTTTCCAGTAACCTTCAAAGTTGTATGCGTAAAGTTTCTGCTGGTCTGCCAGCATGGATGTGATAATGTTTTTACCAAAGTCATTTTCACTTTCCGGATTTGCTTCGTCTTCAATAAGATATTTTTTAAGTTTTTCCCATGTGAAGATGTAGATACCCATGGAAGCAAGTGTTGAATCAGGATTCTTTGGTTTTTCTGTAAATTTTACAATTCTGCCTGTTTCATCACAGGTCATAATACCAAAACGGCTTGCTTCTTCTTTTGGTACATCAAGAACAGCAATTGTAATGTCAGCACCTTTTTCTTTATGTGCTGCCAGCATTTTTGCATAGTCCATTTTATAAATATGGTCACCGGAAAGGATGAGCACATATTCAGGGTCATATCTTTCGATAAAATTAATGTTCTGGTAGATAGCATTTGCTGTACCTTTGTACCAGTCAGAACCTGTTGCCTTCTGGTATGGCGGAAGAACATGTACACCACCATACATTCTGTCAAGGTCCCAAGGCTGGCCGTTGCCAAGGTATTCGTTAAGTTCAAGAGGCTGATACTGGGTGAGAACACCAACTGTATCGATACCACTGTTTACACAGTTTGAAAGCGGAAAGTCGATGATACGATATTTACCGCCAAAATAAACTGCTGGTTTAGCCATTGATTGTGTAAGGGCATACAGTCTTGAACCCTGACCGCCTGCCAGAAGCATTGCTACACACTCTTTCATATAGTTCACTCTCCTTATTTATTTCAAGTCACATTCAGTCACTTATATATATATTTATTCCGCTGCTTTTTTTGCTGCGGTTTTATACTTTTTTGATGCAGATTTTGTTTTTGATGCTTTTTCTGCATTTGTTTCAGTTACCTTTACTGCTCTCGGTTTACGCTTTGCCGGAACAGAAATGTATATTGTACTCAAACAGATATTCAGGCTTTTCACAATATTCTTTAGATAGGTAATCCACGGCATCATCCTATTTTAGAATACAATTACACACCTTAATATTATCTTACCACTTATATGTTTTTTTTCAAGACATTTTTGGACAAATATATTAAAAAATAAGCTGGTTTTAATATTGAATTTGTACAATTTTTACACAAAATCCAATATCTTTATCTGAATATTTTATGTAAGTTGTCATAGAATTATGATATCATTCCCCGGTCGTGTTTTTTGTCATTTTTTTAAGAAAATATGGGTGTTCTTTTATTGCTCTGCGGTGCATAAAAATTAGTAAAGCTTTTTTCAGGGAGCATATCATGAACGAATTTTATATAAAATATCATGGCAACACCACTTTGTCCCGCTGCGAAGCACTTGGGCAGTATATCATTGACAATAACGCTACCGTGCGCAGTACAGCAAAGGTTTTCGGCATATCAAAATCCACCGTACATAAAGATATCACAAAGGTTTTGAAACACACCAACCGCAATCTTTACAATCAGGTTGCAATGGTGCTGCAAACCAACAAACAGGAACGGCATATCCGCGGCGGAATTGCCACACGGGATAAATACCAGTCAATCAGACAACTGAACAGCACAAAAAAATCACCTTGAACGGAACCGTTAAGGTGATTTTTTATTTTATGCCATTCAGCTCAGCAGGTCGGTTATGTTTTCCACTTCACTTTTTGCAAGAGCAGAATACTTGCTGTTTTCAAACAGGTTGTCATAGCGGTAAAGTGCAAAACCGTCTATGCCGTCGATGGAATTTGTTGTGCTTATCATACGCATAAGGTTGTCGCCCCTGCTCCACTCGCTCTGGTCGTTTGCACCACCATCGCCGTCACCGATGCGATATGCCCCAAGACCTATGTAAAGTTTTACACCCGATGCACGCGGATAATTTTCCCACTGCTCACAGAGATTTACAAACTGATAGTCCGTTCTTCCCGATTTAGTCAGGTAACCAAACCCCCAGTAAATCTGTGGCATAATATAATCGGCATAGCCTTCGTTTGCCAGCCACAGTTTTACATCACTGTACTGCATTGTATAGTTATTGTCATTATTGCCCTGTGGGCTGATGCCGAAAGTTACGGTACTGTCAATATTTTTTACTGTACTGTAAAGTTTTTTTACAAGAGTATTTACATTTTCTCTTCTCCAGTCATCCTGTGAAAGGCCTGTTCCGCTCTGTTTATACTGAGCTTCATCAATGGACGACTCGGTTGACGGATAAAAATAATCGTCCAGATGTATTCCGTCAACATCGTAATTTTCCACAATCTCTGCAACACCTTTTACAACAAGGTCCTGCACTTCTGTCAGCGCAGGGTTGTAATAAACACCACCGTTTGCCTCTATTACAAGTTCGCTGTTGTTTGCAGGGTTGTTCTGTGCAATGTTATCAGGCATTTTGCTGCTGAGACGAACGCGGTAAGGGTTAATCCACGCTTCAATACGCAGGCCTTTGCTGTGTGCTATTTTTACCATTTCTTCAAGAGGGTCATATGCCAAAGGCGCACCCTGATAGCCTGTTATGAGATGACTTGACGGAAAGACAGATGATTTGTAAAGGGCATCACCGAAAGGACGCACCTGAACTATCACTGTATCAAGTCCCATATTGCTGCAGTTTGAAAACATCTGTGTCATATCGTTTACAAAGGCAGATTTACTGCCGAAATTGACCGACTGAAACTCCAGATAACTTATCCACATTGCCTTCATCTGTGATGATACAGGTGTCTGCTGAGGCTGTGGTGTTGCTGTCGGTGCAGCAGTAGCTGCAGGTGTTGCCGTTGGTGTGGCGGTAGCTTCAGGTGTGGCAGTCGGCTTTGACTGTGAATCGGAATCGCTTTCAGATTCTGCTGCAGATGATGAAGCTTCACCCCCGTTTTCATAGTTATCCGGCTGTGAAGCGGATTCCTTCTCAATAAGAGAACTGCTTTGTTCCTCCTGTTTTTCCGATACAGACACATCTGTTCCTTCACTGTGCTGTGATGAACTGTCTGTCACTGCAGGGCTGGCATTTCCGAAAACCATTATTATTCCCGCAAACACAGAGATTGCAAGAAATATCATTATAACTGCCATTACAGCTTTCATGTTTTTGCTTGTGTTGTTCAATTCCGGCTCCTTTGATTGTTTATATCTGCACTGTTAAGTGATAAAATGTTACTAATACAATATATATTCTATTTGTGTATATATATTTTTGCAAGTGTAATTTTCCCCTGAAAGGCGGTGCAAGGTTGAAAGGGTTAAAAATTGTGCGAAAAGAAAAAGGTTTTTCCCAGCTTCAGCTTGCGGAATTTCTGCATATAAGCCCCAGCATTGTCGCACAGTGGGAACTGGGTGAAAAAGAAGCCTCTGCAGGACAGGTGATTTTTCTGTGCAGAATTCTCGGCTGCACGCCTGCGGAACTGTTTTTACCACCAGAATGCAATTACACTGAAAATTCTGCATTTGTCCCTGTGTTTTCAGGCAATGGATATACGCAAGTCAGTTTTTCACTGTTGCCGGCAAATCCGCTGACATCGGTATGTCAGTTTGGCATTGTGGTAAATCAGGACATTTCAGGGCGCATATGCCGCGGAGATATATGCTACTTTCAGCTTGACGGTAGCTGCTGCAAAAATGACACAGTGATAACTCTGGATAACAGCAACACTCCAAAACTGTTTGTTGCAGATGAAAATGATGTGAAACGCAATAATATATCTGCCGTGTGCCGTTATATGCAAAGCAGATTATAAGCCAAACGGCACAGGAAAAGCTCTGAACAACCTCCCGGCAAGAAAACATAAACCCATTATTTCCAACACAAAAATGAGCAAAAATGTACCCGTCAAATCACTTTACAGCGATTTGGCGGGTATTTAAGTTTTCTCATCCTGATGTCGCTTGCGCTGTTGCCTTTTTATTCATTACTGTCGTCGGTTGTGCTTTCGATGATAAATTTTGGTCTCTGCTTGACTTCAGAATAAATTTTACCTATATATTCACCTATTATTCCAAGACAGAACAGCTGAATGCCGCCTATAAGCGCCATTACACCTATCATACTTGTCCAGCCTGCAACAGTACTGCCTGTAAAACGGGCAATAACCGCCCAGATTATAACCATAAAGCTGACAAATGCCATTGCAAGACCTATTATTGTAATGTATTGCAGAGGCTTTGTGGAAAGACTTGTTATACCGTTAAGGGCAAGGTTTAGCATTTTTGAAAACGGATAATGACTTTCCCCTGCCAGTCTTTCGTTTCTTTCGTAGTAAACGCTGGTAGATTTGTACCCGACAAGAGGTACTGTACCGCGCAAAAACAGGTTTACCTCTTTAAACTCTGCGAGACCTTCCAGCGCACGTTTACTCATAAGGCGATAGTCTGCATGGTTAAACACAGTTTCCGCTCCCATAAATTTCATAAATTTATAAAAACCTTCAGCGGTTGCACGTTTAAAGAATGTGTCGGTATCCCTTTTGCTTCTGACACCATAAACAACATCGCATCCGTCATGAAACTGTCTCATCATTTCGTCCATTGCATTTATATCGTCCTGTCCGTCACAGTCGATGGATATGGTAACATCGCATTCATCCTTTGCATGCATAAGCCCTGCCAGCAGAGCATTCTGATGTCCTCGGTTGCGGGAAAGGTTTATTCCTTTAAACTGTCTGTTCTCTTTTGCAAAGGCACAGATTATATCCCAGGTTTTATCCTTTGAACCATCATTTACAAACATAACCTTTGAGTCTTCACTGCAGAGTCCCTGCGAAACAAGGCTGTTCAGCTTATTTATAAACATAGGTGCTGTAACAGGCAGAACTTCCTGCTCGTTATAGCACGGAATAACTATATATAAAACCGGTGTTTTCATAACAAAACCTTTCCTGTTGTCAAAACAATTTTTCATATTATAACATTTGTATTAACTATTGTAAATAAACTGGTTTATGGTATACTATATTAGTATTCTTGAAAAGGGAGAGAAAAAATGGAAGTTTTAAATCTTGATATGGCCGGGATAATCCAGGCTTGTCTTATAGTATGTCCATTGGTGTTTCTGGCTGGATTTATCGATTCAATTGCAGGCGGCGGCGGATTGATTGCAACCCCTGCATATATGCTGGCAGGTCTGCCAATGCATAACGTACTTGGCACAAACAAAGCAATGAGTATGTTCGGCACATCGGTTGCAGCATGGAAATACATAAAAAGCGGCAATGTAAACTGGCACGCAGCAATTGTTGCAGCAATAGGTTCCTTTGCAGGCTCTGCACTGGGCAGTCAGGTTGCACTGAGAATTGACGCGGCCACCCTCAAAACCGCATTTGTTATTATTCTTCCTGTTGTTGCAGTTTTCGTTATCTTCGGCAAAAAGAAAGGCAGTGACGAAGGCACAGCAGAACTCACTGCATTCCGTCTTAATGTTGTTGCATTTATTGTTGGTCTTATCACAGGCGCTTATGACGGCCTTATCGGTCCGGGCGCAGGCACATTTATGATTATCGGTTTCAATATGTTTGTTGGTCTCGATTACATAAAAAGCGGTGGATGTGCAAAAATTGTAAACGTAGCGAGCAATGTATCTGCATTTATAAGCTTTGTAACAGCAGGTCAGGTTATCTGGGCAATTGCAATTCCTGCAGCGGTTTTCAGCATGGCAGGCAACTACCTCGGTTCCAGTTATGCAATCAAACACGGCAGCAAACTTGTTAAAAAAGTTATGATTGTGGTGCTTATCGGCATCTTTATCAAACTTGCAATTGATGTTCTGTAAAACAATATAATATAACAAAACTCCCGTCATACTGACGGGAGTTTTTTGTTTGAGTTTTATATACTGTATTGCTATAATATATTCAGAATGGGTCAAATAGTTCTATATGTCGGTATAACACCAAAACAGCTGTTACAAACAAATGTAACAGCTGTTTTTATGTAAATTGCGGCATTTTTGATTATGAAAACGCAGACATAGAGTTATTTGAAGTCATATAAAGTTTAACATCATGCTCCGGCATAGTAAATCTGATGGCAAAGCCTTTTTTGCCTTCATAGCTGATATTAAGTCTTTCATCATCAAGATAAAAACAGTAGTCGGTATCGGTAGCAACATGTGGATAATAGAGCGTAACTTCCTGACCTGCCCTGTATGATGATTTTGCACGTTTATATAAATTTTTTTGTCCGCAATAGTCCACGGTATATCTGTTGGCTGAACAGCCGGAAAATAAGCCCATAAACACACCTCCGATTATAATCATTACCAGTATTACAATAATTGTTTTAAATTTCATATTATCACCTTTTTTCGGTATCAGAATAAAAATTAATCGTCATCAAAATCGGGTTTCGCTTTTTCAAAGGTTTGTCCGTGCTTGCGGAACATAAAGTAGCACACTACAGAACCCAGAATATCAGCAATTGGTATCAGCTGTGCCGCTGTACAAACAGCGACATCCTTTCGGGTCAGCCTGTGGTTTTTGCGCAGCCACAAAAATCCGCTTATGCCGAACATTGCGGAGGATAACTGCAGCATATAACAGCCGGCAAAGGTAAATAAAATCATAGACGGAACTGCATCCCGCATAGCTTCGCCGCCTATAAGCGATGTCAGGAGAACTGTCAAAAGTATTATAACAACCAGCGGAATGTGACACAGTTTTATCAGCAGATTCCAGAACAGAAGCTGTTTTCCGTTAAACGCAAGTTTTGGCATAAAAAAAGCATATATCATATTAAAAATCAGGATAAATCCATATATGCAAAGGCCAATTGCGAAATCCATATTTGCGCGGTCGCAAAGAAAATATATGGCATATGGTGCAATCAGCAACAAAATCATTGGTAATTTTTTCATAAAAATGCACCTCCGTTTATGTTTGGGAGATTACAGACACAGTGATATTGAGAATGTATGATACTGCCATTAATCCTTTTGCCTGTGTTAAGTATTTTATAATTAATTTATATCATTTTTATTAATGCTTATCTATTACCCCACAGGGTTATTGCTTGGAATTTCAGGTGTAATTTTGGGAGCTGTCTCGTGTTTCAGCAGTGTACATCTGCATTTAAAATGATGTCAGACAGCTTTTTATAAATTGTTCAACATCATTTCTGTAATATAATTACATCTTATTCGTCCAGAATAACCGATAATTATATCAAATGTGTTCAGGTACTGAGCTGTTGTACAAATTTCAATTTGACCAACTGTCAATATTTAAAACTTAATACGCAAAAAACAAAAAGGCATCGCATTTCTGCGATGCCTTTAAAAACATTGTCAAACAAAAATTATTTGAGTTCAACTTTAGCGCCAGCTGCTTCGAGTTTAGCTTTGAGTTCTTCAGCTTCTGCTTTTGGAGCCTGTTCTTTAACTGTTTTTGGACAGTTGTCAACGAGGTCTTTTGCTTCTTTGAGGCCGAGACCTGTGAGTTCTTTAACAGCTTTGATAACGCCCATT
>SVMW01000053.1 GCA_015067215.1 Oscillospiraceae bacterium | reverse complement strand
TACCAATATTTCAATAGCAATTCCAAACACTGCATTTATATGTCCATCAGAATTTCTTTCACATTGTAAACAAACGGAGAAACCACAAAAGTTTCTCCGTTATGGGGTGTTTCAATCTGTTCGACCTATTCAAATTTATCTAACTGCTTATAATATATCATAAGCATAATTTTTGCACAATAAAAGACACAGCAATCATTTTGCTGTGTCTTTATAATTTTATTATAATTTTTTAATCTTGGCTTTAGATTAATCTTCGCCTTTGTCAGCACTTGTTCTGCCGCAGCATTTTTTATATTTTTTGCCGCTGCCGCATGGACATGGGTCGTTACGGCCCACTTTGTCTGCACTGCGTCTTACAGGCTGTTTTTTAACGCTGTTGTCCCCTCCGCCGCTTGTGCCTGTGATTTTTGCAACTGCCTGACGCTGAACAGGTTTTGCAAGGTTTGCTGTAATAAGCAGCTTTGTTACGTCCTGACGGATATTTTCTATCATTTCGTCAAACATATTAAAGCCCTCAAAGCGGTATTCACTTACAGGGTCATGCTGACCATAGCTGCGCAGGCCGATACCTTTTTTAAGTTCGTCCATTGCATCGATATGTTCCATCCACTTGCTGTCAACAGTGCGCAGGAGCACAACGCGTTCCAGCTCGCGCATCTGTTCGCTGCCAAGCACCTTTTCTTTTTCGTGAAGGATTGCGAGAGCTTTGTTTGTGATATACTCTTTGATTTCATCACTTTTAATGGTTGCAAGCTGTGCATCTGTGTAACGAAGCTCGTTTTCTGTAAGCAGCCAGCCAAGATAAATACTGCGCAGGGATGCAAGATTCCAGTGTTCTGCTTCGTTGCCGCTGCAGAATGTATCAACATTAACTTCAATAGAGCCTGTAACCATATCTTTAAGGCTTTCGGAGATATCTTCGCCTGCAAGAACGCTCTGACGTTGACCATAGATAATTTCGCGCTGCTTGTTCATAACATCATCGTAGTTGAGAACACGCTTACGGATATCAAAGTTGCGGCCTTCGATTTTCTTCTGCGCACTTTCTATGGAGTTTGTTATGATTTTGTTTTCGATAGGCATTGTTTCGTCATAGCCCAGTTTTTCCATAACAGCAGTTGTTCTGTCACCGCCAAAAAGACGCATAAGGTCATCTTCCATACTTACATAAAAGCGTGTTTTACCAGGGTCACCCTGACGGCCTGCACGGCCACGCAGCTGATTGTCGATACGGCGGGATTCGTGACGTTCGGTACCGATGATAAACAAACCGCCTGCTTTGCGCACTGCCTCTGCTTCTGGTGCAAGCTGTGCCTTATATTTTGCCACAAGGTCTGCATAAACCTTTCTTGCCGCAATAATTTCTTGGTCTTCTGTATCGAAAAAGCTGTTTGCATTTTCAATCATTTCCTCGGTGTAGCCCTGTTTACGCATATCATTTTTAGCCATAAACTCTGCGTTACCGCCAAGGATAATGTCAGTACCGCGGCCAGCCATGTTTGTTGCAATTGTAACAGCGCCTTTTTTGCCTGCCTGTGCAACAATTTCGGCTTCTTTATCATGGAATTTAGCGTTGAGAACTTCGTGCTTTACACCGCGGTTTTTAAGCAGACGTGACAGTTCTTCGGATTTTTCAATGGAGATTGTACCAACCAGAACAGGCTGTCCGTTTTTGTGTGCTTCCACAACATCGTCAGCAACTGCATTGAACTTTGCACGTTCAGTTTTGTAAACAACGTCATTCATATCATTACGTGCAATAGGTCTGTTTGTTGGAATTTCAAGCACAGAAAGACCGTAAATTTCCAGAAATTCGTTTGCTTCACTTAAAGCTGTACCTGTCATACCTGCCAGCTTTTTGTACATACGGAAGTAGTTTTGGAATGTGATTGTAGCAAGTGTTTTGCTTTCTCTTTCCACCTTTACGCCTTCTTTGGACTCAATAGCCTGATGCAGACCGTCGGAATATCGGCGGCCTTCCATAAGACGGCCTGTAAATTCGTCAACAATAACAACCTGACCATCTTTTACAACATAGTCAACGTCTCTTTTCATAATGCCCTGAGCTTTGATAGCCTGATTGATATAATGCTGCAAAGACATGTTTTCAGGGTCGGAATAGTTTTCCACATTAAAGTATCTTTCGGCCTTTTCGATACCGTTTTTGGTAAGTGTTGTGGATTTTGCCTTTTCGTCGATAATAACATCTTCTTTGATGTTATCCATTTCTTCCTTGGAGTCGTGTTCTGCTATTCGGAAGTATTTGAGGCTGCGTGCAAAGCTGCAGGCAACCTTGTACATATCTGTTGATTTATCGCCCTGACCAGAGATGATAAGCGGAGTTCTTGCTTCGTCGATAAGGATAGAGTCCACTTCGTCCACGATTGCAAAGTTAAATTCGCGCTGTACCATATTTTCTTTGTAGAGCACCATATTGTCACGCAGATAGTCAAAGCCAAACTCGTTGTTTGTGCCGTATGTGATATCGCAGTTGTATGCTGCACGTTTTTCTTCGGTTTTCATACCGTGAACGCAAAGGCCAACTGTAAGGCCAAGGAATGTGTAAAGTTTGCCCATCCACTGACTGTCTCGGCGTGCAAGATAGTCATTGACTGTGATAACGTGCACACCTTTGCCTGTAAGTGCGTTAAGATAAACAGGCAGTGTAGCAACAAGGGTTTTACCTTCACCTGTTTTCATTTCGGCAATGTTAGAACGGTGCAGGGCGATACCGCCGATAATCTGCACAGGATAATGTGTCATACCAAGCACACGTGTTGCGCCTTCACGGCAAACCGCAAATGCGTCTGGAAGAATATCATCCAAAGTTTCACCATTTGCAAGGCGTTCCTTTAAAAGTTTTGTCTGGTTTTTAAGTTCTGCATCAGACATAGCCTTGTACTTGCCTTCAAGTGCCAGAACCTGATTTTTGATTGGCTCGATTTTTTTAAGCTCTTTAGATTGATAGCTGCCAAAAAGTTTTTCAATAAAAGCCATTATATCTCCTTATTATGCGGCTTTATGCTGCCGCAAAGCATAATGTCAGATTTATATGTTGAGATATCTCAACCAAGAAACAAATATATAAACTATATTTATCCAATATTATATTTTAATATATATCACCCGTTATGTCAAACTTAAGGGATAGAAAAAGTGCTTATTTTACATAAAAAACACAAATAAAAAATCTGCCAGCTATTAAAACTGACAGATTTTTAATTATTAATTACTGTTCACTTTCTGGTTCAGAATTAACCTGTGGTTCAGGTTCTGGATCTGGTTCAGGATCTGGTTCTGGTTTCTTTTCAGGTTCTTGCGGAACAGGTGTAGGTTCAAGCGGGCTGCCGTCTGTTATGCCACATCTGCTGCATGTTTTTGGTGCTTCGTATGTTGCATCCTTCCAGTCATGGCCCAAAGCATCTCCCTGTGTTTCACCACAAGAGCATTTCTGCGGTTCTGTACATGTGGCATTTGACCAGCTGTGTTCGTGTGGTGCTTCATATTTTGTACAGCTTTGTGATGTTTTGTTCTCGTGTCCATATACACCACAGTCTGCACAATGTGTTTCTGTTTCATCATGGCCTGATGTATTACATGTATTACACCATTTTGTACACGAGGACTTATCGTGTGCATCTGCACCACAGTATTCACATTTTGCTGTTGGGGTAGGAGTAGGAGTTGGTGTTGGTGTTGCAGAAGAAACAGCTTTTACCGTTACAGTTGTTGTAGCAGTAATGTTGTTCACTGTAGCTGTAAGTGTTGCTGTGCCTGCTTTTACACCTGTTACTTTACCTTCTGCATTTATTGTTGCAACAGAAGTGTCTGATGTTGAGAATGTTGGCTTTGCAGTTGGTGTTGCACCTGTTGGTGTGTATTTTACTGTAAGAGTTTTGCTTTCTCCCACGTTTACTGTTACAGGTTCAAGAGCAATACCAGTTATTTGTGATGTATTTGCATCTTTTACTGTCACTGTATATGTTGCTTTAAGCTTGCCGTCATTTACAGATGCTGTGATTGTTGCTGTACCAGCTTTTACACCCGAAACTTTATTTGTTGTACCGTTTGCTGCAACTGTTGCAACTGATGTATCGCTGGATGTCCATGTAACTGTGCCAAGCTGTGCACCTTCAGGGTTTGCAACCACTGTAAGTTCAACAGAAGATCCCACATTAACTTCACCTGAAGTTAAATCACCTTTAAAGGAAATGCTCTTCAATGTTTCTGGTGTTGGTGTTGCTGCCGCCTGAACAGATACTGTGCAGCTTGCAGACATCTGGCCGTTAAGTGCAGATGCTGTAATTTTTGCTGTACCTGGGGCAACCGCTGTTACTACACCGCTGCTGTTTACTGTTGCGATGTTTGTATTGGAACTGGACCATGTTATGCTGTGGCCGCCTGATGCGCTTGCTGTAAGTGTGGATTTTTGACCAACTTTAAGATTGAGAGAGTGGCTGGAAATATCCACATCGCCTTTTTTGAAGTTTGCAGTGATTGTAACTGTTGTTATCTCTTCAGACAGCTGTGGTGCTGTAAATGTAATTGTTGCTGAATTAGGATCAGAAATTCCGCCATATTCACAGCTCCAGCCTGTAAAGATACCGCCATTTTCAGATTTTGCAACTGCTGTTACTGCATCAGAGGTTTTTGTATATTTAACATACTGTTCAACTTCGCCATCTACAGAGCCAAGTGAGTAATCGTTGGATGTAAAGATAACTTTAAGGCCGCCGCGGATAGCAACTGGGTCCTGAAGAATTGTCGGCATTTCGATTTCATTACGTTTTGGACAGTATGTAAGTTCAGGACGTCTGTCTTCTGTTTCCAGAGCATGTGTTCTGATATAGTCAAACAGTGCTGTAAATCCGTTTTTACTAAGGTGAATACCATCACTGATTGTGTAGTCTTTTTTAGCAAAGCCAGTTGTTTCATCCTTAAGTGCCTGTGCACTGTTAAGAAATTTATATCCTTCTTCTTCGCACATCTGTGCCAATGCTGCGTTAAATGCGTCTATCTGCTGCATTGTTACATTTGGATAGTCACGCACCTTGTCAACTGGTGGTATTGCGTTGATAATAACATCAAAGTACGGATATGCCTGATATGCTGTATCCACTGCTTTTTTGTATTCTTCAATAAAGCTTTCCACTGTCCAGCTTGCATTGTTTGTGCCGAATGTAAACACAACACGCTTTGGCTGTATCCATTTGATAGCTGTTACAATGTCAACAGGGTCTGTGGGCTGGGTAAATGTAACACATGCCACTGGATCAGAAGCAACATGCTGAATACCGATACCTACAGCACCAACAACATTTTCCCATGTGTTGCCTGTTACATCATACATAAGGGAACGCACAGTGTTGCTGTCCCCCACAAAAAGTGTTTCTGTTATGTACTGCTGGCCTGCATCCTGAGTTTCCTGCAGAATTGTGGAAGCAAATTTGCTTGTATCAATTATATTTGCATCTTTATCGTACTTGTTGTCTGCTTCAGGGTCAATCTCAATTTCGCTTATATTGCTGTTTCCGCCATTGCCGCCTGCAAGACTTGTAATGCCCCATACAGTGCCGCCAACAACAGCAAACACCAATACTGCAGCTGCAACAAGAATTGCAATGTGCTGGATGCTGCCTGCCATGGCTTTGTTTATAACAAATCTGGCACTTTTTATAAATGTGTCTCCAAAATTAGAACCCTTTTTTTTAGGCTTCTTGCTGTTATTTGAAGCTTTATATGTTTTTGTAGGTTTTTCCAATGTTTTTTCCTCGCTTTCTGTGATTGTGCACAGTAACCTGACTGTACACATTTCCACATTAACGTTTATATTTTACTACATATTCCATAAAAAAGCTATAGCTATATTGTTTAAAAATATCCTGTATTTTCCATATATTAAAGCTGAAAAAAAACCAACATATACAAAAAAGCCCTGTAAACTGCTGTTTACAGGGCTTTAAGCCAATTAATTTAATAAATTAAACCAATTCAATGATTGCCATCTCTGCAGCGTCACCACGGCGAGCACCGATTTTGATGATTCTTGTGTAACCACCGTTACGGCCTGCATAGCTTGGTGCGATTTCGTCAAAAACTTTTTTAGCAACAGCTTCTTTTGTTACATAGCTGTATACCTGTCTTTTTGCGTGTAAAGTGTCAACTTTACCGAGTGTAATCATTTTTTCAGCCATCGCACGAACTTCTTTAGCTCTTGTTACTGTAGTTTCAATTTTGCCGTTTTCAAGCAAATATGTTACCATAGCACGCATCATAGCTCTGCGGTGGTCTGTGGATCTGCCTAACTTTCTTGTACCTGGCATTTGAGTCACTCCTTTACTATGTTGTAACGACTAAATCAATTAGTCTTCGTCTTTTGGAAATTTGTAGCC
>SVMW01000052.1 GCA_015067215.1 Oscillospiraceae bacterium | reverse complement strand
TGCCCGGTATGAAATCCGTTATCTTCGGTTTCAACTTTTTGCTTGGTGTACTTTCTGCAACTGTTATCAAAGCCATCGTTGGTCAGCTGAGAAAACACAAGCTGATGAACAGACAGTATCTCAACAACTTCCTTATGACAAGAACAAGCAACTTTTTCTTTGATATTATGATTGTTGCCGGCATTGCTGCTATACGCCTTGGCATATTCCAGCAATACTGGGCTGTACTTCTTGTTCTTGGACTTGGCGGTGCTTTTATCACATATTTCTACATTGGTTTTGTATGCAGAAAGCTGTTCCCTGATTATGAAAACGAACAGTTTGTTGCTATGTACGGTATGCTTACAGGCACTGCAAGCACAGGTGTTGTTCTGCTCAGAGAAATAGACCCTGAATTTAAAACACCTGTTGCAGATAACCTTGTTTTCCAGAATTTCCCTGCTATCGTATTTGGCTTTCCTCTTATGCTCCTGGCAACACTTGCACCTGTCAAGTCATACATGACATGGCTTATCCTGCTTGCATTCTTTATTGTTATGAACATCATTCTGTTCCGTTCAGTGATATTCAAAAGAAGCAAAAAGAAAGATGAAGTTAGTCAGTAAATAAAAATGACCTTGGAACAAAAAATGTTCCAAGGTCTGTTTTTTTATTATAAATCCGGCAGTATACAGTAATCACATAATGTAACAAACATTGCACTGTATTTGTTAAGCATAAAATCTTTAGGTCTGCTTTTTATTGCACATGCACTGCCGTCATATTCTGCAAATGATGCAATAATTTTAACACCGTCACTGAACTCTGTCTGCAGAAGCATCGTGCCTTTAGCATGTAATATTGCCTGTTTTGCAATGTAAAGGCCAAGCCCCAGTTTATCAGCAACTTCACCATCATTGTATGGATTGCAGCTGAAATACGGTTCAAATACCTGTTGTGAAAGTTCCGGTTTTATTCCCAGTGAATTGTCTTTATAGCTGAATATCCATCTTCCGTTTGACGCTTTAAGTGAAACACAAACTTTCACATCATCTTCTGCCCTGTAATCGAAACTGTTAAGAAGCAGGTTAAACAGCATGGAAGTAAGTAAAGTGCTGTTGCCCTGTACCACACAACCATTTTCCACCTGTAAATCAAGAGAGAAATAATCCGGCAGAACCTGCTGCGATGTTTCAAAAACACTTTGAACCATACTGGAAAAATCGATAATTTCTGTTATAAACTCTTTTTTGCCAATAAGTCTTGCAGCCAGAGAAATATTGTTTACGCTCTTAAGCATCTGATATGTTTTGTGATAAACCGTCTGCAATGTTTCCATTGATTTTTCAGTATTCTGACTGTTTATGCTGTCAGCCAGCAGAGGCAATGATGCAAAAATATTTGTCACCGGTTCTCTGAGCTGCCTGTTGATTATATCAAAATAATCCATGGTGTTTTTTTCCGGTATATCTGCGCTGTCCGCTGTATTGTCAAATATTTCTGAAATATCTTTATATTTATTATCCATCGATACCCCCGGCTCCCTTTCGACAAAATACGACATAATTAGCTTTGTATTATTTATTTTATATGATAATATATTTTTTGTAAAGCAAAACTATTATGTATTATTTATTCACTTTTATTTAGCAAAACCTCATGGTTTTCAGTTTTTGCTTTACTAATATCCTGTTTTATGATATGATTTTTATGATAAGGATTATATGCAATATTGTTGAGTTAAAAATACAAATATTAGAAATATATTTAAATAGCTGTTTTCTTGACTTAATGGTTTAAAACAGCTATCATATATATAGTAAGTTATTTTTTTAACAACCAATATATTATAATACTATTACATTTTTAGGAGGCTATTTATTATGGCAATCAAAATTGGTATTAACGGTTTCGGCCGTATCGGTCGTCTTGTATTCAGAGCTGCAATGGCTAACCCAGAACTTTACGAAGTTGTAGGTATCAATGATATCGGTGTTACACCTGACTACGCTGCTTACATGACAAAATACGACACAATTCACGGTCGTTTCAAAGGTGAAGTTTCTTCCACAGAAACAGACCTCGTTGTTAACGGTCATCATGTTCCATTCTTTGCAATCAAAAACCCTGCAGAACTTCCTTGGGGCGAACTTGGTGTAGAATATGTTGTAGAATCCACAGGTGTATTCACAACAACAGAAAAATGTCAGGCTCACCTTGAAGCAGGCGCTAAAAAAGTTATTATCTCTGCTCCTGCAAAAGACAAAGAAACACCAACATTTGTATGTGGCGTTAACCTTGACAAATACACAAAAGATATGACAGTTGTTTCCAACGCATCCTGCACAACAAACTGTCTTGCTCCTTTGGCAAAAGTTATCAATGACGAATTCGGCATCATCGAAGGCCTTATGACAACTGTTCACGCTACAACAGCTACACAGAAAACAGTTGACGGTCCTTCCAACAAAGACTGGAGAGGCGGCCGTGCAGCTGCAGGCAACATCATTCCTTCCTCCACAGGTGCTGCAAAAGCTTGTGCTTTGGTAATTCCTGAACTCAAAGGCAAACTTACAGGTATGGCATTCCGTGTTCCAACACTTGACGTTTCTGTAGTTGACCTTACAGTTAGACTTGCTAAACCAACAACTTACGAAGAAATCTGTGCAGCAGTTAAAGCAGCAAGCGAAGGCCCAATGAAAGGCATTCTCGGTTACTGTGATGAAGCTGTTGTTTCCAGCGACTTCTATGGCGAAACATGCACATCTGTATTCGATGCTAAAGCAGGTATCATGCTTAACGACCAGTTTGTTAAACTTGTTTCCTGGTACGACAACGAAATGGGTTACTCCTGCAAAATTCTTGAACTCATCAAACACATGGCAGAAGTTGACGCTCAGTAATTATTACAACAATAAAGCCTCGGTAAACACCGAGGCTTTTGTTTTTGCTCATTGCTAAATATCATTTTAACAAAACCGATATTGCATATAAAAACACAGCAGATACTATATCTGCTGTGTTTCTTCTTGTAAATTATTTTTCAATATACAATGCTTTTTTAAGCATATATGGGTGCAACTCCATTATACCGCTGCCGCAGCTGATAGCTTTGAAAATTTCTTCCTTGTGTTCGTTTTTCCACCATGAACCTGAAAGGCTTGTAACTTTTGTACCATTCCAGCCCTGCGGGAACATTGGTGTGGAAGAACCAACCATTGCAATTTCAGTTGCATCAGGACACATTGCCAGAAGACCGTCTATGCTGCCGTTGATTGTGCTGGAACCTGTGATAATCATCTTGTTGCATTTTGGCAGAAGCGCAGGCTGTTCGCTCATAGGATGAATGGAAACATTGCCTCCGAATGCGGAAATGCTTTCATCAAAAACAATAACTTCCTTTACCCTGCTCTGCAACGATTTTGCAACAGGACCAATAAGTCCTATCATACCAACTGTGTCTTCAGCACCGAATTCTATACCGAACATTTTGTCAGGATTGTTATCATCAGGAATATCTATCTGCTGGCTTGCTGCAGAAAGCACAGAAGAACCGATGGAACGGCCAATATAGTCATCTTTTTCCATAAGCCATGCTGCAACTTCTGCCGCAGGTTTTCCGATAGCATCTTTAGCATAGGCAAATGCACTGCAGCTTGGCGGCAGACCGTGACGAAGCACATAGGAAACACCTACTGTGCCGTCAGACAGCTGACATGATATGAGAGAAATGCCCACAACCAGGTCTTTTACCGTTTTGCCTTCAAGATAAGGCTGTGCTGCTGTGATTATGTTTTTTACTACCATACTTTCGTTCATAGAATTAACCTACAATTTCTTCGATAAATACAACGTCGTTAAGTTTACCTGTTGCGATAATCATATCAGGGAAGTTTGCATTGATAGCACCGGAAAGAGCACCACGGAGACCGCCTTCGTCATAGTCTTCAGGTGTGATTGGAATGTAGAACACGTCTGTTGCAACAAGATTGTATGTTTTTGTGTTATCCCAACCGTATTTCTGCAGGTGTTCATTAACATTGTATTCTTCTTCTGTAACAATGGATGCGATAACTTCGCCGTTTGCCATTACAGCATATTCAAAGTTTTCGATTGCTGTGCCGTCTGTGCCCATAAGAACAGGGTTGTTGCCGCTCTGGAAATCGTCGATAAGCACTGTCATAGCTTCAAAGTCTGCTGCTGCAACTGTGCTGGATGCGCCGTCTCTTGTGTAAACTGTAACATCGCCTGTGTTAGCTTCTGTAAGGAATTTTGTTGCCGCTGTCATAGCATAGCCGTTGTAATCAGCACCATTATAGCTTACTGTTTCTGCAACAGGTGCTTCAGCTTCTGTAAAGATACCTTCACGGCTGAAAACAAGTGTATTCTGGATAAAGATAATACGTTTGCCATGCTGAATTTCAGAATATGGTTTCATAATATCTTTGTAAAGTGGTGCTGCAGATTCTGTTTCGTCAACAGAAGTTACCGGCAGCTGTTTTTTTCCTTCTTCACTTGCGCTTTCAGCAGGAGCAGAAGAGCAAGCAACCATAGACATTGCAACTGCAAGTGTCAGAATAAGTGCAAAAATTTTTTTCATTTTATTGTCCTCTTTCAAATGTATTGCTGTAACCTATATACAATATATTATCATACATCGGCATATAAAACAGCAGTTAAGTCAGATATTTATAAATCTTCAAATGCAGGTTCGCAGAAAAATGCTGCTTCATCTGCATCACTTTTATGAATTTTAACCCTTACATCATAGGTTTTCTGCAGGTTTTCACCTGTCATAACATCGCGTGGTGCCCCCTGAGCAATGATACCGCCTTTGCCCATAAGCACTGTTTTGTTGCTGACCTGCCATGCATGTGCAGGAGAATGACTGGTCATAATGATAGTCATTCCCTTTTCGGACAGATTGCGCAGCGTTTTCATAACCAGCGCCTGGTTTTTAAAGTCAAGGTGGCTTGTAGGTTCGTCAAACAGAATTGCTTTTGGTGTCTGACAAAGTGTGCGTGCGATAAGCACCAGCTGGCGCTGACCACCCGAAATGCGGGAGTATGGTTTTTCAGCAAGATGAGCGATGCCCATTTCTTCCATAATGCTGTATGCCATATCTGTATCAGCCTGACTTGGTGTCTGGAATGCACTGAGGTACGGCGTACGGCCCATACGGACAACCTCAAGTGATGTATATGGGAAAGCCACGGAATGTTCCTGATAAACAATACCTATTGTCTTTGCAAGTTCTGTAATAGAATAATCACCAAGAGGTTTGCCGTCAATATAGATACTGCCCTTTGCAAGCTGAAAGTTGCCTGCAATACAGTTGAATAGTGTTGTTTTGCCACATCCGTTTGCACCAAGAATGCATACACTGTCACCCTGCTCAACCTGCAGATTCACATTTTCCCAGATGTAATCCTTGCCATGATAGGAAAATGATGCATCTCTTACTTCAATAAGATTTGCCATTAGTTCCAGCCCCCTTTCGTTTTTCTCAAAAGGAATGCAAACACCGGCGCACCGATGATAGCTGTAAGAATACCCAGTGGAATTTCAGTTGCAGTAAGCTGTCGGCAAAGGTTGTCAACTATAAGAATATAGCTTGCACCTACAAACATTGTTGCAGGGATAAGCTTTTTATGGTCAGGGCCTACAAGCATTCTGCAGAAATGAGGTATAACCTGACCTACCCAACCGATGATACCACAGATTGAAACTGCTGTGGATGTGAGAACTGTAGAGAAGATGATAATACCGATTTTGATGCGTTCTGTGTGTACACCAAGGCTGCGTGCTTCCCTGTCCCCCATTGAAAGAACATTGATTCTCCAGCTTAAAATCCAGAGACCTATAAGACAGATAACAACAGGGATAATCGAGATAACCAGGTCGTTGAGACCTACACTGCCCAGAGAACCCATAAGCCAGAATGTGATTGCAGGCAGTTTTTCGTCGCCTTCAGCTGTAAATTTCAATATCTGCAGTAAAGCCTGGAAAAACGCCGATACAACGGTACCTGACAGTACCAGCATAAGTACAGGTGTGGATTTGTAGATATGCGCAAGGAAATATGTAATTGCAACAGCTACAATGCCAAATATAAATGCCATACCCTGCACTGCAAGAGAAGGCATTGACAAAACAAGACCTAATGCCGCACCAAAGCTGGCACCTGCAGAAACGCCAAGAATAAATGGGCTAACCAGTGGGTTCTGAAACATACCCTGAAATGCAGCACCGGATGAAGAAAGGCCTGCGCCAACCAAAGCAGCCATAACTGCACGCGGGAAACGCACCTGAATGATAACTTTGGCAGCAGAATCTTCCCAGGTCTGCGGGTAGTTTGCACCGAAAAAGTAGTTGGCAAAAATCTGCACAACTTCAGTTGGGGATACAGAATATCTGCCCATAAACAGTGATG
>SVMW01000051.1 GCA_015067215.1 Oscillospiraceae bacterium | reverse complement strand
TCAGAACAACAGACGTAACAGGTGTTATCACACTTCCAGAAGGCACAGAAATGTGTATGCCTGGCGATAACGTTGAAATGGAAGTTAACCTCATTACAACAATCGCTATCGAAGAAGGTCTCCGTTTCGCTATCCGTGAAGGCGGCAGAACAGTTGGTTCAGGCGTTGTTGTTAAAGTTATCGAATAATTTTAACACAAATCCAATAGTTAATTAAAAAACATATAAGCCCCTTTGCCAAGGTAAAGGGGCTTAACTATATAATTAGGGCAAAGTTGCAGTACAAGCCCGCTTTTCCGCCGGGGCGGATAAAAATTTAACATACGAATACACTAAACACCTCTGTATAAAATCTTTATCTTTTGATAATGTCACCTTACAAGAGGTATTTTTGTATAAAAAATAAATTTTAGTATATTGGTATGTACAATTGAAACCTGAAATAAAAAGTTCATTTGCACAAAAAACAAGGAGAAAGTAAAATGAGTAAAATTCTTAAAGAAGCACTTACATTTGACGACGTTCTTCTGGTACCACAGCATTCAAAAGTTGTACCTGCTGACGTTTGTACAAAAACAGTGCTCAGCGACAAAATTGTTTTGAACATTCCAATTATGTCTGCAAGTATGGATACTGTTACAGAATCCAGAATGGCTATCGCTCTTTCCCGTGAAGGCGGCATCGGTATTGTTCACAAAAACATGTCAATCGAGCAGCAGGCTCTGGAAGTTGACAAAGTAAAAAGAAGTGAACATGGTGTTATCACTGATCCATTCTATCTCAGCCCTGAAAACACAGTGAAAGAGGCAGACGAACTCATGGGCAGATACCGCATTTCAGGTGTTCCAATTGTTGATGAAAATAAAGTTCTGGTTGGTATCATTACTAACCGTGATATGCGCTTTGAAACAGATATGTCCAAAGCTATCAAAGAGGTTATGACAAAGGACAATCTTGTTACAGCCAAAGAAGGTACAAGCCTTGAAGATGCTGAAGAAATCCTCAAAAAACATAAAATTGAAAAACTTCCTATCGTTGATGACAACGGTGTACTCAAGGGTCTTATCACAATCAAAGATATTGAAAAAAGACTTCTTTATCCAAACAGCTCCAAAGACGCAAAAGGCCGTCTTCTCTGCGGTGCTGCAGTAGGTATCACAAACAACATGATGGAACGTGCAACAGCTCTTGTTAATGCAGGTGTTGACCTTCTTTCCATCGATACAGCACACGGACACTCACAGGGCGTTCTTAATGCTGTAAAACGTCTTAAAGAAGCATTCCCTGAAATCACACTTATGGCTGGCAATATTGCAACTCCGGAAGCTTGTGAAGCTCTGTTTGAAGCAGGTGCGGACATTGTTAAAGTTGGTATTGGTCCTGGTTCCATCTGTACAACACGTGTTGTTGCAGGTATTGGTGTTCCACAGCTTACAGCTGTTATGGACTGTTACGAAGTTGCTAAAAAATACGGTAAACCAATTGTTGCTGATGGCGGTATCAAATATTCCGGCGACATAACAAAAGCAATTGCTGCAGGCGGCAGCTGTGTAATGCTTGGTTCCCTCCTTGCAGGTACAGAAGAAAGCCCTGGGGATACAGTTATCATCGGCGGCAGAAACTTTAAAGCTTACCGTGGCATGGGTTCCACAGGTGCTATGAGCTGCGGTTCCAACGACAGATACTTCCAGGACGGCAAAGCTAAATTTGTTCCTGAAGGTGTAGAAGGTGCTGTTCCTTACCGTGGTCTTCTCAAAGACAATGTTTACCAGCTGGTTGGCGGTCTCAGAGCAGGCATGGGTTACTGCGGTACACCAACAATTGAAGATCTCCGTGAAAACGGCAAATTCGTTAAAATCACAGGTGCCGGTCTTATCGAAAGCCACCCACACGATATCAAAATTACAAAAGAAGAAAACAACTACTCTGTTGGCGACTACAGATAATGAGAAAATAAAGCTCCGGTTTTATACCGGAGTTTTTGTTTTGGATAATTCTGAAAATCAGGTAAAAGGATGAGATGTAAAGAGACAATGCGGCATCAGTTTAAAATAGATATCTGCAATAAAAAACAGGAAACAAAAGTGACATCCCGATAAGAAAACATAAATACCCGACAACACACTGCAAAGTGTGCTGTCGGGTACATTTTTGCCTGTTTTTGCAGAAAAAGTGCTGCTGCAAGAAAAAGACATGCAGCACTACTTTGTGTAATGCAAGTGTCGCTGACGCCGCATCGGCCTTTTTGTGTTAAAAATCAGGTTTGTGTTTTCTTGTTGGGAGGCCGCTGATAGGTTTCCTGTTTTGATTGTTTATTCTATTGAACGTTTCATTTTTCTCAGTATACGCAAAAATTCAGTCTGTTCATCGGGTGTAAGACTGCTGATAAGATTTTTGTTTACAAAAGAAATGTCATTGAAGATGCTTGCTGCAAGACCACTGCCGAATTCGGTCAGCACAACCAGTTTCTGCTTGCGGTCCGCAGGCAGATGAACGGTGCAAAGCAACCCCTTTTTTTCCATACGGGCAATTACTCCCTGCATGGTAGCCTGACTTACCTTAAAGGTTTTTTCAAGCTCTTTAAGAGGAACCTTCCTGCCGCAGTGTGCAAGGTGTGTAAGTATTCTGGCCTGAGAAATTGTAATGTCATACTGTGCAAGGTTGCTGTTGGCTTTTTTTTCAATAAGGTCGCTCAGAACCTTTAAATCAAGTGCAATATTTTCCATATTTTACTGTCCTTTGTTTGTAGTGTGTTGTAAATTGAATTTAAACTGTGACAGTATTTTTGCTGTCGGCAGAGGTTTCCTTCTGCTCAAGGTTTCTTTTTGCGCTTGCAAGCATAAGTTTAAGCCGGTTTTCCTGATTAACACGGCTTGCGCCTGCATCGTAGTCGATGGCAACAATATTTATTTCAGGGTTAAGTTCTTTGAGAGGTTTCATCATACCTTTGCCGCAGATGTGGTTTGGCAGACAGCCGAAAGGCTGTGTACAGACAATGTTTTTACAGCCGGAATCTGCAAGTTCCAGCATTTCACTGGTAAGCAGCCAGCCTTCACCCATTTTTACAGCATTGCTTATAACGTCATTGGCAATGGTGGTCACCTTGTCAAAACTTGTCCAGCCTTCAAAAGTGCCTTCTTCATCAATAAGTTCTGAAATATCATTTCGTTTTTTGTTAAGCAGCCAGTAAGCAAACTTCCATACAGGGTATGTCTTTTTGCCTTTGCCGTACAGCCTGTAGTCAATTATATTATTATACACTACATAAAGGCAAAAGTCCACAAGGCCCGGCACAACCGGTTCCGCACCTTCTTTGATAAGGAAACGTTCAAGATCATTGTTTGCCAGAGGGGAATATTTTACGAAAATTTCCCCTACAACACCAACCTTGACTTTGGTTGTTTTAACCATGGGAATTGCGGCAAAATCGGCAATTATGCGGCGGTAGTTGGCTTTTACATCGCTGTATCTGATGTGTTTTGCAGTTGCAAGTTCAAAACCGAGTTTTTCTGTCCAGCGGTCAGCCAGTGTTTCGGCACTGCCTTTGTTTATTTCATAAGGGCGAACCTGATTTACAAGGCTCATTATAAGGTCACCATACAAAACAGCATAAATCATGCTGTAAAGCATCTGTGGAGACAGCTTGAAACCGGGGTGATTTTCCAGTCCTGAAAAGTTGAGAGAAATAACAGGCACATGGGCAAGATTAGCCTTTTTCAGTGCCTTTCTTATAAGGGAAATATAGTTTGAGGCACGGCATCCGCCGCCTGTCTGCACCATTATAAGGGCAGTTTTATCAAGGTCATATTTACCGCTGAGCAGTGCATCCATCATCTGTCCAACAACAAGTATTGCAGGGTAGCAGGTGTCATTGTGAGTATATTTAAGCCCTGTTTCTGCAATGTTGGGGCCTTTGGTTTCCAGCAGTTCAACATTGTATCCGTGTGTGCGGAACAGGCTGATAAGCATTTTGAAATGAACAGGGAGCATGTTAGGAACTAAAATTGTATAGTCCTTTTTCATTTCTTCTGTAAAAGGTACATAGCTTTTGTCCTGCATATTATCTCCTTTCATCCAGTGCACCAAGCAAACTGCGCAGACGGATTTTTACTGCACCAAGGTTGGTGATTTCGTCAATTTTAATCTGTGTGTAGTATTTGTTGTTGTTTTCCAGTATACTGCGTACTTCGTCAGTAGTAATGGCATCAACACCGCAGCCAAATGAAACAAGCTGTACCAGTTCTGTGTCATCGTGTTCAACTGCATATCTTGCACTGCGGTAAAGTCTTGCGTGGAAAGTCCACTGGTCAAGCACATTTACATACTGCACAGGAGCAAGGTGACACATACTGTCTTCGCTTACAACAACAAAACCAAGGCTGGTTGCCAGCTTGTCGATACCGTGACCGATTTCAGGATCAATGTGATAAGGTCTGCCTGCGAGAATCATAATGCGTTTGCCGTTGCTTCTTGCATATTCAATTGCTCTTTCGCCCTCTTTTCTCAGCTCTGCCTTGTACTGTTCATATGCTGCAAAAGCTTTTTTGACAGCCTGAGAAATCTGATGTTTTGAGATGCTGCTGTCCAGACGGGAGATACAAGGAGTGATTGTTCTTGCAAGAGCTTTTTCGCTGTTTATATCGAGGTAAGGATACATAAAATTAACCTGTTTCAATTCTTCGATATTTCCGCGCAGAAGTTCGGAATAATATGCAACAACAGGACAGTTATAGTGATTGTCACCTGCATTTTCATTGATGTTGTATGTAGTGCCGGGATAGAATATGTTGGTTATACCGTCATCAATAAGCTGAAGTATATGTCCGTGCATAATTTTTGCAGGATAGCAGGCGGTATCTGATGGAATTGTAAACTGACCTCTTTCGTAGGTTGCTCTGTTGGAAAGTTTTGAAAAATGTACACTGAAGCCAAGTTCACTGAACAGAGTGTACCACAGCGGTGCAAGTTCAAATGTGGAAAGTGCCATAGGAATACCTATTTTTGTGCGGAAATCCTGTTTTGGAACAAGGTTTTCAAGGTAATCACGTTTCCATGCGTGGAGGTTTGGCAGATTTTCAGCAGCCTGTTCACCAAGACCTTTTTCGCACTGATTGCCGCTGATAAAACGCTTGCCGTCACCAAAACGGTTGATGGTAAGATGGCACTGGTTTGTACAGCCTTTACAGCGGATAGTCTGTGAAGTGTGAGAAAAATGTATAAGTTCCCTTGGCTTGAGAATGGAACTTTCTTTGAATTTCATTGCATGCAGTGCAGCACCGTAAGCCCCCATAAGCCCTGCTATGGAAGGACGTATAACATCTGCACCGATTTCCTTTTCAAAAGCACGCAGAACAGCGTTGTTGTAGAAAGTGCCGCCCTGTACAACAATTTTTTTGCCGAGTTCGTCAGGGCTTGTGGCGCGGATAACCTTGTAGATAGCATTTTTTACAACACTTACAGAAAGCCCTGCGGAAATATCTTCAACACTTGCGCCTTCTTTCTGAGACTGTTTAACAGATGAGTTCATAAAAACTGTACAGCGGCTGCCAAGGTTAACAGGTGCGTTGGCTTTAAGCCCCAGTGCAGCAAAATCAGCAATGTTATAGCCCATAGCCTTTGCAAAGGTTTCGATAAAACTGCCGCAGCCTGAAGAACAGGCTTCATTAAGCATAATGCTGTCGATGGCACCGTTTTTTATGCGGAAACATTTGATGTCCTGACCGCCGATGTCAAGGATAAAGTCTACATCGGGCTGAAAATGCTTTGCAGCTGTGTAGTGTGCAATGGTTTCAACAAGGCCTTCATCAACGTGGAAAGCGTGCTTTACAAGCTCTTCACCATAACCTGTTACAGCACTGCCGCATATTTTTATTCTGTCACCGCAAAGGTTGTAAATTTCTTTAAGCTGTTCCAGAAGAACAACAACAGGGTTGCCCTTGTTGGAGGAATAGTAGGAATAAAGTATGTGCTTGTTTTCGCTTATGAGCACAAGTTTGGTGGTTGTGCTGCCGCAGTCCACACCAAGCCATGCGTTGCCGCGATACTCATTTATGTCAATATGAGGTACATTTGCCTTGTCGTGCCGGTGGATAAAATCCATATAATCACCGTCGTGTTCAAACAAAGGCTTTAGTCTGTCACTTGCAACAGTTTCGGTTTTTGCAGAATTTTCAATACGGCTGATATATTCATCAAGGGACAGCTGCTGACTTTTACGTGCATACATTGCAGCACCCATAGCAACAGAATACAATGCGTATTCAGGAAATACCGCAGTTTTTTCTGTAAGTTTAAGTGTTTCGTAAAAACGTTTTCTCAGCCCCTGGCAATAGAACAGTGGTCCTCCAAGGAACATTACCTTACCTTCAATTTTTCTGCCCTGAACAAGCCCTGTAATTGTCTGGTTTACAACAGCCTGAAAAATACTTGCGGAAATATCTGCTTTGCTTGCACCCTGGTTAAGCAGTGGCTGAATGTCTGTTTTTGCAAAAACACCGCAACGTGATGCAATAGGATAAATCTGTGTAGCATTCAGACTTGCCTTGTCCATCTGGTCTACGGACATATCAAGCAGCACAGCCATCTGGTCTATAAAAGCGCCTGTACCACCTGCACAGGTGCCATTCATTCTCTCGTCAATACCGCCGTTAAAGAAAATTACCTTTGCATCTTCGCCGCCAAGTTCAATAACAACACCTGTGTCAGGCGCAAGCTTTGAAACAACTTCGCTGGTTGCATAAACTTCCTGAATAAAATCGATTCCCGCAGCCTGAGCCATGCCCATACCTGCAGAACCTGAAATTGTAACGGAAAGAGAATCAATCTGTACCTGCTGCTGCATTTCCTTAAGCATTTCAAGTGTGGCAATGCGCACGCGGGACAGATGTCGCTGATATTTCCTGTAAACAATACTGTCACCATCCATAAGCACCAGCTTTGTGGTGGTGGAGCCTATATCAATACCCAATGTATAATGTGCCAAAACAAAATCTCCTTTGCTCTGCTCCAAACATGTAGTTTTTAAAACTATATAATATAATAACTATAATATTTTCCATTGTGCATTATATCTCCGTCAACAGCACGCTGTCAATTTATGACAGAAAAAGTTCATTTAACTTTCAAATTTGTGAAAACTATATGGTAAACCTGTGAATATAAACGGAACATAGAGTGAATATATGGTATAAATTATGTGACAGAAAGTCATAATATTTTGTGAAAAATAAAAAAATTTTAATATATTATTGAAAACGACATCAGAATATTTTATAATACTTTTGTTAAGGATAAAGTTTAATTTTACCCTCGTAAAATCTTTTTTAATATATGGAGGATTTATATGGAAAACAGTGTACGTCCTGAATCAATGGCAAGAATCACTACTCCTGAACTTGCAAATGCATTTATAGAAGAGCAGGTAAAGGAAGTAAGAGCACAGGTAGGCGACAAAAAAGTACTTCTCGCA
>SVMW01000050.1 GCA_015067215.1 Oscillospiraceae bacterium | reverse complement strand
TTCAATTTGTTTTGCTTTAACTATTTAATTATTTAAATTAACCGTTAGCAAGTGCATATTCAGATGCCCAGCCGTCAACGAAAGCTGTTACAACTGCTGCCCAGTTGTCATCTGTCTGGTCTGCTGCATAAGCTGTAAGAGCTGTACCAACGCCGTTTTTCCATTCTTCGGAAGGCATTGTTGGGAAGTTCCAGCCAACTGGAGTTTTGCCTTCAGCGATCATAGCATTTGCTTCCTGAACGAATTTGTTGTCAGCTTCAAGAGCTTTTGCGAATGGGATTACAAAGCCCATTTCTTTACACATGCCGTTAAGACCTTTTTCGCTTGTTACACACCAGTTAAGGAATGCAAGTGTTGCGTCGATGTCAGCCTGGCTTGCCTGGCTGTTTACGCACCAGTAGTTTTCAGAACCTGTGCAGAGACCCTGGTTAGCTTCGTCGCCAACGCCGATGTACAATGGAATCATTGTGAGGTCGTCGATGATAGCTGCGAGGTCGCCAGCTGCCCATGTACCGTTCTGGTAGAATACAGCTTTGCCTTCAACCATTTCTGTTACAGCGTCGTTACCTGTTTTTGCAGAAAGTTCTGCTGGGTCGCATGTTGCGTTGTTGATGTAGAGATCCCAGATAGCTCTGTAAGCGTCAAGGTATGTACCTTTAACGGAACCTGGTGTGATACCTTCTGTCTGGTATTCAAATGTAAGTGGAAGGTTTGCAAGGTGTGTTTTGAATCTCCAGTCGGAAGAACCGTCCATACCTGCGGAAGAGAATGCTGCGAAGCCGAGTTCGTCTTTGCGAGCCTGAATGTCTTCACAAACAGCTTTAAGATCTGCGAAAGAAGCGATTTCTTCTACAGAGTGACCAGCTTTTTCGAGAAGAGTTTTGTTTGCGATGATACCGTATGTTTCAACAACATAAGCAAGACCGTATACTTTGCCGTCTTCGATAAGTGCAAAGCTGTCGCCGCTGAGTTCGTTGTAAACGTCGGAACCGGAGAGGTCATAGCAGTAGTCTTTCCAGTTAGCAAGACCTACAGGGCCGTTAACCTGGAAAAGTGTTGGAGCTTCATCTTTGCCCATTTCAGCCATAAGTGTTGTTTCGTACTGGCCGGAAGCTGCTGTAACAACTGTTACAGGAACACCTGTTTCTTCTGTGTATGCAGCTGCAAGTGCCTGCCACTGAGCATCCTGTTCTGGTTTAAAGTTAAGATAGTAAACAGAACCTGTTTCTGTTTCGCCTTCTGTAGCTGGTGCGGAAGAGCAAGCAACCATGGAGATTGCCATTGCGCCAGCAAGAAGGAGAGCCAATAATTTTTTCATATTTTGCCTCCTATATGAAATTGTATTTTTTTATTTGGTTGACTAGAAATTCATTGGAAACGTTTCCAGTCCCCTTGTAATATTTATATTAAACTTTTTGGATGGATTTTTCAAGTGCAATTTGTATTTTTGGCTCAAAATAGTGGTTTTGCCTTAACAAGAGGGCTTGTTTTGTGCAATTTTACAATAAATAGTTACAAAATTATGTCAAAACCCATGATTTGCATAATTATTGAAAAATAAAATCACGGTTTAGACATAAAATCGAAGACAAAATGACGTTTTTTGCTTGCAAAAATGCGGCATATTCTTTAATATTATTATGGTAGGAAAGTGAGGGATAATGTTTGAAGAAAAATCCTGAAAAAGACAAGAACAGCCTTGTATATAAAATGGCAAAAAATGCACTTATACTGCGTATAGGAGAAATTCTGAGCGACAGCCTTTTTGTGCTGGTAAAATGGAATTTTTACTTTTTTATCACCTGTCTGCCGGTTGTGACAATCGGCCCGGCAATGGCAGCTTTAAGCCACTGCACGAATATGCTTGCAAAGGATGACTATGTTGTGTACGGCGCAACAAAAAATTATTTTGCTTTTTTTAAGCAGAGTTTTCGTAAAACTTTTGGCATGGGGCTGGTGTTTCTTGCAGTGAATACAGTGCTTGTGTCAGGACTTGTTACCTATGCAAAAATGATGGAGCAGAGTGTTGTGTTTATCCCGCTGGTTTCGGTTTCGCTTTTTGGCCTGGCTGCAGTATGGGCGCTGGCAATGCATATATTCCCTGAAATATGGGAAGGCGAAACAATAACGGAAAAACCGCTTGTACAGCTTGTAAAGCAAGCTGCGGTATCTGTGCTGCAGAACATGAAACGCACAGTGATTGCGGTGCTGGTAAATGCTTTTGTGCTGTTGCTTACAGCTGCATATTTTCCTGCAACTTTGCCTGTTGTTTTTACAGTTTCCTTTGCAGTTCCTGCAATGGTTGCGGCTTTCAGCCATACACTGCCTGAAAGTTTTTATTAAATATAACAAATTGTATAAAGTGTATTGAATATTACGAAAAATGGCTTCTTCCGTACTTTGTGCTGAGGAAGCTTTTGTTTTTGTGCACTGAACACAGGTACAGACTAAGGTCTAAAGTGTAGTCTGTAAAAGTTTTTTCAAAGTACTAAAAAACGGCTTGCAGAGCGGTTTTATGCGTGTTTGACAAACAAAAAATATGTGATATTTTGTTGACATTGAAGCAAAAAAGGTGCACAGCCTTTTGAATCTACTGTCCATAAAAAAGTTTAAGGAGATGTCAATATGAATACAATTTATTCTTTTCCGCAACCTGAAAACGAAAAGGTGCATACCTATGCAAAAGGATCCCCCGAAAGAGAAAAAATACAGGCGGCATTAACAGAAATCCGCGACATTGTTATGGAAGTGCCTGTTATTATCGACGGCAAACCTGTTTATACCGATGATGTTATGGAAATCACTGCCCCCCACGACAACAAAAAGGTGATTGCCCGTGTGCATATGGCAGGAGAAAAGGAAATAGAAGCAGCAATAGAATCTGCCCTTAAAGCAAAGGAAAGCTGGATGCGCCTGCCCTGCGACCACCGTGCTGCAGTGTTCAACCGTGCCGCACAGCTTTTAAGCGAAAAATACCGCTATCAGATAAATGCGGCAAATATGGTGTGTCAGTCCAAAACTGTCCATCAGGCAGAAATTGATGCCGCCTGCGAGCTGATTGACTTTTTGCGTTTCAACACCTACTTTATGAGCACAATCTACTCACAGCAGCCAAACAGAACAGTTTCCAGCGTAAACCGTATGGAATACCGCCCTGTTGAAGGGGTTATCCTTGCAATCGCTCCCTTCAACTTTACTGCAATCGGCGGCAACCTGTGCACATCTCCTGCACTTATGGGTAACACAGTGCTGTGGAAACCAAGCGAATATGCCATCCTGTCCAGCTATATGTTTATGCAGATACTTATGGAGGCAGGCCTGCCTGCGGGTGTAATCAACTTTGTGCCTTGTGCGGGGCCAAATCTGACCGATACTGCAATAAAAAGCGGACATCTCGGAGGTATTCACTTTACAGGCTCAACAGGCGTTTTCAACACAATCTGGAAGCAGGTGGCAAACGGCATTGACGGTTTAAAGGAATATCCACGTATGGTAGGTGAAACAGGCGGCAAAGACTTTTTGTTTGCCCATACAAGCTGCGACAGAAAAGCACTTATAACTGCTCTTATCCGTGGTTCATTTGAGTATCAGGGACAGAAATGTTCTGCCTGTTCCCGTGCATATATTCCACAATCAGTTTATGATGAAATAAAGGATGAACTGATTGAAAAGGTGGAAGGTATCAGAATGGGTTCTCCTGAAGACTTTTCCAACTTTATGTGCGCTGTTATTCACGAACGCTCATATAAAAATATCAAGGGATACATCGACCGCGCAAAAGCCTCTGATGAGGCCGAAATAATTGCGGGCGGCGTGTGTGATGACAGCAAAGGCTGGTTTGTGCGTCCTACAATTATCCGCGCAAAAACACCTTATTATGAAAGTATGGTCAACGAAATATTCGGCCCTGTGCTGACAGTTTATGTATATGATGATGACAAGCTGGACGAAACACTGGAAATCTGCAACGAAACATCACCTTATGCACTTACAGGTTCGGTTTTTGCAAGTGACCGTTTTGTTATTGAAAAGATGCTCAAAGCACTTACATACGCTGCAGGCAACATTTATGTAAATGACAAAACCACAGGTGCAGTTGTTGGTCAGCAGCCGTTTGGCGGCGGCAGAAAAAGCGGCACCAATGATAAGGCGGGCAGCCATCTCAACCTTATGCGCTGGGTAACAGCACGCACAATCACCGAAAATTACAATCCGCCGATTAATCACGAATATCCTCATATGAAGTAATATATCCGGTGCCGTGCGGATATAAATTGTAAATTTTTTGTGAACATTTTTCCTGCACGGCATCGACCACCGGCAGACTGCGGTCTGCCGGCAGTGCATAGTATTTCTCCACGGAAAAAAACAGAGACAACGGGTTTGACCTCCACAGCTGGCCAAAGCATTCTCCTCCCGTTACGTCTCTGCTTTTTTCTTTTTGTGACGGTGTTTATTTCGTCATTTACTTGATTTATAGCGGTGTAAATGCTAACATATATAAGTAATTATAATGGTGTATTGTGACCTTATACAGCTTTGAGAAAAAGAGGCTTTTATATGAAAATAATAAATCTGCTTAACAAATTCAGACATTTTATCGCAATCGGGTGCATACTGTGCTTCTGTGCAGTGTGTTTTGCCTGGGTGGGATATGATACGGTGAGGGAATCTGTAGGTCTCGGACACAGGGAAATTGTAAATGATGATTACTCTGTAATTACTGAAACGGTGACAGAAGAAGGCGTCAGCCAGCCGATAACTGTAAAAGCAGGCACCGATTTTTATGGTGTAAACCTCAACATGCACATATACAACCGTGTTTGTCACGGCACACTGCATACACAGCTGCTGGACGAAAATGGAAATGTGCTGTCCACGGCAAGCGATGACCTTACAACCGTAAAAGACAATACATTCAAGCGTTTTATCTTCGGTGGGGTAAACTATAAAGCTGAAGAGGATAAAAATTATACTGTCCGTGTTTTTACACAGTATGAAACGGAAGAAGACCGTCTGGCACTGTGGAAAAGCGAAACCACAGCAGAGGGTTTTGACAACATAGTTGAAAACGGAAAGGAATATGAGGGTACACTTGCTTTGCAGTACATTACAAAATATGTCACTGCAGGTATGTGGAAATATTACCTTGTGCTTGCAGTATTGCTCACTGTATTCCTTGTAGGGTTATATCTGCTTATATTTGTAAGAAAAGCAAAGATTACAACAGTCTTTGTTGTGTTCTGTCTTGCTATGGGTTTTGTTTTCAGCATATATACACCGCTTAAAGGTTCACCTGACGAATATGTGCACATAACAACTGCATATCACAAGTCCAACGAACTGCTTGGCATTGAAAACAGTTACAATTATTCTGAAGGCACACTGCTCATGAGGGAGTGTGATGCAGGTGTTTATACCGAACCTGCAAAATACAACGCCTTTGAAATACAGCAGATTTACGAAGGCATAACCGAAAAAGCAGAAAAAACACAGCTTGTTCCTGTAAAGGCACGTATCCATGACACTGCTTTCGGCCCGCTGTTCTGGGCACAGGCACTTGGTGTTACTGTTGCAAGACTTCTGGGCCTCGGTTTTGTGCCTATGATTATTCTTGGCCGTCTTGCAAACCTTGCGGTATATACAGCAATTGTATACCTTGCCATAAAAACAATGCCTATATATAAAACCACCCTTGCAGTGCTGGCACTTACATCTGTTCCGCTGCAGCTGGCAGGTTCTTTCACATATGACACTCTGGTTATTGCCCTGTGCTTTGTTTTTACTGCCGTTGTGTTCAGCTGCGCATATGAAAAGGAAAAAATCACCTTTAAGGATATTGTACTGCTGGCAGTCCTTGCGGCACTTATTGCCCCCTGCAAAATTGTTTATATCACAATTATTGCGTTGTGCTTTATTATTCCGGTTGATAAATTCAGCAACAGAAAGACCGCCTTTGTATCCTTTGCAGTTATCATAGCTTTTGCAGCGGTAATGTGGATTGTTTCAAACGCCAATACCGTTCTTACAATGGTTGGCCTGGAACCTCTGCCGCAACAGCAGGTGCAGACGGTAACCGTGCAGAACACAGCCGGGGCTGAAGAAAACACTGTTTCAGGTGAAACTGCAGCACAGACAGCTGTTACAGAACAGGTACAGTATGATATATACAGCGACATTGCACCAAACGGTGACAACCGCAATCTGTTTGGGGTGAGTTATATTCTCAGTCACATTCCGCAGACCGTAAAACTGGTGTTCAATACAATTCAGGAAAGCGGAGTGCTGTACATTCAGCAGATTTTCGGCGGCATACTTGGCGAAGTTATTGTTTCTCCTGTAAAAATCAACTGGATTTACACCATAGCTGTAATGTTTGTTGTATTCCTTTCCACAGTTAAAACCCAGGGAGAAACACTGGTGTACAAAGGTGTGCGCAAATGGTGGGCTATGCTGCTTGCAGTTGCAGCCTGCGGTTTGTTCTGCCTTGCCTGTATCACCTGGACACCAATCAACTACACAACAATTTTCGGCATTCAGGGCCGATATTTCCTGCCTGTAATGCCTCTTATAGTGATGTTCTTTGCAAACGATAATATAAGCGTTAAAAAGAATATTGACAGATCACTGCTTTATGCTCTTGCGGTGATAAATGTGCTTATACTGCTTGACGGCTTTACCATTATGGCAGTAAACACATCAATGATTTACAAATAAACAAAACTTAAAAAGCAAACGACCTGTCATACGACAGGTCGTTTTTATATGCATATTACATTATTACAACAGCTGGCTTACCACATACTGTGCAACGGCAAGGCCTGCAATGTTTGGAGCAAAAGGGCAGGACCCTGGCGCATTGCGGCCGTTTGCACTGTTTACCGCCTTGCTTTCAGGTGGGCGGGTGTAATAAAGTGCAGTGTGACCGGTTATACCGCGCTTTTTGAGTTCCTGACGCATAACCTTGCTCAGACCGCAGCCATTGCCTGCGGTTTTTTCCACCTTGTCAATTACAAAGCCTGTGCAGTTAAGACGGTTTCCTGTGCCCATACTTGATATAACGGGAATGTTTTCCCTGTGGCAGAACTCGATAAGGTCCAGCTTGGCACGGACACTGTCGATGGCATCTATGACGTAGTCAGGTTTTAAATCTTTTATAAGATTAAGGTTGTCCTTTTCGATAAATACATCAAAGGTTTCAATGTTTATATCAGGGTTGATGCTTTTTGCACGGGCAGCAGCAACCGCTGTCTTTTTTTGACCCACCGCATCACGGGTGGAGATAATTTGGCGGTTGAGGTTGGTGATGTCAACTGTGTCAAAGTCAAAAATTGCAATGTTTTTAAAGCCGAAGCGGACAATGCCTTCCAGTGCGGCACCACCCACACCGCCAACGCCGACAATGCAGATTTTTTTGTCTGTAACTTTGTTGAATCTGTCTTCACCAACAACCATCTGTGTTCTCTGTGTAAATTCCATAGCATTTCCCCGTAATACTGCAAATAAAATGCTCCCGCCAAGCCGTATGTGATCATATTAAAACCCGGCTTGTAACAGCAAGGTTGGATATGCTCTGCTGACGCTTCACGCTCCCTTCTTCCCCAGTGGGGGAGGTCTGCAATTCCCGTCGAGACAAGAGCCTCCGATTAATATAAGTGTAGGATTAAAAACGACCACATTTTATCGCACAAGGCAGGAGTTTTTGA
>SVMW01000049.1 GCA_015067215.1 Oscillospiraceae bacterium | reverse complement strand
TAACACCTGGTGTTGGTGCCCAGCCATTTTCAACGAGTGCTACCTGGTAGCTCAAACCTTTGATTGCGTTTGGATCGGAGATGTTGGATTTGCCATCTTTGAACCATGCTGCGTCAAAGTTACCCATGAAGTTGATCCAGTCAGCTCTGTAGTTGGAAACTGCTGTACCGTACTGAACTGTTCTGTCGCCGGATTTGATTGTGAGTTTTTCAGCGAGATCAAGGTATTCGTCCATTGTCCAGTCGCTGGATGGAACTTCAAGGCCTGCTTCTGCAAACATATCTTCGTTGATGAACATGCAGTAACCTGTGAAGTCTTTTGGAAGTGCGTACTGAACGCCGTCATACTGACCGTAAACGAGAGCGCCTTCTGCATAGCCTTCAAGGATTGCTGGGTATTTTTCAAGAACTGGAGCAAGGTCCATCATGTAGCCTGTAGAAGCATATTCTGCTGTACGGCCTTCAGCTACCCAGTAAAGGTCTGGCATCTGGTTGGATGCTGCAAGTGTCTGAAGTTTTGTGTAGTAGTCGCCTGGTACGTAGAGCTGTTCAACTGTAACACCTGGAACGAGTTCCATGTAACGGTTGATAACGTTTTCATACATCTGGCGTTCGTAGTCGTCGCCCCAGTGCATCATGGAGATTGTACCTTCAAGGCCTTTGGACTGTTCGTAGCCATCCCAAGCGATTGTTGCAGGGTCTACTGTTGTTTCGCCGCCTTCTGTTGTTTCGGAACTTGCTGGTGCTGAAGAACATGCTACCATAGAGAGCATCATAGCAAGAGCAAGAACCAAGCTAAGTAATTTTTTCATAGTTTTCCTCCTGTGTTATAAAACAGACAAGTTGTATTTTTACGTCTGTTTTAAAGATTTAAACGTGTCTGACGCAGGGCGCCAAACTCTTAATATAATAATATAAAAAAATATATTCATTGTCAACGAAAAGCAAAAAAATTTCATTTGATTTGTGAAAACTGTTGCAAAATTTGTATATTGTTTATCGGTTTTTTCCATACAAATCAGTTTTTTTATGAACAAAAAGTAACAAATTTTGTAACTTTTTGTACTTTAAACCCATTCATAAGGATTATTGTTGCGGTAAATTGCCCTCGATTTAAAAGAATAATGTGTAAACCGTATGCTGCCGGCAATGTGATTTGTGCGGCAACTGTTACAAATATCATGGCTAAATTGTATGTATTTTGCTAAATTTGTAAACACATATTTGACAAATATGTATTTTAATATTAAAGTAAATACTGTAAGATGTATTTAATATATTTCATTTTTATATAGAGGTAATGCATATGTTTTTCAAAAGCTATTACAACGAAGGTCCGGGGGTAAGCCCTAATGAAACAGAAAAGACAGGAATGGCAAAATATTTTGAACTGCTTTTCAATGATTTCTGGAGCTTCATAGGCATAAGCATGCTTTATCTTTTAAGCTGTCTGCCTATTGTTACAATCGGCGGCGCAACGCTGGCGTTCAACCGTCTTTGCTGCAAACGAATAAGCCGAAAGCATGTTTTTGTACTGGATGATTTTAAGGAATCCTTCAGGGAAAACTTTAAAAAAGGTATACTGCTCAGCTTTATAATTATATTTGTAATTGTGGACCTGATTATCCTTTATTCCAATGCTCTGGGATATATGGAAGGGGACGAAAGAGGGCGTCAGGCAGTTATTGTGTGGGCGTTCTGCTGTATTACAGCAATTCTGCTTTTTGCAATTCTGCAGTATCTCATTATGGTTATTGCAAACTTTGAACCACAGCCATTTGTTCAGCAGCTTCAGAACGCTGTACTGCTTATGATTTCAGGTGGTATCAGGACACTTGTGATGGCAATTTTCGATATTGTTGTTTTTGCTGTATGCTTTACATATTTTCCGTTTTCAGGCATGGTACTGTTTGCAGGGGGGTTCTTCATTCTGTTCTTTACCAACTGTTTCTGGACATGGCCGGTAGTGCTTAAACAGGTGGAAAGACCAGCAGAGGAACAAAATGAAAACGAAGCTGAACAGCCTGACTGCGAATTGGAAGAAGCTGAAGAAGCTGAACAGCTTGTGGACAGCGAAACAATAGGCTGACAGGAAGGCATACCGGGTAGTTTTAATCGCAACAAACAGTGTTTATTTTAATGAAGGGTGAGATTATGAAAAAAGGCACTCCCAAATACGTTCAGCTTGCTGACTGGATAAAACTGAAAATCCGGCAGGACGGATTGGAAAAAGGAGATAAATTCTATACAGAACACGCTCTGGCAGAACGCTTTTCGGTAAGCAGACAGACGGTAAGGCAGGCCATTAACGTTCTTATAAACGAAGGTGTGCTTGAAAGCCGTCAGGGCAGCGGCACATACATTGCTTCTCCCATGCGTTCCCGCCGCAATGCCAGCAACACTATAGGTGTAATTGTAACTTACTTTGACGAATATATCTTCCCAAGCATTATCAACGGCATAGAATCTGTGATAAGTGAAAAAGGTTATACAATGCTGGTTGCCTGTACACGAAATGACAATGAAAAGGAAGCGGCAGCACTGCGCAATATGATTGACAGTAATGTTGACGGACTTATTGTGGAACCGACCAAAAGTGCATTGCCAAACGGAAACATTGAGATTTACCGCGAAATTGCCGACAAGGAAATTCCGATTATTTTTGCAAACTCGTTTTATCCCAACATAAAATTTCCATATGTTTCGCTGGACGATGTGCAGGCGGGTTATCAGGCTACAAAATGTCTGGTGGAACACGGCCACAGCAAAATTGCCCTTATGCTTAAATCTGACGATATGCAGGGGCACCTGAGATATCAGGGGGCAATGGAAGCGGCATACAGCCTTGGCGTGCAGATTTCAAAGGAAAACACCCTTTGGTTTACCACTGAAGATATTAAATATCTTGAAACAGATGAAGGCAGAATAATGCGGTATATCGGTGACTGCACAGCAGTGTTCTGCTACAATGACCAGACAGCGGCAACACTGCTGAAAGTGCTGGAGAAAAACGGCAGAAAGGTGCCTGAGGATATTTCGGTTATCAGCATAGATGATGCAAGCCAGGCGACAACCTGCAATCCTAAACTTACAACAATAGCACATCCTAAAAAACTTATGGGCAATGTTATTGCAAGAAGTCTGTTCCGCGTTATTGACGGAGAAAACTACGAAGCAACATATAAATTCTCGCCGGAAATTGTTATCAGGGATTCGGTAAAAAGACTGTAATTTAAAAGAAAGCACTTGTAATAATTTACAGGTGCTTTTTTAGTACAAATTGTACAAATTGTATTTAATCGCACATTGACAGGTGCCGTTTTGTATTGACAACTAAAAACGGCTATAATATAATTCAAAATAAGAAAGTATGTTCAAAATCAGGCTGGAAGACTGTACCCATCGGGCAGTTGTACGCTTTTTACATACTGAAAATCGTTATAAAATTTCGGAGGTGCATCAAGTGGCAGAAATACTTAACATTGAAAAACTTTTGGACGAAGATATTGAAAAAATATATCTCGGCAACCTCAAAACAGTTGAAGCGGATGTTGAAATGCCTTTAAAAGGTGAAAACGGTTCTGTATTCAGCTGGGAATCAGAAAAACCATATCTCTTTTCACCTGAAGGCAAAGTGAGCCGTCCTCACTTTGGCGCAGGCAACAGAGAAGTAAAACTTACACTTACAGCAACATTGGGTGATATTACAAAAACAAAGGTTTATGTTGCAAACGTTCTTGAAAAAGAATATCCTACAACAGTTATCAGTGCTTATCCTGTTACTATCTACACAAAACCGGGCGTAGTACCACATCTTCCGGGTATTGCAGTTATCCGCAACAACCTTGGCGAAGATGCAGTTATTCCTGTGGAATGGGATTCCATCTGCGAAAAATGTGTTGCAAATGAAGGCGAAGTTATACTTAAAGGCATGGTAAAGGACAATGTTGAAGTTGTTGCAACAATCGTTGTGACAAACGACGAAGAAAAGCTTTGTCCAAAACTCAGCATGGAAAAGAAAGTTGAACTTTTTGCAATCAAAGACGTTAACCTTACAGAAGGCAGCGGTTTCTATGACCAGCAGAACAGAGTGCTTGAAAATCTTCTCAACACAGATGATGACAGCATGCTTTACAACTTCAGAGCAGCTGCAGGTCTCAGCACAAAAGATGCAAAACCAATGACAGGCTGGGATTTGCCTGAAGGCAACCTCCGCGGTCACACAACAGGCCACTATCTGTCAGGCCTTGCACTTTGCTATGCAGCAACAGGCAATGCAAAAATCAAGGAAAAACTTGATTATATGATTGCAAGCCTTGGCGAAGTTCAGGACACAATGGCACAGCAGCCTGAAAAATTCAAACCTGGTTTCATCTCCGCTTATGATGAAACACAGTTTGATCTTCTTGAAGAATATACAACATATCCGACAATCTGGGCTCCATACTACACACTGCACAAAATTCTTGCAGGTCTCAGAGACTGCTACGAACTGGGCGGCAACCAGCAGGCATTTGAAATTCTCAAAAAAGTTGGTCTGTGGGTTTACAACCGTCTGTCCAGACTTCCAAGACAGCAGCGCGACAAAATGTGGGCAATGTATATTGCTGGTGAATTCGGCGGCATCAACGAAACAATGGCAGACCTTTACATGCTTACAAAGGACGAAAGATATCTTGAAGCAAGCCGTTACTTTGACAACGACAAACTCTACCTGCCAATGAAAATGGGCATTGATGCTCTGGGCAACCTCCACGCAAATCAGCACATTCCACAGATTATCGGTGTAATGCGCCAGTTTGATGCTACAAAGGAAAAAGAAAGATACGACATTGCAAACAATTTCTGGAACTTTGTAACAAGCGAACACATCTACTCCATCGGTGGTGTTGGTGAAACAGAAATGTTCAAACCTGCAAGAGAAATTGCAAAATTCATCAGCGACAAAACAGCTGAAAGCTGTGCTACATACAACATGCTGAAACTTACAGGTCAGCTTTATCAGTACACACCTTGTGCAAAATACATGCACTATTACGAAACAGCTGTTACAAACCACATCAATGCCTGCGGCGATATCGGAGGTCCAACAGGCGGCAGCACATACTTTATGCCAACAAACCCAGGTGCTCAGAAACACTTTGATCACCTTGAAAACAGCTGTTGCCACGGCACAGGCCTTGAAAACCATTTCAAATACGGCGAATACATCTATGCAAAAGCAGATGATGCTGTTGTGGTTAACCTGTTTATACCTAACAGACTCACAGCTGAAGATGATGTAATAGAAATTTGTGCAAAAGCTGAAGCCGGCACATACAACGTAGCAGTTAAAGTTGAAAAACTTTCAAAAGACACTCTTAAAGTACGCAAACCGCTGTGGGCTGAAAGCACAACAGTAAAAGTAAACGGCGAAACAGTTACACCTTGTGAATGTGACGGCTATTATGTATTTAAACTCACAGAAGGCACAGTTGAATTTGTATTCGGTGCAAAAGGCTATCTGTCAAAAACAGTTGACGACGAAAAAACAGCAAGTATCTGCTGGGGTCCATATGTTCTTGCAGCTATCTGCGACTGCCATGAATACATTGAATTTGATGTGACAGAAGAAACACTCAAGGAAAAACTTGTTCACAAAGGCAACCTTGAATTTGAACTGTGCGGTCACAGATTTATGCCTCTGTGCAAGGTTAACCAGGAACACTACCATGTTTACATTAAATTGAAATAATATAAGCTTTTCGACATATATCATTAAAAAGGAGAAACTATTATGAGCAAATACAAATTTTGGTTTGTTGTAGGCAGCCAGTCCCTTTATGGCGACGAAGTGCTTAAAACAGTTGCTGAAAGAAGTGCAGAAATGGCAGCAGAACTTTCCAAAGTTCTCCCATATCCACTTGAATACAAAGTAACAGCAATGGCAAACAAACAGATTGCAGACGTTATCAAAGAAGCTAACTATGACGACACATGTGCAGGTATCATCACATGGTGCCATACATTCAGCCCATCCAAAATGTGGATTAACGGCCTTGTAAATCTTCAGAAACCATACTGCCATCTTGCAACACAGTATAACCTTGAAATCCCTAACGAAGAAATCGATATGGACTTCATGAACCTCAACCAGGCAGCACATGGCGACCGTGAACACGGATTTATCGTATCCCGTCTGCGCATGCCAAGAAAAGTTGTTGCAGGCTACTGGAAAGACGAAAAAGTTCATGCACGTCTCGGCGACTGGATGAAAGCAGCAGTTGGTGTTGCAGTTTCCAAAGAAATGAAAGTTATGCGTTTTGGCGACAACATGCGTGAAGTTGCTGTTACAGAAGGCGATAAAGTTGAAGCACAGATCAAGCTTGGCTGGCAGGTTAACACTTGGGCAACAGGTGACCTTGTAAAAGAAATGAATGCTGTTACAGAAGCTGAAATTGATGCATTGATGGCAGAATACACAGCTGCATATGACATTGCAACAGAAAATGTTGGTGCAATCCGTTATCAGGCAAGAGAAGAAATTGCTATGAAGAAAATGATGGACCGCGAAGGCTGCAAGGCATTCTCCAACACATTCCAGGACCTCTATGGCATGGAACAGCTTCCTGGTCTTGCTTCACAGCATCTTATGGCTCAGGGTTACGGCTACGGCGGTGAAGGCGACTGGAAAGTTTCCGCTATGACAGCAATTATGAAAGCTATGGGCGAAAACGGCAACGGTGCTTCCGCATTTATGGAAGACTACACATACCACCTTGTACAGGGCAGCGAATACTCCCTCGGCGCACATATGCTGGAAGTTTGCCCAAGCCTTGCTGCAACAAAACCTCGCATTGAAACACATCACCTTGGCATCGGTATGAACGAAAAAGACCCTGCACGTCTTGTTTTTGAAGGCAAAGAAGGCGACGCTATCGTTGTAAGCCTTATCGATATGGGCGGCAGACTCCGTCTTATCGTTCAGGACATCGTTTGTGTAAAACCAATTATGGAAATGCCAAACCTTCCTGTTGCACGCGTTATGTGGAAAGCTATGCCTGACCTTACAACAGGTGTTGAATGCTGGATTACAGCAGGCGGTGCACACCACACAGTTCTTTCCTACGACGTAACTGCAGAACAGATGCGTGACTGGGCAAAAATGATGGACATCGAATTTGTTCACATCACAAAAGATACAACAGTTGAAAAACTTGAAGAAGAACTGTTCCTCAAAGACCTTGCTTGGAAACTTAAATAATAAATCTGGGTGATATTATGTATACAGAATTAAAACAGCGTGTTTTTAAAGCAAATATGCTTTTGCCAAAGTATGAACTGGTAAAATTCACCTGGGGAAATGTGTCGGAAATTGACAGAGAAAAAGGTGTTATCGCAATCAAGCCAAGCGGCGTGGAATACGATGTTATGACAGCTGATGATATGGTTGTTGTGGACCTTGAAAGCGGTAAAGTGGTGGAAGGCAAATACAAGCCTTCCTCCGACACTGCAACACATCTGGAAATTTACCGCCAGTTTCCTGATGTTGGCGGCGTTGTGCACACACACAGCCGCTGGGCAACAATTTTCTCCCAGATGAAGATGGATTGTCCGGCTCTCGGCACAACCCATGCTGACTATTTCTATGGCAGCATTCCTGCAACAAGGGATATGACAAAGGAAGAAATTGAAGGTGAATACGAACTTAACACAGGCAAAGTTATCGTTGAAACTTTCAATACCCGTGGTATCGCAGCAAAAGATGTACCTGGCGTGCTTGTTGCAAGTCATGGCCCGTTCAGCTGGGGCAAAAATGCTGACAATGCAGTTCACAACGCAGTTGTTATGGAAGAAGTTGCATTCATGGCATGGCACACAATGATGATGAAACAGGGCATAGGCTCCATGGACCAGACTCTGCTTGACAAACACTATCTCCGCAAACACGGCGCAAATGCCTACTACGGACAAAAATAAAAGGAGACATAAAAATGTCTGAAAATATCAAAAATCTTATCGCAAACGGCGATAT
>SVMW01000014.1 GCA_015067215.1 Oscillospiraceae bacterium | reverse complement strand
TCAAAATAACCCACTCCGGCATCGGGAATGCAAATTAAGAAGCAGCCTTAGTTGTATCATAGGAGGGTTTATAAATGATAGAAATCGAAAAACCAAGAATAGAAACAGCCGTTTTGTCCGAAGACGGCCAGTACGGAAAGTTTGTTGTTGAACCTTTGGAAAGAGGTTTCGGCACAACACTCGGTAACTCTTTGAGAAGAATTCTTCTTTCATCCTTGCCAGGTGTTGCTGTAACAAACATTAAAATTGATGGTGTTGTTCATGAATTTACATTCATTAACGGCGTAAAAGAAGATGTAACAGAAATCGTTCTTAACGTAAAAGGCATCACAGCAAAACTTTTCTGCGACGAAGCTAAAACTGTTCGCATTCACGCAGTAGGTCCTTGCGAGGTTACTGCCGGATCTATCGAAACTGACGCTGATATCCAGATTCTTAATCCGGATTGGCATATCGCAACACTTAGCGAAGGTGCAAAGCTTGTGATGGAACTTACTTTTGACAGAGGCCGTGGTTACGTGCCTGTTGACAGAAGCAAAAAATCCCAGGAATTTGTAACTTTGGGCGTATTGCCAGTAGACAGCATCTATACACCTGTTCTCAAGGTGAATTATTCAGTAGAAAATACACGTGTTGGTCAGATAACAGACTACGACAAACTTACAATTGAAGTTTGGACAAATGGTGTTATCAATGCTAATGAAGCTATGAGCATTGGTGCAAGAATTCTCACAGAACACCTCAACCTGTTTGTGGGCTTGTCCGATGATGTAGCACTGCCTAAACTGGTAGAAAAAGACGAAACATCCAGCGAAAGCAAACTGGAAATGACAATCGAAGATCTCGATCTGTCTGTTCGTTCTTTCAACTGCCTCAAGAGAGCAGGTATTCATACAGTTTCCGACCTTGTAAACAAAACCGAAGCTGAAATGATGAAAGTCAGAAACCTCGGTAGAAAGAGCTTTGAAGAAGTTATGCAGAAGCTTGCTTCTCTGGGCTACAAGTTTCCAAAAGACGAAGACTAATTGTTATTAGTCGTTTATTATAGTAAAGGAGTGACTCAAATGCCAGGTACAAGAAAGTTAGGCAGATCCACAGACCACCGCAGAGCTATGATGCGTGCTATGGTAACATATTTGCTCGAAAACGGCAAAATTGAAACTACAGTAACAAGAGCTAAAGAAGTTCGTGCGATGGCTGAAAAAATGATTACACTCGGTAAAGTTGATACTTTGCACGCAAAAAGACAGGTATACAGCTACGTAACAAAAGAAGCTGTTGCAAAAAAAGTTTTTGACGAAATCGCACCAAGCTACGAAGGCCGTAATGGTGGTTACACAAGAATCATCAAAATCGGTGCACGTCGCGGCGACGCAGCAGAGATGGCAATCATTGAATTGGTTTAATAGTTAAACATATACCGCAAACCTTAACCGGTTTGCGGTTTTTTATTGCAAATGTGTACAGAATATAAAGTTCATATAAAAAACATATATATGGTATTTTCTGTAAATATTATTAACAATTTAGCTATAGCTTTTTTTATTTGATTATAGTATAATAATAAACTGATATTGTATGTAATATGCAAATATTTTGTTAGCTGAAAACAAAGAAAAGCGAGGGAAAAATATTGCAAGGCGAAAAACCAACAAAAGTATACACAGGAAAATCATCCGGTGATACAAATAAAAAAACATATACATCAAAAGGACCGAAAAAATCCGGGGACAATCCTTTTGAAAAAATTGTAAAAGCAATTAAAAAGACAATAGCGAAAGCTTTGTCAGGCAGCACAAAACACATTGCAATTCTTGTATGCAGCGTGCTGCTTTGCGTTGCTGTTGTTGCAGGCGCTGTGATTGGAATTTCCGGCATGGGTTCAAACCCAAATTCTGACCCAAATGTGAATTTCAATGAGGTTGAAATTGACCCTGAGGCAGACAATAACTACAACAAGGATGAAGCACAGATTGATAAGGACAAGTACAGTTCTACAATTCTGGCAGAAACAGAAGACGCCGGTCAGGAATATATTGACAAGACACTGTTTATCGGTGACTCCAATACAGTGCGTTCACTTATGTATGATGTAACAGGTACAACCTGGAACAATGTAGTAGGCGCGGTTTCCATGGGTATTCAGCATGTAGTGTCGGCTCCTGAAAAGGTTGTAAACTTTGTAGGCATGGAAGCTGTTGATATCGTTACAGCAGTTAGAATGATTCAGCCACAGAGAATTATCCTTACATACGGCACAAATAATGCTACCTGGGATGCAGAAAGCTTTATTACAGAATATAAAAAGGCTGTTAAATCCATTTATGATGCTTATCCATACAGCGATATTATTATAAATGCAATTCCACCTGTGGACAAACTCAGGGATTATCCTAACATTACAATGCAGCAGGTTGACAAATTCAACGTTGCTCTTGCAGAAATGTGCGATGAAGAAGGATGGAAATTCCTTGACAGCTCTGAAGTACTTAAAGACGATGCAACAGGTTTTGCAAAAAAAGATTACACCATTGAAGATGGCATTCATCTGAGCAAAAAAGGTTTTGATGCGCTGTTTAACTATATAAGAACACACGCTTACGAAACTGAAGACAGACGTCCAAAACTTACATATTGCCCAAAACGTAACGAAAAAGAGATGCCTACAATAGGTGAAGACCCTATTGCTATCAGAGGCAGACTTACTGTAAAATTTGTGTCCAACAACTACGAACTTGGTTCAGTTGACGGTGAAGTGGAACAGTCTGTAAAATACACAAGAGCATCCGATGCTGTAACAGCTATTCCAAAAACAGACAATGGCGGTGTGTTCCTTGGCTGGGAATGCTCATATAACGGTATTTCTGATACAAAAGCAACACAGATAACATTTACAGCTCCACAGCTTTCAGAAGAAATTACAGAAGTTGTTGTAACAGCTAAATTCGGCAGAGCAGAAATAGATATTTCCAAAAAATCTGTAACACTTGAAAACGGCAAAACAACAAACCTTTCTGCATCAATTACAGAAGCATTTACAGGAGATAAAACAATTTCATGGTCAACTTCCAATAAAGATGTTGCTACTGTAGATGGCGGCAAAGTAACAGCAGTAGGTTCCGGTACAGCTAAAATCACAGCTTCCGCACTTGGCGGAAAACTTCAGGCTACATGTACTGTAACGGTTTCTTCACCGCTTAAACAGATTAAAATTTCTGCACCTGAAGATGTAAAAACACTTAAAGCAGGCGGAGCAGCAGTTCAGCTTAAAGTTGTGGCAGACCCTGAAAATGCAACTATAGGCAATGTTGTATGGTCATCCAGTGACTCAGCAATTGCATCAGTAGATTCAGTAACAGGCATTGTAAAACCGCTTAAAGCAGGTAAAGTTACAATTACAGCTTCTGTAAATGAAGGCAAGCTTAAAGCAACTTATGAACTTACTGTTGAAGATGCAACATCATCAAGTTCTTCCAGCTCCAGCTCAAGCTCCAGTTCAAGTTCTTCAAGTTCATCAAGCTCTTCATCATCAAGCTCTTCAAGTTCAAGTTCTTCCAGCTCATCAAGCTCAAGTTCTGATTCACAGAGCAGTTCTGATTCAACATCATCTGCACCTGCTGAAACTGAAGCACCAAAATGTGCACATGACACATTGGCAGAAGGCGCAAGCTGCACAGTATGTAATGCATACACAAGACCGTGTGCTGTATGTAATGGCGTAGGTCATACATCTGCAACACCACATTGTCCTACATGTAAGGCAACAGACCACACTAACAATGAATGTCAGGCACCAAAATGTGCACATGACGCATTGGCAGAAGGCGAAAGCTGCACAGTATGCAATGCATATACTAGACCTTGTTCAGTATGTGGCGGTGCAGGACATACATCTGCAACACCACACTGTCCTACATGTAAAGCGACAGACCATTCCAACAATGAATGTCAGGCTGTTGACAGCAGTACAGAACAGACAGGTACAGATTCAACAGCAGAATAATCATATAACAGAACATCAAACGGCATTATACACAAAGTATGGTGCCGTTTTTATTTTGTAGACTTTTCATTTTCAGTATGATATTATATAATTAATAATTATGTGCAAAAATAAGATTGATTAAATAATCAACAGGAGATAAAAGTGGATTTGTTATTTACCTTATTCAGCTTTGCTGCAGTTACAGGAATAGCTGTGTTTATATCGTTGAAATATAATATGAATTCGGGGCTTACACCTTTTGTTTCATCCTGCTTTGCAATGATGTTTTTATCATTGTTCGGCTGCTTAGGCTTTGTAAAACTTGGCGGTTATCTTTATTTTCTTCTTGCCCTTGCAGCAGTAATATATATGGCACTGGGCTATAAGAACAACTGGAAAGCTCTTTCAAAAGTTGTTACACCGGGTTTTGTGTTTTTTGTTGCTGCAAGTGTATTTGTAATAGTTCTTTTCAGCATAAAACAGCCTATGTATATCGTATGGGATGAGTTCAGTTTCTGGGGAACATCAGTTAAACTGATAAAAGTATCAGGAGAGATGTATACTACAGCAGAAATCGGCTGGGAATGGGCTGCCACACAGAAGCCCGGACTGGTAATGAACAGCTATCTGTACGAATTTTTTGGTCATTATCAGGAATGGCGTGCCTGCGCAGGCATGGATGTACTGTTGTTCAGCGTTGCAGCAGCAGTCGCATCATGTTTTGAAAATAAAAACTGGCATAAAGCGGTTCCTTTTATAGTAATTGCTTTTCTCACTCCTTTTGCATTTTCACTCTACAACACAATAACACCGCCATCAAGCATATATATGTCTGTTATGGCAGATGTTCCTATGGGTATGATTTTCGGGGCGGTAATGTGCCTTTATTTTGGCCTCAGAGGTGAAAAACATGGTGTGGGGGCAGTATGTATTGCGCTTGCTACACTTACATTTGTAAAAGATACAGCTTTTCCGCTTGCAATGGTAGCAGCGGTTATTATCTGTGCTGACATAATCATTGCAGAAAAAGAGTGCAGTTTTGGGGCTGTCAAAGGCTTTGCAGGTAAAATTATAAACTGCATAATTGTATTCATCACACCTGTTATTACATTTATTGCCTGGACTGTTTATCTTGGTGCGGTGCTCAATGTTGATGCAACGGGCAATGTGGGCGGCAGTGAACAGATGAGCATGTTCGGTATGCTTATCGAAGGTATAAAACAGCTTCTGGGTATAGGCACAACTGAAAAATTTGTTCAGGTAATGGGACAGATGCTCAGCAACTATTTCAATATAAGACTTACTGTTCTGGGCAGCGGTCTGCGTGTGACAATAGTAATTCTGTGTCTTACTGCAGTTGCATTTCTTACAGCGGCAGATAAAAGGCAGAAAATCAGAAGTGTGCTGTATGCGGTGCTGTCCACAGCAGGTTTTGCAGTTTATTACATTTTTATAGGTTTCTGCTTTGTATTTGTGTTTAAGGATGCGGAAGCAGCTTCTCTTGCAAGTTACGAAAGATATGTGTATCCATATTATATAGGCTGGTTTCTGGCGGCAGTTATGCTGGTTGCACAGTCAGCGGCACAGAAAACACAGAAAATTTATGGGTTGGCAAGGGCGTCAGTGCTGGCTGTAACATTGCTGATGGTACTGCGTTTGTCAAATATTCTGCTTGTAGGACATACATTTGTTGACTTTGATGAAAACTTTCTCAAAGACAGACGCGAGCAGGTTGCCAAAGTTGAATGTATTATGGAATATATTCCTGATGCACAGCAGAAGATATTCTTTATAGGTCAGGGTGATGACGGCAACCGATGGTTCCGTTATTCCAACCAGATGTTACCTTTGCAGTTGGCATACAGCTATGGCGGCGGCACAATCTGCCACGCTGATGCACAAACCCCGGGAGATTCTCTGTATTACATTAAAGTAACGCAGGATGAACTGCTGGATTATTTGCAGGAAAATAACTGCGGTTATATATTTGTGGAACGAAGTGACAGTTATCTTGAAAGCGGTTTTGGTCACATGTTCAGTGATGCACTTGAAAGCTGTAAAGACGGCAAAAGTGCACTGTATAAAATAAACGGTAGCAAATTTGAGTTTATAGGAGAGGTGAAATAGCATGAAAAAGAAAATTACACTTCTTTTGTATATTCTGTTTGTTGCGGCTTTTCTGCTTGAAGGTGTTGTTCATTTTGCTTATGACAGAATAACAATGCCTCAGGAAGAGGAGATAGATTTTTCAAACTTTGAAATAGTAAATATGAAACAGACCGGAGAAAAAACCTTTGTTTCTGTTACCAATGACCCGTATTTTGAAATGATTGACGGCGACAGATATGTAATGCATACGGTAAAATATATTCTGCATGGTGAAACAAGCGGTGCCAGAAGCCTGTATTATACAACAACAAAGGAACCGATATATTCCGGTAAAAATATGATTATCGCAAAGGACAGCGGAAACTACACCTTTGAATTTATCCTGCCTATGGAAGAGATAAGAAGGATAAGGCTGGATATGTCGGGTGCTTTCAATGAAGTTATTGATATAGATAAAATTATCATAAATTACAGACCGGAATTTACCGACTATTTTTCTGTCGATGAAATGGATGTGGCGAAATTTATTTTTATGCCGCCTGCTATAGCTTCGGTACTGTTTTTTGTATACGATCTGTTCCGTTATTACATCAGAAAAGAAAAAGAAGAAATATAGCTTTGAACAGCTGTGGTTGCATTGCAGACCACAGCTGTTTTTTGTTGCGTATTGTTGTGAGAATTTGGTGTTTTTTGGTCGTATATGTTTGACATGAGGGGCAATATATATTAGAATATAATATTGGATACATATACTTGTGTGTATGAAAAATAACTAAGTCAAATACATTACACGGCAAAACAGCCGCGAAGAATAAGGGAGATATAATGGCTTTATTTGAAAAAATCTTTGGCAGTTATCAGTCAAAAGAACTTAAAAAAATCGAACCGATAAAAGATGCGGTTCTTGCCTTGGCTGATAAATATAAAGCATTGTCTGATGCAGAACTTAAAAATCAGACAAATGTGCTTAAAGAAAGACTTGCAAAGGGAGAAACTCTCGATGATATTCTGCCCGATGCATTTGCAGTATGCCGCGAAGCAGCAACACGTGTGCTTGGCATGACACATTACCCTGTGCAGATTATCGGTGGTATTGCACTGCACCGTTCAAATATTGCAGAAATGAAAACAGGTGAAGGTAAAACTCTGGTTGCTACACTTCCTGTTTATCTTAACGCACTTACAGGCAAAGGTGTACATGTTATCACTGTCAACGACTATCTTGCACGCCGCGACAGCCAGTGGATGGGCAAACTTTACACATTCCTTGGCCTCAGTGTAGGCTTGTGTGTACACGGCATGAAAAACGAAGAAAAACGTGCCGCATATAACTGCGATATCACATATGGTACAAACAACGAGTTTGGTTTTGACTATCTGCGTGACAACATGGTTCTGTACAAAGAACATATGGTACAGCGCGGCTTCAACTTTGCAATTGTCGACGAAGTTGACTCCATCCTCATTGACGAAGCAAGAACACCGCTTATTATTTCCGGTCAGGGTGACAAATCCACCGATATGTACAAAGTGGCAGCAAGCTTTGCACGCAGCCTTTCCTATTTCAAAGTTGCAGAACACAACTCCAAAGAAGAAATGGACACTGTAAAAGAAGATGTAATCATCGACGAAAAGGCAAAAACAGCTACACTTACACAGAACGGCATCAAAAAGGCAGAAAGATATTTCAATATAGAAAACTACGCCGAGCAGGAACACCTTACACTTCAGCACCATGTTAACCAGGCTATCAAGGCTCAGGGTATTATGAAGCGTGAAGTTGACTACATTGTTAAAAACGGTCAGGTTGTTATCGTTGACGAATTTACAGGCCGTCTTATGGAAGGTCGCCGTTATTCTGACGGTCTCCACCAGGCTATCGAATCCAAAGAAGGCGTAAAGGTTGAACGCGAAAGCAAAACACTTGCTACCATCACATTCCAGAACTATTTCAGAATGTACAAAAAACTTGCAGGTATGACAGGTACTGCTTTAAGCGAAGCAAATGAATTTTTGGAAATTTACGGTCTTTCTGTACTGGAAATTCCAACCAACAAACCAATTGCACGTATCGATATGAACGACGTGGTTTACAAAACAGAAAAAGCAAAATTCAATGCAGTTGCAGATGATGTTGCACAGGCACATGCAAAAGGTCAGCCTGTTCTGGTTGGTACAATTTCCATTGAAAAATCTGAAGAACTCAGCCGTCTGCTTAAAAACAGAGGCATAAAACACGAAGTTCTCAACGCTAAACATCACGACAAAGAAGCTGAAATTGTTGCACAGGCAGGTAAAAAAGGTGCTGTTACAATTGCAACTAACATGGCAGGCCGTGGTACCGACATTATCCTTGGCGGTAACGCAGAGTTTATGGCTAAAAACGATATGCGTAAACAGGGTTACACCGAGGAAATGATTGAAAATGCAAACAGTTTCTTTGATACAACAGACGAAGAAATTCTTGCAGCAAGACAGGTTTATGCTGACCTTGTTGCAAAATACAAAGCACAGCTTGCACCTGAAGCACAGGCAGTAAGAGATTCCGGCGGTCTGCTTATTCTTGGTACAGAACGTCACGAATCCCGCCGTATCGACAACCAGCTGCGAGGCCGTGCAGGCCGTCAGGGCGACCCTGGTGCAACACGCTTCTATGTAAGTATGGAAGACGACCTTATGCGTCTTTTCGGCGGCGACAGAACAAGTGCGGTAATGGAAAAACTGGGCTATGACGATTCAATGCCTATTGAAAACAAAATTATCACAGGTTCCATCGAAAACGCTCAGAAGAAAATTGAAGGCCGAAACTTTGATATCCGTAAAAATGTTCTTAACTACGACGATGTTATGAACAAACAGCGTGAAATTATCTATGGCCAGCGTCAGAGTGTTCTGGAAGGTCAGGATATTTCTGAAAGTCTGCACGATATGGTTACAAATTCCATCAGACTTAATGTGGATACATTCTGTTCCGGTAATCAGGCTGAACTGTGGAATCTTGCGTCCCTGCGCAACACATATCTTGGCTGGCTGCTCAGAGATGACGAACTGCGTTATACAGACGAACAGCTTAAAACACTTAAAAGTGACGATGTATACGATTACATCACACGCAAAGCCCTTGCTGTTCTCAAATTTAAGGAAGAACAGATCGGCAGCGAAAATATGCGTGAACTTGAACGTGTAGTTCTGCTTAAAACAGTTGACTCCAAGTGGATGGAACATATCGATGCTATGGATGAACTCAAAAAAGGTATCGGTCTCAGAAGCTATGGTCAGCATGACCCTGTAAGCGAATACCGTGTTGAAGGTTTCAATATGTTTGATGAAATGATTGCAAACATTCAGGAAGAAACAACAAAACTTCTCATTATGGCAAACCTTGCAAAACCTGTAAAACGCGAAGCTGTGGCTAAAGTTACAGGCACAAGCGGCGGCGGTGACAATTCCGTTAAAAAACAGCCAATAAGACGTGCAGCTGACAAAGTTGGCCGAAATGACCCATGTCCTTGTGGCAGCGGCAAAAAATACAAAAAATGCTGCGGCAGAACAAGTGCTGAAAAAGACGAAGAATAATTGAAACAGAATATTGAATAACAATATAAAACCAACAGGCACGGCAGTTAAACTGCTGTGCCTGTTGTTGTGTGACGGATTGGATTATGATATTATAAATACAGTTAGATAAATTCCAATTTGCCTTACAGATTTTCTGATGTTTTGAATAATTATCAACTATAAAAAATGCAGTATCCCACGGGATACTGCATTTACTTTTACATTCAAATTTTATTAGAGAGCGGCAATATCTCTGCAGAGTTCATCAACATTTTCCTGTGTTGTTGCCCAGCTTGTGCAGAAACGCACAACTGTGTAGCCTTCTTCCTTGCCGTCTTCCCAATAGCTTGAAGCATATTTTTCGTTGAGTTTTTCAAGCATATCGTTTGGCAGAATAGGGAACTGCTGGTTTGTTGGTGAATCAAACAGGAACTTGATGCCTTTTGCAGCAAATGCATCTCTTATCTGCATTGCCTTATCAATTGCACCTTTGGAAATTTCGTAGTACAAACCGTCTTCAAACAGTGTTTCAAACTGAATGCCAAGGAATCTGCCTTTGGCAAGCATTGCGCCACGCTGTTTGATGTGATAACGGAATTCAAAGTCACCGCCGCCGTTTGTAAACACAACAGCTTCGCCGAACATTGCACCAACCTTTGTACCACCGATGTAGAAGATATCGCAGTATTCTGCAAGGTCTTTCATTGTGATTGTGCTGTCATATGCAGCCATGCCATAGCCAAGGCGTGCACCGTCAAGGAACAATGGCAGATTGTATTTGCGGCAGGTTGCGCTGATTGCTGCAAGTTCATCTTTTGTATATGTTGTGCCGTTTTCGGTTGGGTGGCTGATGTATACTGCACCTGGCTGTGTGATGTGTTCACGGTTGCCCTGTGCATAGTGCCAGTCGCAGGCTTTTGCAATCTGTTCCGCAGTAATTTTGCCGTCAGGGCTTGGCAGAGTCATAACCTTGTGGCCTGTTGCTTCAATTGCACCGCTTTCGTGGCTTTCAATGTGGCCTGTGTTTGCACAAAGTACACCCTGATGTGGTCTGAGGATGCTTGCAAGAACAATAAGGTTTGTCTGTGTGCCACCAACAATAAAATGCACATTAACATCTTTGCCACATTCTTTTCTGATAAGTTCTCTTGCCCTTTCACAGTGTGGGTCAAGGCCGTAACCCGGCTGCTGTTCCATATTTGTTTCAACAATTCTTTCAATTATGCGAGGATGTGCACCTTCGGCATAGTCACATTCAAATCTTATCATATTTATAATCTCCTGTGTTTAATTATAATAAATTTCATACAAAGCAATTGTAGCACATTTAAAGGGTAAAAGCTATGTTAATTATAATAAAAATGCATACGGCTTTTTGAAGATAAATACAAAAAACATTCAACATAATTAAATTTAAAATTACATATGTTTGTGGTATACTGTATTTATTAATTCTATCGGAAAGGGAATATACAGTGAAGCTTATCATTGCAGAAAAACCGGAGCTTGGCAAAGCCATAGCAGCGGCAATATGTGACAAACCTGTCTTTAACCGTGACGGCAGCATACTGTGCGGCGAATATACCGTTATTTCTGCATTCGGTCATCTGTTCAAGCTCAAGCAGCCGGAAGAGTACGATATAAAGTATAAAAAGTGGACAAAGGAAGCCCTGCCTATTTTTTTTGAAAACTGGGACATTGTTCCAAGTGCTGACAAAATTGGTCGCGTAAATGTTATCGGAAACCTGTTAAAACAGGCGGATGAAGTCATCCACGCGGGAGACCCTGATGATGAGGGACAGCTGCTTATAGATGAAATTCTGGAATATTTTAAATATAACGGCAAGGTTATGCGCCTTTCCACAAACGACAATAACCCCGAATATATCCGCAAGCAGATTGGTAAAATGGAAAGCAATGAAAAACATCTGCCAAACGGATATTCTGCCCGTGCACGCAGTGTTGCGGATTTTATTGTGGGTATAAACTATTCACGCTTTTTCACCCTTTCCAACCGCACAAGAGACCTTATGAATGTGGGTCGTGTTCAGACACCAACATTAGGGCTTGTTGTGGCAAGGGACATGCTTATCGAAAACCACACAAAAATGAGCTATTACGAACTTTCCGTGGATTTTGACGGCGATTTGCAGGGGGTTAAGGCAAAGTTCTATCCAAACCCTGAAAGCCCGGTTCTGGACGAAAACGGCAAGGTTCTGGACAAGTCAATGCTGGAGAAAACCCTTGCATATTTAAAAAGAAACCCTGTGGATGTAAAAATTGAAAAATCCAAAGCAAAGGAAAAACCGCCGCTGCCTTTCAACCAGGTGGAACTGCAGACCTACTGTGGCAACAAGTTCGGTTATTCCCTTGAGCAGACCAGCAAAGCGGCACAGGACCTGCGTGAGATATACAAGGCAATTACCTACAACCGTTCCAGCAGCCGCTATCTCAATGAAGAACATTATGCGGATGCACCAAGGGTGGTCAGTGCCGTGCTTGGCATAACAGGAATTAACCTGCCAGACCTTGATTTAGGCATAAAATCAGGTTGTTTCCGCAAAGTTAAGGAACCTCACCACGCAATTATCCCTACAGGAACAAAAGTGGACTTGAACAAGCTGACAGAGGTGCAGAAAAATGTTTATCTGGCAATCTGTATGTACTATCTTGCACAGTTTCTGCCAGAGGCGGTGGACAGCAAGACCACGCTTACTGCACAGCTTAAAAACAATAACTCTATTAAAGCACAAAGCCTGTTGTGTGACAGTCAGGGCTGGCGAAAGTATTTTAAGGAAAAAAATACCGAGCCGTCACCGCTTGATAATGTCCCTGCAGGGGATTATACTGTAAATGTCATTGACGGTGAAATCAAGGAGATTGAAACCAAACCGCCAAAACGATATACAGAAATTACACTTAACAAGGATATGACTTCGGTAGCAAAATATGTAAAAGACCCCGAAATCCGCGAACTGCTGCTGCGCAAAGATAAGGACAGCGACAAGGACAAAGGCTCAATCGGCACCGAAAGTACCCGCACCGCAATAATCACAAACCTTATAACCCGCGGTTACATTGCAAAAAAAGGGAAAAACCTGATTTCCACACAAAAGGGCAGGGAACTGTACAACTGTCTGCCTGACGAAATCAAAAAACCTGATATGACGGCAAAATGGTGGGCTATACAGGAAAAAATCAAGGAAAACGAAGCCACACCGCAGGATTTGTACAACGATGTTCTGGAAACTGTAAATAAAATTATCAGCCAGCGTTATTCCTTTGCTATCGGCAAAAACAAATTTGACAGTCCTTTGCCATATCAGGACCAGATTTTAGGCAAATGCCCCCGCTGCGGCGGCGAAGTGCTGGAAAACACCAAAGGCTTCGGTTGTGTCAACTGGCCACAGCCACATAACTGTAAATTTGTTATATGGAAAGAACCTTTGCAGTTTAAGGATATGGGTGTTACAGTGGATGCCGATGCAGCAAAAGAGCTGCTCAGCGGCAAAACTGTGCAGCTTGCAACAAACACATTGCCGCAAAGACTGCTTTCTGTAAAAATGGATGACAGCGGGCAAAGTCAGTACGGCGCAAGGCTTGTAGTGGAAAACAGTGTGGCAATAAACACGCAAAATAACAGTGAACAGGCGGAAAATTCCGCTAATATAGATTAAAAGAGGACTACTATGGTTTTTGAAAAAAGACAGGCAGGCGTTCTGCTGCCAATATTCAGCCTTCCGTCAAAATACGGTATCGGCACATTCGGCAGGGAAGCCTACAATTTTATTGACAAACTTAAAGCAGGCAAACAGAGCTACTGGCAGGTGCTGCCACACGGACCGACAGGCTACGGCGACAGCCCTTATCAGCCATACTCAACCTTTGCAGGCAACCCATATTTTATTGACCTTGAAATGCTTATCGAAGACGGTCTGCTCTCCCGTGAAGAGGTGGAAAGCTGCAACTGGGGTGAAAATCCAAGCTATGTGGATTATGATGCGATTGCAAAAAATCGTTTTGTAATGCTGCGCAAAGCTTTTGAAAACGACAAAACATATGCCGAAAGTGCAGAATACAAAAAGTTTGAAAAACACAACAGCTACTGGCTGGAAGACCATTGTTTGTATATGGCTCTCCGTGACGAAAAAGGTACATCCTGGCTCAATTGGGAAAAAGGCGAAAAACTCCGTGAAGAAGAGGCAATGGAAGCAGCAAAGGTGCGCCTTGCAACAGATATTGCGTATCATAAATATATGCAGTTCCTGTTTTTCAAACAGTGGGCAGCACTTAAAGCCTATGCAAATAAAAACGGCATTGAACTGATTGGTGATATCCCGATTTATCTGTCCCTCGACAGCTCTGATGTGTGGAGCAACAAACATCTGTTTGACCTTAAAAAGGACGGCTCACCAAAAGAAGTTGCAGGCTGTCCGCCAGATGCGTTTTCTAAAACAGGTCAGCTGTGGGGCAACCCGCTTTATCTGTGGAAGGTACATAAAGAAGAAAACTTCCACTGGTGGGTAAGCCGTATGAAAGCTATCTTTGAAATGTACGATGTTGTACGCATCGACCATTTCCGTGGTTTTGAAAAGTTCTATTCCATTCCTGCAAAAGATACAACAGCAGAAAACGGAAAATGGAAAAAAGGCCCGGGCATCGACCTTTTCAATGCAATCAAAAAAGAACTTGGCAATGTGAAAATCATTGCAGAAGACCTTGGTACAATCACACCTGGTGTGCGTAAACTTCTTGACGAAACAGGCTATCCGGGTATGAAGATTATGCAGTTTGCATTCAGCAAAGGTGTGGAAAGCGAATATCTGCTGCACAACCATATTAAAAACTGTGTTGTGTATGCAGGCACACATGACAACCAGACATCAAAAGGCTGGTATGATTCTCTTACATGGGAAGAAAAGAACTATTCAGGCCAGTATATGATGTTCTATACAGAGGAATGGGAGAAAAACCGTTTTATCCGTCACACATTGTCATCTCCTGCAAACCTTGTAATTGTACCGGTTCAGGATTATCTTGAACTTGGCGATGAAGCACGAATCAACACACCGGGTACAGCGGTTAACAACTGGAAATGGCGTTTGCAGCCTGAACAGTTTGATGATGAAACCTGCAGATATATGGATTATGTTGCAACACTTTATTACCGTGACAACAAGATTATTGAAAAAGAAAAGGCTGAAAAAGAAGCTGCAGAAAAAGCAGCAAAAGAACTTGCAGAAAAAGAAAATCAGACAAAAGAATAATATTTAATGAAAAAAGCAGAGATTTTTCTCTGCTTTTTCAATTTTATGTGATATTATATACTCAAAAGATATACTGCAGTTAATTATTTTATGGAGGGCAGTTTATGATAGAAATTATTTTCAGCGAAAGCGGTGCAGGCGCGCTTAAAAGTGCACAGCATGCAGATGGCAAAGGTGCGGTTATCGGCGTAATTATCACACACAAGGATGGCAGCAATCCGTCATCTGAAGAAATTGAAGCTGCACAGAAACAGACAGAAGAAAACTACTGCAAAGAGTGGGAAAAGGCTGTTGCCATCGGCGGAAGCCCCGATGATGTTTTCTGTTTCGATTTAGCATGGGACATGGGAGATATAAGCGAAACAGGTGTGGGGGACAAGCGTCTTGACGTGCTGAATGCCCTGTACAGTATTTACGACGATGATACCCAGAAAGGTGCAAAAATGCAGTTTGACAAAGCTAAGGAAGATTTGTCACAGGTTATGAAGCGTGCCCAAAATGGCGAAGATATCCGCGTGTGGTACAGCGACAATCCGTCGGAACGCTGCGGAATGCTGTGGTTTATGGCAGAACTGCGTAAAATAAAGGACTACAGCGGCAGAGTGTATACGATAAAACTGCCAAAGTATATGTACGATGAACAGGAAAACACCATAACCGAATATTTCGGCTGGGGAGAAATGGAACCTGCAAAATGGCACAGATGTCTGGAATACACACAGGACAAAACAAAGGAATGCTGGGGATATGCACAGCAATGGTGGAATCTTGTTAGAGAAAATTCAACCCTTCGTGCTGTGGTAAACGGCCGTGTACGCAGCGTGTCGGAAGATATTTATGACCGCTATATATGGGAAGAAATTGACCTTGTGGAAGATGAATTTATTCAGGCGGCGGTTATCGGTAGTGTTCTGGGCAAGCATCAGCTTGGCATAGGTGATGCTTTTGTGGCACTGAGAATGGAAAAATTCATCGAAAGCGATATTCTGCAGGTTGTGCCAAAAACCTCCCGCGGGCCTGCGATGTATCACCGTAAACTCAGAAAAACATTTGATGTACAGGAGTAGACTATGAATATTATAAATTATCTTAACATTGCTATTGTGGCGGTAATGCTTATACCAAATATATTTTATGCTGTGAAATTCAGAGGCAGTAAAAACCTGTGTACAAACAAAGCAATGAAGATTGTGGAATTTGTCGGCAGAATTCTGTGTATACTGTTTATGGTTTATCCTCTCGGGCAGAAAGAGTTTGGTTTTCCGTCAGCGGAAAACTTTATAATCTATATTTTCGGCAACGGTATTCTTGTTGCATTGTATATTGTTGTGTGGATAAGCTATTTCAAAAAACAGAGCGCACCAAAAGCAACAGTTCTCAGTATTGTTCCGCCTGTAATTTTCGCATTGTGTGGTCTTATGCTGGAACACTGGCTGCTTATTTTTGCTGCAGTGCTGTTCGGCGTGGGGCATCTTTATGTCACAGCAGCAAACGGTGTTAAAAAAATCAGCAAAAAAGAACAGGAACCGCAAACACCAAAAGAATAGTAAAACGTATAATAAAAACAGACAAAATGTATCCGACAGACTATTGAAAAACAGTCTGCCGGATATTTTGTTTTATTGCTTTTTGTCTTATCAGTCTGCTTTTTGTTTGTGAAGTATAGTATAAACTTATCATCGGTATAATTATTTTATAAAGAATAAAACACCATAGTTTGTTGTTTTTGTAAAGTATTTGTAGTATAATTATTATTAATACGTGTAGCGTAAGCTATGCAATATTTTATAAATTCTAAAGAAAGGAAGAAAAACAAATGAAAGGAAATTTTAAGAAAATGTTCGGCAAAAAATTTGCCAAAGTTATGAGCATTTTCCTTTCCTGTGCTATTGCACTTTCCAGCTTTGCTCCTGTTGCTTATGCAACTGACGGTGTGGAAACTGTAAGTGATCAGGTGAGTTTCAATTATACTTATGACTGGCAATTCACTCAGGATAACTTGTTTACAGTACCTGATAAAGGCACTTCACAAATTGGTGTGACATTGTCTGAAGCACCGGCAGGTTATCATTATGAATTTCTTGTTGGTTCATATGATCATTCAACAGAAATTATCGTACCTGATGCAGTACAGAACGGCGCTGTGCAGGCAATACCGTCAGATGACAGTGGTACACTGTATGAACTCATATTTGACGGGCAGAAGCTTATGGAGTACGAAAATGTACAGCAGAATGGCTACATTTACTATGCTACAGCACTGGTAGATGACACAACCGGCGAAATTGAATCTTCACATGGCTTTGATGTTTTTGTTTCAGTTGAAGAACCGGAACAGACACCTGCACCGACAACCCATCAGCTTTCCCACCAGATTTATATGGGCAGCGGTAATATGTGCGAAGTACCATCAGTTGGTGCTACAGCAAATGTTAAGGTTGGCGATGTTTTCGCAGTAAGATTTTTCGATAACGGCGAACAGCTTGCTGTTGAGAAAGTAACAGTTTCACAGGAAGGCCTTACAGCAGCAGGTTTTGAAATTGCTAATCGGTGTGGTTGCGGTCACATAGATTTCAGAGTTACTGAAAGTGCAAAACTTGGTGCAAAAATACTGTACTTTACAGTTACATTTGATGACGGAACAGTGATGTATCCTGAAGTAGCTGTACAGGTGGTAGAAGAAGGCGAAGGTGAAACAACCGACGGTGTTATCGGCATGAGATGGCATCTTGTAGGTTCAGGCGAAGTAGAGTATGACTTTGAACAGGGCATGGATGCTGCAGTTGATGTAGCAGGTGATACAGGTTTTTACATCACAATGACAAAAGGTGATACAATACTTATCCCTACAGCTTTCGAAACAGGCGACACAGACCGGAGCGGTACAGACGGTATTATGCTGGAGTATGGCCATGAAGGTTCTGCTGTCTTTGTAGGTTTTGGAGAAGGTCTCACCAACGGCCAGAAACTTGTAAAAATTACAAATGACGAAGGTGAATACTGGTTCTACTTCAATGTTACAGGCGATCAGGGTTCCAGCTTGCCTGAACATGTATATGCTACAGAAGAAGAAGCACGTGCAAACTACACAGACGAATTTGATGGACTTATAAAATTTGTTGTAGGTCCAAGCAGCGAACCAAGCACTACAGTGCTTGAAAATGATGTTGCATGGTCACAGCAGGGCAGCATGTTTGGTGTGGAATTCTGGACTGATGAAACAACACAGTTCCCGTTTGACAGCATTGGCATTCATTATGCAAGCAATGACCTCGGCTTTAAACGCAATGCAGACGCAAGTTATGGCGGTATTGACGTTTATGTATATGAAAATGCAACACCTGGTTACCATGTGGCAATGTTTGAAATTGGCAACCAGCTTCAGCCATTGATTGTTCATGTTTCTGAAAAAGCAAACGGTGGAGGTGTTACCGAGGATGTATACTTTACATTCGATATGCCTACCCTCAACGATGGTTTTACAGGCGAAATGTATGCGGTAACAGGCCCAAGTGATAACGCGGACAGAAGTTTGATTACAGATTTCTTTGGTTCAATGCAGGGCAGCATGCTTGGTATTGAATTCTACGAAGATGGCGAACTTGTTCCTGTAGAAAACATTGGTTTTGCAGGCGGCAGCTACGACCTTCCTGTTACATTTGCAATGGACAGAGAAACAGCATACGGTTATATTGATATAAATGTAAACGAAAATGCACGTGTAGGTTTCCATAGAGTTGATTTTTTAATCAACGGCAAACTTAAATCACTCGTTGTTCATGTTTCAGAAGCTATAGATGGCCCTGGCAGCAACCCTGGTCAGTATGAAGACACATTTACAGGTGAAGTTCTCATTGCACCACAGGTAAATGCTGACGGCACAGTCTTTGAAAGCCCGATTCCTTGGTGGAATTACAACGAAATGGGCGATATGTCCGGCAACTGCTTCAGAATGTCAAGTGACAACATTTTCGGTGTTAAATTCCTTGATGAAAACGGTGAAGTTATTTCTCCTGAAAATGTAGAAATGGTAACACCGGACCATTCTCTTATGGAAATTGCTGGTCTGCCATATGACTACAAGGTATTCTACCTTGGCGACAGATGGTTTATCGGCGAAAAAGAACTTACATTTAAAATTAACGACCAGTATAAAACTATCAGAGTAGTTTCTGAATATGCGGTTGTAACAGAGTGGCAGAACCCTGTTGAAGACCGAGTTACACACGTTGTTTTTGATAACTACGATGGCTACTTCAGCAGAGAATTTACCGAAGAACACGGTACTGTAGTTGTTTTCCTTGAAGGTAACAACCTGCTTTACTGCGATACAGGTTCTCCTGTAATCAAAACAGCAGGCAACCTTGCGTTTGCAGCAGGCGGCGGTGACCTTACAATTAACTTTGCAGGTGCTGCAGACCGCGGAATAGCAATTCATGCAGGCGGCAGCCTGACTGTTGAAGGTCAGTTTGAAGACCATATGGCAATTACTGTTAACGACATCGGCCGTGCAACACAGGCTGACAGCGAATCTGTAACAGAATACCACGGTGCAGATGTTGTTGTTGGCGAAGGCCATTCATCTGTATGGTGTACAGAAATTGCAATTGATGGTGACCTTATCATCAACAACGCAGCAGAGGAAGACTGGTACGAAGAATTCCATGTTGAATATGCTACAGTAACAGCAGAAAACATTACTGTTAATGGTGGTATTACTTCCACTTTTTATTCAACAGTTAATGCAAAAACAATCACAGCAGGCAAGGGCGTTAATGCTGCAATCGGCGGTAAATTCATCATTTCAGGTGAAGCTGATGATACAGTTGGTATCAGTACAGAACATATCTCTCTTGTAAACGGTATAATCTCCGTTTCCGGCGGTATGCCAATGTACCACGAAAATCTTGGTTTCATGGCACCGGTTTATGCAGCTGATGAAATTTATATAGAACATGTGCCTGGCCTTGAAGGTGACCATACAGAACCATCGCTCAGCGTGACAACAGATGTTGAACAGGCTTATGCGGTTGCTGCAAGAAACCTCAGTATGATTGGCGGTATTATCGATATCAATTCAGAAGGCAGTTCTTCAACTGCAGTTTATACTTTTGGCAATGCTGAAAGTTATGACTACGGTGTAGTAATTCACAGCGGCAATGTAAACATTGTTTCCAATGGTGGCGGTATCTGGAGTGATAAAGATATTCAGCTTGGCAATGCTGATTATGGTAATGCAGCATTTATTAATGTAACAGCAAACGGCGGTTATGCAGTTGCAGTTGACCCACAGGTTGGCGGCAGCATTGTTTTTGAAAACACAGGTATCAGACTTTACGGCAGTGATGGTGCTGTAGCTCCAAGATATTATCCTGTAAGCACAGATTTCGGCTGGTGGGATTTCGGCCACAACGAATACATCTGGGTGAAAGCAGGCGAATCTGCAGAAGATGCAACAGTTGTATTTGACTTTGAAGATATAAATTGCTGCAAATATGTTGAAACAGCTGAGCCTGATGATGATGCAAAGGTTACAGTTTCCTTTGAAACATATGGTGCAATGCATGCAGTTAAACCTGTTACAAAAGTTACAGGCAACTACTATGGTGTTTTGCCAACACCAGTTAAAATAGGTTACATCTTTGCAGGCTGGACAACAGACCCTGAAGGTCTTGACTACCTTGCAGATGGACGAGTACCTGGCGAAGACCACACACTCTATGCAACATGGGTAGAAGGTGAAGAAAACACACTCTATTTTGATGGCTTTGATTCTTCACATTTTGAAATACCATATTCTTTCTTTATCAATTATTATGAAGATGCACTGACTGTAGAATTTGACGGATACAATGTTATCAATGTTCCGGAACGTGCATTTAACACAGCTGAACTTACATTTAACGGCGCAGAAGGCGCTACAATGATTATCAATTCAGACAATCATTACAACAATGTAATTTATACTGCTGGTAAGCTTACATTCAACGGCAATGCATCTTATATGATTGACGGCCGTATAATGAGCAACAATGGCATTGAATTCAATAATTGTGAAGTAGAAATATACGCTCAGACCAGTGAAACTGCATTGCAGTCTTATGCATGGGGCTATAATGAAACAGGCGATATCGTTGTAAACAAAGGTGCTATTGTTTCCGTAATGTCAGAAGGCGGCACAGCAGTTCTTGCTGACGGCGCAAACATTATTGTAAACAACGGCGGCGCACTTGGTGCACAGGGTAAAGTTTACGGTGCACAGGCAAGCAAATCCACCTACGGCAACGGCGGCAAAATTACAGTTGTAAAAGGCGGCAGCCTTGTTGCAATGGGTGACAAAGCAGCTATGAAAGCAGAAACTTACAGCCTTACAACAGCTAAAAAGATGGTTGCAGGTTTCAACGATTATACTGCAAAAGCTGTTAAATCCTACAACAACGAACGTTTCTTCTCTATCGGCGATTATGCAGAAGTTGGTTCTGAAGTAATCACAGATATGGTTGTTAACGGTGAATGGTTTGACAGCACAGAAGAATATCAGGGCAAAGATTTCTACTATGTTCCAAACACAACATTCAACGGCAAAGAAGGCCAGAATGTAATCTACTTTGACTATTTCTGCTTTAGAGAATACAGTGACATTGAAGGCATCAAATCACTTATATTCTCTCCTGTTGATGTTGTACTTACATCTATACCTGAAAACCAGCATGGTTCAGTTACTGATACAGAAATTGATTACATTGATAGTGTATACCTCATTTATTCATTAGGTGATGTACACATCAGTAACTTTGAAACAGGTGAATCATATCTGAACGTACGTGCAGAAAACCTGACTGTAGACAACGATGCGTACTTTAAAGCAGAAAACCTTGATGTAAACAAAGACCTGACAGTTAACAAGGCAGACCTTGCAGTTGACGGAATACTTGAAGTTAAAGGCAATGCACACTTTGAAGGTACAAACCGCGAATATGAAGACTGTGTTTCAATTGCACCGGAATTCAACTGGTCCGGTTCTGAAATTCATGGTGACCTCGAGGTTCTTGGTGCAGAACTCGAAACAGGGAATAACCTCAGAGTATACGGTGACGTGCTTGTAGCAAGCGGTTCAATTACTGCAAAATCATACGATGAATACTCACAGGCACATATTATGGTTGATGGTAATTTCACAGTTGGCAATTTTGCTGAAACTGACATTGATCACCTGACAGCAACTGATGTTGTTGTTGAAGAAATGGGTGCACTTGGTGCAGACAGAGTAAGTGCTGCAAACGTAACAGTTTACGAAAATGGTACACTTAACACAAGAGTTGCAACAGGTTATTCATCACTTAATGTTAACTCCAAACTTAATGTTTACGGCGGTAATGTAAAAGCTATCGGCGGTATTGAAACTTACGAACTTAACATTACAGGCGGTTCTATTGATGTAACAGACGCTGCAAACGGTATTGACCTCGGCAAAATGAATATGAGCGGCGGTACTATCAACATTGGTATAGACAATCTGGCAGAATTAGACTGGTATGATGGTTACAATGTAACAACACACGGTATCATTCTCCGTTCCTACGGTCCTGCTTCTGTAATGAACATTACAGGCGGTGAACTCAACATCCGCGCAGGAGAATATGCTATCTACCTTACAAAAGGCAGAAAAGCAACAATCAATACATCAGCTAAAAAATATGAAGCAAAAGCTCGTCTTCAGGGTGGCAGAGCAGCAGTTTACACAGGCGGCACACTGACAGCTTACGGCGACCTTACAGCTTCATACTGGTATGATGGCCTTGACACAGTTAAGTCCTATACAGGCGAATCAGTTCTGTTTGTAAACGTTAAGTCACATAACAGCGTAATATTCCATAAGAATAACGGCGAAGAAGACCATGTACACAGAGTAAGACTCGACGAAACTACATATGACTATTACGTTGAAAAAGAAGGCTTTACATTTAACGGCTGGTACACAGACCCAGAATGTACAGTGCCTTACGACTTTGATACACCTGTTACAGAAGATATCGACCTCTATGCAGGTTGGGTATCACACAAATATACACTCCATGCAAATGGCGGTAAATTTGTAACAGACGATGCAGCTTCCGACACATTTGTAGTAAATGTTCCTTACTACGATCTGTTTGAAAACCAGTTTATTCCAACACCATCCAAAGCAAACTGTATCTTTAACGGCTGGTACACAGACGCTGAATGCACAGTTCCTTATGAATATGGTGTTGCAGCTGCAGGTGATGCAGAGCTTTACGCTGACTGGACATATAAATACACAGTAAGCGATGTTGTTGCAACAATCGTTCCTGGCGATGCAGAAAGAACAGAAATGACTGTTGTTTACTGGCCGGCAGATGACAGTGAAGCAACAAAAGAACACCTTAACCTTGGCGTAAGACTTGGTGACAGAATTGTTCTTAAAACAGCAACAAGCGGTGCAGAAATCTGGTATGCTCTCCTGAATACAGAACAGAAAATTACAGATGACAGCTACAAACTTTATACAGGTGCTATTGAAATTACAGAAGATATGCTCCCTGAAAGTGGCGTGGAAGACGATAACGGCGAATTGTTTGATGCTTTATGTCTCTTTGTTTATGCAACAAAAGCAGACTACAACGAAAGCACAAAGAATAAAGCAATTATCTCTGTAGATACAGACCGTGACGAATGGGGCGATGTTCTGGAAGAAGACAGAGCAGAATTTGCAGATGCTCTTGCAGTTCCTGACTTTATGTGGGTAGCTAATGTTCCTGCAGAAGTTGAATATACAGGCGCAGCAATCAAAGTTGATGATATGCGTGTATACGACAACAAGACATTGCTTGAACTCAACAAAGATTACACTGTAACCTATGCATCAAACACAAATGCAGGTACAGCAAAAATTACAGTAAGAGGTAAAGGCAACTACGCAGATACATTGGTAAAAACATTTACAATTACTCCAATGGAAATTGACGGCACAGCAGAAAGCGGTGCAAACTTTGAAGCACAGCTTAATGCTGAAGTTAAAACAGTAACTACCGGAGTGCAGAAACCTACTGTTAAATTTGTAAAAGACGGTAAAGCTCTTGTTAACAACAAGGATTACACTGTAACATTTGAAATGTATGACGAAGCAACAGACAGCTGGAGTGTTGTTGCAGGCCCTAAAGAAGTTGGCAAATATCATGTTGTAATTACAGGTAAAGGCAACTACAGCGGTGTTGTTTATGCTGATTTCAGAATTACAGCAAATGTTCTTGCAGACAAATTTACAGTTTCCGGCGTTAAAGCTGTAAACTACACAGGTGAAGCTGTTAAACAGCCTGATATGGTAGTAAAATGCAGCGGTAAAACACTTGTTGAAGGTGTTGACTACGACGCATTCTACTCCAATAACGTAAATGTAGGCAAAGCAACAATTGCTATCGTTGCAAGAGTTGGCAGCGGTTACGAAGGCGTAAAATTTGTAACTTTTGATATCAAGGGTACAAAACTTACAGCAAATATGCTTAAAGGCTTTGCAGCTAACGTTGCATACAACGGTGGCGAACACAAACAGGATGGCATGTCTCTTGTAAATAAAGGTGTTACACTGACTGAAGGTGAACACTACACAGTAGCTTACGAAAACAACACTGTTTCCGGCACTGCAACAATGACAGTGACAGGTATGGGCGGTTACACAGGTACTGTAACAAAAACATTTACAATCGGTACAAAACTTGCAGCAACTATGCTCAAGGAATTTAAAACATACCTCAAATATTTCGAAACAGTTGATGAAAACGGCTATGTTGAACAGCCTGCAGACAGACTTGAAGTTAAAGTAAAAGTTGATGGTGTTACAACAACTGTTACACTTACAGAAGATGTTGACTACAAAGTAATTTATACAAACAACGACAAAGCAGGCACAGCAACAGTTGTTTATGAAGGTATCGGTGCTTACTACGGCACATTCAACAAAACATTTACAATTGCTGCAACATCATTCAAAGCTGCAGAAATGAAAGTTGAAAACTGGACAGATACAGTTGTATACACAGGCGAAGCAATTGAACAGTCCGGTTATGACCTGTACTTCGGCAGCAAACTTCTTACAGAAGGTGTTGACTATACAGTAACATACAAAAACAACCTTAAAGCAGGTACAGCAACTGCTACATTCAAAGGTATGACAGGTTACTCCGGCACATACAACAAGACATTCAAAATCAGCAAAGTTACAGCAGATAATGTTGTTGTGGATATGCCTGAAACAGCTGCATATACAAAAGGCGGCACAACACCTGAACCTGTTATCAATTATGGTGATATCGTTCTCAAGAAAGGTACTGACTACACAGTAACCTACAAAAATCAGACTAAACTTGGCACTGCAAAAGCAACAATCAAGTTTAAAGGCAATTTTGAAGGCTTATGTGAATTCAGTTATGAAATTGTTCCTGCAGACATTGAAAACGTAACAGTTACAGTGGCTGATATCGTGTTTAAAAATACAGCAGGCAACTATAAAGCGGTACCAAAACTTGTTGATACAAACAAAAAATCACTTGCAACGAATGCAGACTTTGATAAAGTATTTGAATATACTTACGAAGAAGATGTTCAGCTTGCAAATGGTGTTGTAAGACACTATGGTGAAGAAGTTGGTGCAAGAGATGTTGTTCCTGCAGGCACAACACTCCGTGTGACTGTATACGGCAAAGTCAACTACTATGGTGCAGTTTCTGAAACATTCAGAGTTGTAAAAACATCAGTTGCTTCCGCAGCAGTAACAATTGAAGCACAGAACTACACAGGCAGACCTGTAGAACTTGACAAAAACCAGATTACAGTTAAAGCAGGCGGCGTTGAACTTGGTTATGGCGACTACGAAATCATCGGCTATGAAAACAATACTAAGATTGGCACAGCTAAAGTGACAATCAAAGGTGTTGGCACATACGGTGGTACAAAAACTGTTACATTCAAAATTCAGGCTAAATCTGCTAAGACAGTTATCAAGTTTATGGCAAACGGCGGTACAGGTAATGTCGCTTCCGTAAATGTTATGAACGAAGACGTAACACTTACAAGCATCTTTAACAAAGCAGGTAAACAGACAATCAACAGAAAAGATTATGTATTTAATGGCTGGAACACTGAAATGGATGGTTCAGGCGTGCATTATGACAATGAAGCTGTATTTGCAGCATCTGACAGAGGCGACGCAAGAACAATCCGTCTCTATGCACAGTGGATACCTGTAGACCCTGCGTGAAATGAAGATGAAATTCCGCAATATGTAATTTATGACGCAGTACGACTTGCAAAGGTGGTGCAGAGCAGACAGAGCGAAAACACATTTACAATGCTGTTGGGCTCGGATGTTCACCTGTCACTGACACATGCTTGCACAAAGCAGATGCTTGACAGCACCACCCATGCGGGTCAGGCTATGAGAATTGTAAAGGAAATGTCTGACATAGACTGTTCTGCAATTCTCGGAGACTACATATGGGATAACAGCGAAACAGCAGATTCTGCTTTACGGGCTTTTAAAAAGGTTCATCAGCTTCTGGGAGAACACGATTTCTGGGCAGAAGGTAACCATGATGACCTTCATAATGGTGAGGGAATTACATCACAGGAAAAATTTGAACATATTGGTGCATGGAATACAGGTGCAGTAACCGACAGCGCAAATCCGACAGGCGGTTACTGTTACAGGGATTATGCAGATAAAAAAATAAGGGTTATTTGTCTTAATACCTGTGAAGAAACAACAGATGGTCTTTTGCTTGGTGATAAACAGCTGAAATGGCTTGAAGAAACTGTATCTCAGATGAATACAGGATGGAAATGTATTCTGCTGTCACACCATCCGTTAAACTGGTCAGGCAATTCAACGCCTGTTGTAAAGCTTCTGGAACGTTATAAAGACAATATTCTATGCAATATCCACGGCCATACCCACTGTTATAAAGTAGGGACAATAGGGGATACAGGGATAAAAAGAATAACTGTCCCTAATATCAGTTTTTACCGTAATAATGAATACGGCGAAAACGGAGGACCTGAAATTGCCGGCATAGAAAACGGCGAAGAAATAACATGGAACAAGACAGCGGGCAGCAGAAATGACACAGCTTTTTGTGCCGTTACTCTGGATATTGAAAATATGGTTGTATATGCGGACAGATACGGCGCAGGATACGACAGGGTAATTGACCTGAAAACCTGAAATGTTTAAAACAGAAAATGCGGTTTCGGTTTAATAACTGAATAAAAACAGGGATACAGCATCGGTAAAACGGTGCCGTAATCCCTGTTTTTTTGTTTGTATAAAAAACGGACATATCCATTTGAGGATGTGTCCGTTTGCTGTTTTCAGGTTTTATCAGTTTTAAGTATAAAACGCCACAGCCTGTCCTGGTCTTCCTTGGAGGCATAGCCTATGCCTACCCGTTTATCTGCAGTAAAAGCATATTCTTTTCCGTCATCTTCAACCCATATTCTGCCTTTATCCAGCAGACTTTCTCCATAAAAGGATTTATCTATCTGCATGGTTTTTGTGGCTCTGCCGGGGCCTGTGGCACCTGTTACACCGCGAATAAGCACACCTTCGGGTTCTCCCTCGCGGCCTGTAATAAAGTTAAGCATATTGTGCATGCCGTAACAAAGATAAACATAACACACGCCGCCTTGCTTCCACATAACACTGGTGCGGGCAGTTTTGCCTTTGCTGGCGTGGCAGGCAGTGTCGCCGTTGCCGATGTAGCATTCGGTTTCCGTAATCTGAAATTTAAAAACCTTGTCATCTATGCGGCGGCATATCCATTTGCCAACAAGCTGCTGTGCAGCTGTGCAGGCATCCTGCGCAAAAAAGTCTTTACCGAGATGTTTCATAAAACTCACTTCCTTACAACTGATACAAACATTTTAGCATATAAAAGTTTAAAACAACAGCCTGAAAACAGAAAATACAGGGATAAATCCCCACCGGAACCCACCTTTTTAACAATGTGGAAAAAACTGGCATAAAAGTCGGAAAAAGGCAGATATGGCGCGGTATTTTTCACAAAAATAATTTATTAAATTTTGCATAATATATTGCATTTGACAGCTATTTATGGTATTATTTTGGTATAAAAGTGGGCAGTTGTGGGTAAATGTGGGTAAAATCCCAAAAATCACACAATTGCTGCTGAAACCAAGAAGGAGGAAGAGACATGCTGTTTGGCAGATATGAATATACAGTTGATGCAAAAAGCAGAACAAATATTCCTCCAAAAATGCGCGGTGAACTTGGCGAAACATTTTACATAACAAAATGGCTTGATGGATGTATCATAGGTTACGCTGAAAAAGAATGGAACAGAATTGCAGAAATTCTCAAAGAAAAATCTGTTGTGAAAACCCGTGATATTCAGCGTATGCTTTATGCAAATGCTATGGATGTTACACCGGACAAGCAGGGCAGAATCCTGCTGCCGCAGTACCTTAAAAACCACGCAAAAATTACAAAAGATATAATCATCATCGGTGCAGGCAACCACATTGAAATATGGGACAAAGCCAGCTACGAAGATAAAGAAAACAATATGGACTTTGCTGACATTGAAGCAGCAATGGAAGAACTGGAGTTTTAATATGAGTGAATTCAGCCACAAATCAATAATGCTGGAACAGTGCATTGAGGGGCTTAACATAAAACCTGACGGCATTTATGTTGATGGCACTTGTGGCGGGGCAGGTCACTCCAGAGAAATAGCAAAGCACCTTACTGACGGCATGCTTTATGGCCTTGACCAGGACCCTGATGCAGTTGCAGTGGCAACGGAACGCCTCAAAGGTCTGCCCGCAAAGGTTATCCAGACAAATTTCCGTGAAGCAAAATATGCGCTCAGAAAAGAAAACGTGGAAAAAATTGATGGCGTACTGCTGGACCTTGGCGTATCAAGCTATCAGCTGGATACCGCAGAAAGGGGCTTCAGCTACAATGCCGAAGCATATCTGGATATGAGAATGAGCAAGGAAGGTCCTTCTGCTGCAGACCTGGTAAACACCTTGTCCCTGCAGGAAATCACCGACATTCTCCGCGAATACGGTGAAGAAAAATTTGCATACGGTATTGCAAAGAAAATTGTGGCATACCGCGAAAACCAGCCGATTACTACCACTACACAGTTAAGTGAAGTTGTAAACAGTGCTTATCCTGCAGCAGAACGCAGAAAAAGCAAAAATCCATCCCGCAAAACATTCCAGGCACTGAGAATTGCGGTAAATGATGAACTTGGAGCATTGAAAGACGCACTTGAAGATATGTTCGATATGCTCAATCCGGGCGGAAGAATGTGTATTATCACATTCCATTCCCTTGAAGACAGAATAGTAAAACAGTATTTTAAAGACCTTACAGTGTCCTGTACCTGCCCTAAGGAACTGCCGATATGTGTATGCGGCGGCAAGGCAAAAGGTAAGCTGATTACCCGCAAACCTATTGAGGCGGACGCACAGGAACAGGAAGAAAACCGACGCAGCAGAAGTGCAAAGCTGAGAATTATAGAAAAGCTTTAATCTTTCTGCAGCAATAACAGGCAAAGGAGAATAAAGCTATGGACAGACAGAATGTTGCATATGACTTGTCAATATACGAAGCACTGCTGGAACCAAAAACTGAAAAGCAGGAAAAGAAGCAGCAGCCTAAAACAGTAAAAATCAAAAATAAAAATGCTTTTAAAAATGTTGTCAATATTTTGTCAATAGCTGTTGTTGTAAGCCTTGTTATCGGTGTAATCTACACAAACGCTGCTATCACACAGACAACAAACGAAATAGCAAAAACCCAGAAAGCAATTACTGAACTTGAAAGCGAAAAAGCATACCTTGAATTCACACTTGAAAGCCGTATGAGCCTTGATGAAATTGAAAGCTATGCTGTAAATGTGTTGGGTATGGTAAAAATGGATTCTTCTCAGGTTGAATACATTGAAATCGAAAGTGAAAACAAGACAGAGTTCAGTGACGGAACTCTGGCAAGTAAAATTGAAGAAGTGGTTGAACCGGTTCTGTCATATTTCGAGCCATAAAATAATATTAATTACTAAAAAAGGGTTTACTGTCCGTAAACCCTTATTGTTATATATAACGGCATAAAAAATCTGTCGTAAATTGGCACATAAAAAGCAAAAACAACAGGTTATAACATAAAAAATGCAAAACGAGGTTACTGCAGGTGGGCGAAAAACGCAGAAAATCACAGACAAAAGTTACAAACAGCATGCGAAACAGAGCACTATTGGTAATGGTGTTCTTCTTTGCTTTCTGCTGCTGGATTATCTTCAATATGATGAATATACAGATTATCAACTACGAACAGTACAAGGCGAAAGCGTCTTCAATTCAGCTGCGTGACACAACAATTTCACCTAAACGAGGTACAATTTATGACCGTAACATGAAAGTGCTGGCACAGAGCGCAACAGTGTGGACTGTTTTTGTTTCTCCTGCTGAAAGTGACCCTGACCAGCATCACAGAATTGCAGAAAAGCTTTCGGAGCTGCTGGAAGTTGACTACGATGCAGTAATTGAAAAACTGGGTAAAAAACAAAGTTACTATCAGGTTATAAAATATAAAATAGATAAACCTGTTGCAGACGAAATCCGTACTTTCTGTCAGGAAGAGGATATAAGCGGTGTAAACCTTGTGGAAGACTACAAACGTTATTACCCTTATGGAGACTTTGCTGCTACCATTCTTGGCTTCTGCGGCACTGACAATCAGGGCCTTGCAGGGCTTGAATCGTATTACAATGATGAACTTACAGGGGTACAGGGACGTGTAATTTCAGCCAAGAACGGCTGGGGCCTTGATATGGGTTACGAATACGAGGAACTCAATGCAGCACAGAACGGCTACAGCCTTGTAACAACAATTGACGAAACAATTCAGCATTTTCTGGAAAAACGACTTTCCAGCAAAGTTGAAGAATATAATGTACAATGCCGTGCAGTCGGTATCGTTATGAATGTTAAAACCGGCGCAATACTGGCAATGTCCACCGAGCCGGACTTTGACCCTAACGACCCGTTTACAATTTATGATGAACAGGTTGCTGCAGCAATTGAAACCATTACCGATGAAACTGAAAAAAACAACGCAATAAGCGAAGCAAGACAGTCCCAATGGAGAAACAAAGCTGTTTCAGACCTTTATGAGCCGGGTTCTGTATTCAAAATTATTACTGCTTCTTCTGCGCTGGATTCAGGGGCAGCAACACTCAATTCGGGCTTTTACTGCAAAGGTTATGTATCGGTAGGCGGCTGGAATATCAAATGTAACCAGACATCAGGTCACGGCCCTCTTACATTTGCACAGGCGCTTATCGAATCCTGTAACCCGTCGTTTATTGACCTTGGACAGCGAATGGGCATTGAAACTTTTGTTGATTACTTTGAATCTTTTGGTCTTGCGGAAAAAACAGGCATTGACCTGCCGGGCGAACAGAAAAGTATAGTTTACAATGCTGAAACCATGACAGAAACCAGCCTTGCAAGTAACTCTTTCGGGCAGACATTCAAAGTTACACCTATACAGATGATAACTGCAGTTGCAACAGCGGTTAACGGCGGTCAGCTTGTTCAGCCGCACCTTGTTTCCAAACTTGTGGATGACAGCGGAAATGTGGTGGAAGACCTTACACCGGATGTCAAACGTCAGGTTATCAGTGAAGAGGTAAGTGCAAAGATATGCAATATCCTTCTGCAGAACGGTACCAGCGGCAATGCACAGCATTCATACGTTGCGGGTTACCGTGTAGGCGGCAAATCCGGTACCAGCCAGAAGCTTGATACTGCAATGGACGATGACTACATTGCTTCCTACGTTGGTGTGGCACCTTGCGACGACCCTGAAATTGCGGTGCTTATATTCTTTGATGAACCAAGAACAACAAGTTACTACGGCGGCACCCTTGCAGGGCCTGTTGTAGGTGAGCTTATGGGTGAAATTCTGCCGTATCTGGGTGTTGAACCTGTTTATTCCGATGCAGAAAAAGCGAATGTAAGCGTATCTGTTCCTTCCGTTAAAGGTTCAGAACTTACAGCGGCAAGGGTTAAACTGCAGCGTTCAGGCTTTGCGGTTAAGGTTGTGGGCAACGGAAACAGTGTCGTATCACAGTTCCCTGACAGCACTATGAAGATAAAAAAAGGCGGCATAGTTGTGCTTTATACTGAAAGTGAAACTGAAAGTATGATGGTTGCAATGCCGAATATTATAAATCAGACTCCGTCACAGGTGGAAAACACGCTCAGTGGTCTTGGCCTCAACGTAAGTTTTACAGGGGTTTCTCAAAGTAATGCAGCTGCGGTGGTTTCCGCACAGAACATAGCGGCGGGGGATAAAATTCCTATGGGCACAACGATAGAGGTTACACTGGCAGCAACCGGTGCATTTGAATAAAGGAGAAAATATGAACGCTTTGACTTTGTTAAAAGGAATTGAATATACAGGCAATATAAAAGACTGCGAAATAAGTTTTGTCACTGACGATTCCCGCAAGGCAGGCGAAGGCTGTGCGTTTGTATGCAGCAAAGGTGCAAACTTTGACGGGCACACATTTGCGGCAAAAGCGGTGGAGCTTGGTGCAAAACTTATCGTGACAGAACACGATATGGGCGTTGAAAATCAGATTGTTGTAAATGATTCAAAAAAAGCATATGCGCTTATGTGTGCAAACTTTTTTGACAATCCTTCAACAAAAATGAAGATGATAGGCATCACAGGCACCAACGGCAAAACTACATCAACCTATCTTATCAAGGATATACTTGAGCAGCAGGGCAAAAAAGTAGGGCTTATAGGCACAATACAGAATATGATTGACCAGCAGGATATACCTGCAAAATATACAACTCCACAAGCTTATGAACTGAACGTTCTGTTGAGTCAGATGTACAAAAGCGGCTGTGAATATGTGGTCATGGAAGTTTCCAGCATGGCACTTGTGCAGCAGAGACTGTACGGAATCAAGTTTGATGCGGCGGTATTTACAAACCTTACACAGGACCATCTGGATTATCATAAAACAATGGAAGAATACTTTAAAGCAAAATGTATTCTTTTTGAAAACAGCGACAATCTTATCATCAACACAGATGATGAATACGGCAAAAAGATTGCTGAAATGTATAAAGACAGCGGTAAAAATCTTATCACCTTTTCACTTAAGGATGACAGCGCAAGCTGCACTGCAAAAAACATTCAGCTTTCAGGCACAGGCTCAAAATTTATTATGGTAAGCGAAGGCAGTATAAACCGCACAGAGTTCCCGATGCCGGGGGAATATTCAGTACAGAACGCAATGGGGGCAGCACTTACCTGTGTAAGTCTTGGTTTTGAAATGTCACAGGTGGCACAGAGCCTTAAAAACGTTACAGGAGTTAAGGGCAGATGTGAAGTTCTGGTAAAAGAACCGTTTACAGTTATCTGCGATTATGCACATACACCTGACGGACTGGAAAATGTGCTCAGCGGCCTTAAACCGTTTGCTCAGAATAAATTTTATGTACTTTACGGCTGTGCAGGGGAACGCGATGCAGCAAAACGTAAATATATGAGTGAAGCGGTGGCAAAATATGCCGATTTTGCTGTTCTGACAAGCGATAACCCGAGAGGAGAAGACCCGCAGAAAATCATTGATGATGCCGTAGGTCCTCTTGTTGAAAACAAAATTCCGCATATTTGTGAAATAGACCGCAGAAAAGCTATAAAAATGGCGCTGGATATGTTACAATATAATGATATACTTGTGTTGTGCGGCAAAGGGCATGAAGATTATCAGGTTATAGACAAGATTACCCTTTACCTTGACGAACACAGAATAGTAGAACAATATATGAAACAAAGGAATGATAAATAAATGGAACAGGTTTATCTGTCACAGCTTTTAAAAGACATTACTGTACCGCAGAATGACTGCATTGTTTCAGGCGTGGTGGTGGATTCCCGTAAGGTGGAACACAACAGTGTTTTTCTTGCCATAAAAGGCGAAAGAGTAAACGGTGAAGACTATGCTGCAAAAGCAGTGGAAGCAGGCGCATGTTTTGTGCTTACAGAAAACTACATTGCTGATGTTCCTGCAGAAAAACAGTGTACAGTTGAAAATATTCTCAATGCAAGCATACAGCTTGGTGCAAACTTCAGACAGCTTTATGACATTGAGGTTATCGGTGTTACAGGCAGTGTAGGCAAAACCAGCACAAAGGATTTTGTGTGGACTGCTCTCAGCCCTTTTGCACAGACAGTACGCAGCCTTGGCAACCACAACAATGAAATTGGTATGCCTCAGACAATTTTTGGCTTTACAAAGGACGACAAGTACGCAATTCTGGAAATGGGTATGGATGACCTGGGGGATGTACACAAGCTGTCCGTTGCCGCAAAACCGAAATATGCGGTTATTTCCTGTATAGGTGTAAGCCACCTTGAAAAACTTAAAACACAGGAAAATATTCTTAAAGCAAAGCTTGAAATCTGTGACGGCATGGACCCTGATGGCGTACTGGTGCTCAACGGGGATGACAAATTCCTCAAAGGTGCGGCAATTGCAAACCCTGCAAATGTAAAATATTTTGCAGTGGAAAACAAATCTGCCGATGTTGTGGCAAAGGATATTGTTCAGGACGGGTTGAACACAACCTTTACAATCTGCGACAAAATACACGGAGAAGTACAGTGTACAATTCCTGCTGTGGGTGTACATAATGTTATGAATGCACTTTCCGCCTATACAGTGGTTACGGCCATGGGTTTTGACCCGCACAAGACAGCGGAAAACCTTAAATACTATGTGCCAAGCGGCATGCGCGGCAAGGTTGTGTCAAAAGATGATGTGACATTTATTGAAGACTGCTACAATGCAAGCCCTGACAGTATGCGTGCAGCTGTAAACACAGTGTGCAGCATTGCAAAGGGACGCAGAATCTGTGTGTTTGGTGACATGCTGGAGCTTGGGGAGGATTCCCATGCTATGCATAAAGCAGTAGGGGAATACGCAAAAGAAAAAGGTGTTGACATAATGCTCTGCTTTGGCAATGAGGCAAAGTATATATGTGAAGGTTTTGGCAATGCAACACTTTTCGAAAGCAAGGATAGTCTTGCACAGCATCTTAAATCAATCATGCAAAAGGACGATGCGGTTATTTTTAAAGCAAGCCGCGGAATGGCCTTTGAAGAAATAATAAATAAAGTATATTAAATTTACAGGAGAATAATTATGGTAAGAGTATCTTTTCTGATAGCCATATTTACAGGTTTTCTGGTATCCGCAATCAGCGGTTTTGTGGTTATTCCATGGTTAAGAAAATTAAAATACGGACAGACTATAAATGAAATAGGTCCTACATGGCATCAGACAAAACAGGGCACACCTACAATGGGCGGCATAATGTTTATTATTGGTACACTTGCAGGTGTTGTGGGCGGTTACTGTGTACTTCTCAACAGTGATGAAGTGTTTATGGAACTTATGTACCAGAACCAGACCATCAGCCTGCTTATAAGTGTAATCACAGCAATGGCATTTGGCCTTATTGGCTTTGTGGATGATTACATCAAGGTTGTAAAAAAACGTAATCTCGGTCTTACAGAAAAACAGAAACTTGCACTTCAGTTTGGTGTTACAATTGCTTTTCTTGTTGCACAGCATCTTATCGGTTGTTTGTCAACAACAGTGACAGTTCCGTTTGCAGGCACAATTGACCTTGGCATAGTATACTATCCGATTGTTTTTGCAGGTATTATTTTTATGGTTAATGCTGTTAACCTTACAGACGGAATTGATGGTTTGTGTTCCAGTGTTACTTTTGTAGTTGCAATGGGCTTTCTGGTTATCTCTGCATCATATGGTTATTATTCCAACTCTATGTTAGCATGTGCACTTGCAGGCGGTCTTGCAGGTTTCCTTGTGTGGAACTTCTACCCTGCAAAAGTGTTTATGGGTGACACAGGCAGCATGTTTCTTGGTGGTGCAGTAGTTGCGATGGCCTGGGCAGTAAGACGTCCTGAAGTTCTTGTGCTTATCGGCATTATCTATACAATAGAAGCACTCAGCGTAGTTATTCAGGTTATATACTTTAAAGCTACACATGGCAAACGCCTGTTCAAAATGAGCCCTATTCACCATCATTTTGAAATGAGCGGCTGGAGTGAAGTTAAAATTGTGTGGTCCTTTACAGCTGTTGCAGTAATTTTTGCTGCACTGGCTTACGCATATATGTATGTAGTTTAAATTAAGTTGATTATCGGGGGATATCGGTTTGGAAAACCAGAAAAGCAACAAAAAATTTAATATAAAAAGCTTTTTCCGCTTTGCTGACAAGGGTACAAACATTGATATGCCCATACTCATAATAACCCTTACCTTGCTGGTGTTCGGTCTTGTTATGCTCTATTCTGCCAGCTATGTAAAAGGGATCTACGAAAAAGGCGACAGCCTGCATTATATCCGTAATCAGATTGTATATGCATCAGCAGGTCTTGCAGTAATGGTTGTTGCGGCAAAAATGGATTACAGGGTGTTTAAACGTTACAGCAAATTTGTGCTTATACTTGCATACATTCTGCTTGTAGTGGTACTGTTTATGCCACCGATCAACTATGCAAAAAGATGGATTTTCTTTCCTACACCAACCCATCCGCTTGTAACTTTTCAGCCATCTGAAATTGCAAAATTTGCTCTTATTCTTGTGTTTGCAGACCTTATACAGAAAAAAGGCGAAAAGATGAAAACTTTCCAGCACGGTGTTATTCCGTTTGCTGTTATTCTGGGGTCGATGGCACTTTTGTTCCTGCTGGAACCTCACATTTCGGGTACGGTAATTTTGTTCGGCATCGGCGTAATAATGATGTTCGTAGGCGGTACCGATATAAAATGGTTTATCACAGGTATTATTCTTGTGCTTGTAGCAGGTGTGGCTGCGGTTATTATTGAGCCATCCCTTGTAAGCCGTGCATCGGGGCGTATAACAGCCTGGCTTAATCCGGAAAGTGACCTGCAGGGATCAGGCTATCAAAGCTATCAGAGCTTGCTTGCAATCGGCTCGGGCGGTTTGTTTGGCCTTGGTCTTGGCAACAGCAGACAGAAGCATCTGCATCTGCCGGAACCGCAGAACGACTTTATATTTGCGGTTATCTGCGAAGAACTTGGCTTTTTCGGCGGTATGATGGTTATAGGACTGTTTTTTGCACTGCTTGTGCGCGGCATTTATATTGCATCAAGAGCAAAAGACAAATTCGGTGCAATGATGGTGGTAGGCATTATCTCGCAGATATCCATACAGGCGTTTTTGAATATTGCGGTTGCGACCAACACAATTCCAAACACGGGCATCAGCCTACCGTTCTTTTCTGAAGGCGGTACATCACTTATGATGCTTCTGGCCGAAATGGGCATTGTGCTGTCCGTTTCACGTTATGCAAATCTGGAAAGAGGAGAATAGTTTATGAAAGTTATTATCGCGGCAGGCGGCACAGCAGGCCACATCAATCCCGGCCTTGCAATTGCCGAAAAGATAAAAAAAGAACACCCTGATGCTGACATTATGTTTGTGGGCAGAAAACAGGGTATGGAATACAAGCTTGTAACACAGGCAGGATATAAATTCAGCCATATGGAAGTTACAGGCTTTCAGCGCAGCTTTTCTCCTGAAAATATCAAAAGAAACATCATCACAGTTAAAAATCTGCTTACAGCAGGCAGAGCGGCAGACAAAATTCTCAACAGCTTTAAACCTGACTTGGTAATAGGTACAGGTGGTTATGTATCAGGGCCTATTGTTCAGCAGGCAGCAAAACGCGGCATAAAAACCGCCCTGCATGAACAGAATGCTTTTGCAGGTGTTACAAACAAACTGCTCTCAAAGCAGGTGGACAAGGTTTTCGTGGCTACCGAAAAAGCAAGCAAATATATGGCTTACCCTGAAAAATGTATTCCTTGCGGCAACCCTGTGCGTCAGGAAATTGTTAATGCCGATACACTGAAGGCGAAAACAGAGCTTGGAGTGGAAGGCAAACTTGTGGTGTTGTCTTTTGGGGGCAGCCTGGGTGCAGCAATGGTAAACAAAGCAATGCAGCACCTTGCTTTACATAACAGAAACCGAGATGATATTGTTCACTATCACGTTGTGGGCAGATATGATGAAGGTGAATTTGTAAAATTTCTTACAGAAAACAAAATTAATGACGAAAACAAAATAAAGGTATATGAATATCTTTATGATATAGCAAAATATATGGCAGCTGCAGATATCATCATCTGCCGCTGTGGTGCACTGACCATCGCAGAACTCAGCTGCATGGGCAAGGCAAGTATACTTATTCCATCACCAAATGTTGCCGAAAACCATCAGTATCACAACGGCAAAGTGCTTGAAGATATCGGTGCAGCAATTCTTATTGAAGAAAAAAATCTTAACGAAAAATCAATTACAGACAGTTTTGAAAAAATGTATCAGAACCCACAGCTTGTAAAACAGATGGGTGACAGGGCAAAACAGGCACATAATCCTGATTGTATTGATATAATTTACAACAATCTGATGGAATTGCTTTAATAGTCCGGTGCGGAGGTGACAGCTATGAAATGTCCGTGGTGCAGGAAAGAAATGACCGAAGGTTATATCAACAGTGCCCGTCAGGTTGTGTTTTCAAAAAATGCAAATGAAGATTTCTTTTATTTCGGCAATAAAGAAGATGTAAAACTGACACAGCATAACTGGACCAGACCATCTGCAAAATCTTATCACTGCGAAAACTGTAAAAAAGTTGTAGTGGATTACGATATCGAAATTGAATAGATATAATTATCAATAACAAAAAATCACCCGTTGGCATAAAATATGCTAAATGGGGTGATTTTCTGAAAAAACTTGTTATTAACGGCGGTAAAAAACTGTATGGAAAAACAGCGGTGCCTGTTTCAAAAAATGCGGTGCTTCCCATCCTTGCGGCATCACTTATGGTGGATGGGGAAAGCTGCATAAATAACTGCCCGAAACTGTCAGATGTATATGCATGCATAAAGATAACCGAAAGTACAGGAAGTGTGGCTTTTTTTGAAAATGACAGCCTGTGTGTTATATACAAAGACAGTAATATAACACAAGTGCCTGAAGAACTGTGCAGGGCAATGCGTTCTTCGGTTTTATACCTCGCTCCGCTTCTGTACAGAAAAGGCAGGGTTACAATAAGTCTTCCCGGAGGGTGCAATATAGGAAACAGGCCGGTTGATATTCACCTTGCAGGTCTTGAAAAGCTTGGTGCAAAGGTAGAAATATCTGACGGGAAAATCACAGTATCTGCACTGCAGGGGCTTAAAGGCACACAGATAAAACTGCGTGTCCCCAGTGTGGGGGCGACCCAGACACTTATAATGGCAGCAGCAACGGCAAAGGGGCTTACAGTACTTAAAAACTGTGCAAGGGAACCCGAAGTTGTCGATCTTGTAAGGTTTTTAAATCTTGCAGGGGCCAAAATTGCAGGAGCAGGACGCAACGAAATTATAATACAGGGTGTGCAGTCCCTTGCAGGTGTCAGTTATACGCCTGTTGCCGACCGTATAGTTGCAGCAACTTTGCTTGCGGCAGTCAATGCATGTAAAGGGGTGTGCATAATAAACAATTACCCAGCCGAGTATATGCAGCAGTTTGAAAATCTGCTTAAACAGACAGGTCTGGGCATTGTCCATTACTCTGACAGTGCCATGGTATATAAATATGCGCATGTGAAGAATAATATAAATGTCCACACAGGTTTTTATCCTGCTTTTTCAACCGATATGGGGCCGCTTTTAAGCGGAGCTATGGTGAACAACAAAGGCGCACTCAATATATGTGAAACAGTGTTTGAAAACCGTTTTTCATACTGCAGCGAATTTGAAAAACTGGGCATCAAATGCAGCGTGAATGACCGATGTTACACACAGAACGGATATAAAAATCACAGTGAAGATGCAACATTAAAAGCGCAGGATCTTCGTGCAGGGGCGGCACTGGTTGTGGCGGCACTTGCAAAACAGGGGTGCTGTGAAATTGAAGGTGTGGAATTCATTGACCGCGGATATGAAAAAATCGAGGAAGTTTTTTCTGCTTTAGGTGCAGATATAAGGAGAATTCAGCTTGATTAACAAAAAGAAAGTTAAACTGAATAAAGCTGAACAGGCGACTGGTGTACAGTCGCCTAAACGTGTTTCACGAAAAACACTGCGGCGCAGAAGAATCATAAAAAGAGCATTGGGCATGCTTGGTATTGTTCTGGTTGCAGCAGCAGCAATTTTTGCAGCAATGAAACTTCTTTTTGTTGTAAGGACAACCGAAGTTAAAGGCAGCGAAATATTTACAGCAAAAGAAATAACAGATTTTATCGCAATACCGGAAGAGGAAAACATCTTCCGTGTGAAATCGGATGAAATTGAACAGCTGCTGGTGGAGGAGTTTACCTACATCGACAATGTACAGGTTATAAAAAGACTGCCTGACCGCATTGAAATAAATGTGGAAGACAGTACAGAAAGTTTTTTTACAACCGACGGAGAAAAATATACAGTATATTCGCAGTCTTTCAAAAAACTGCGCAACAGCACTGAACCACCGGTAAATGCTGTGTGGCTGGACATTGAAATGGATAACGAAGAAAAAATGTCCCTTGTAAAAAACATGCTGGATCTGTTCAGCAAATATGAACAGAATGACATTACAAAAATATCGGTATCGGACGAAAATATGATAAAAGCTGTATACGATAACAGAATAGAAATTGATTTCGGTACAGTGCTTGATATCGATTATAAGATAAAAATGTGCAAAAAGATTCTGGACGAAAAAATTCCTGAAGAAGAAAAAGGAACAATCGACGCAACTGAAGGCGGAGAAGTTGTATACAAAAGACAATAAATAGCCATACAACTTTACCGTTTTATGTTGAAATAAGTTAATCTTTTTGTTATACTATAATATAAGAATATTTAATGGATAAATGTTTTTAAAACAGAATTAACCGATGTAAAAATCGTTTATTGGAGGAATATATAATGAGCTTTTTCTTGGAAGACGATGTTGTTGTAACAACTAACATAAAAGTTATTGGCGTTGGCGGCGGTGGCGGTAACGCTGTAAACCGCATGGTGGTTTCCGGCCTTAAAGGTGTGGAATTTATCTCCATGAACACAGACGCACAGGCTCTTGCAGTATCAAAAGCAACACAGAAAGTTCAGCTTGGCTCCAAACTCACAAAAGGCCGTGGTGCAGGTGCAGACCCTGAAATCGGTCAGCGTGCAGCAGAAGAAAGCCGCGACGAAATTGCAGCAGCACTCAAAGGCTGCCAGATGGTGTTTATCACAGCAGGCATGGGCGGCGGCACAGGTACAGGTGCAGCACCAATCGTTGCTGAAGTTGCAAAGGAACAGGGCATTCTTACAGTAGGTATCGTAACAAAACCATTTGGTTTTGAAGGCCCACGCAAAATGAAAACTGCACAGCAGGGCATCTCCAATCTTCTTAAAAATGTAGACAGCCTTATCGTTATTCCTAACGACAGACTCAAATATGTTTCCGAAGAAAAAATTACTCTTGTAAATGCATTTGAAATTGCAGACAATGTTCTCAAACAGGGTGTTGAATCTATTTCTGAACTTATCAATGTTCCTGCATTTATCAACCTTGACTTTGCAGACGTACGCGCTGTTATGAAAGATGCAGGTTATGCACATATGGGTGTTGGCCGTGCTGAAGGACCAAACAAAGCAAGTGAAGCAGCACATGCAGCAATTCAGTCTCCACTGCTCGAAACTTCCATCAGCGGTGCACGCGGTGTTATCATCTCCATCACTTCCAGCCAGGATATAGGCCTTGAAGAAGTTGAAGAAGCTGCAACACTTATCACATCTTCTGCACATCCTGATGCAAACATCATCTGGGGTGCATCATTTGACCCTAACCTTGTTGATGAACTTAAAGTTACAGTTGTTGCAACAGGCTTTGATGACAAACCTGAAGCAGAACTGACAACAAGAAAAGCAGAACCTGTGGTAACAGTTCAGACAACAGCAACCGCAGAACCTGAAAAAGAAGAAACTTCAATTGATGCAAAGCACATTGTTGAAGAAGAAAAGAAATTTGAAGATGATTCAAATTATCTTGATGATGTTATCAGAATTCTCAGAAAAAACAGCGGTAACAGTTTTTAATAATTGAATTTTAAAGCCATCGTAAAGGGGTTGTGCATAAGGGCAAACCTTATGCGATGGCTTTTGTGCTATATTTAAGGGGGGCATACTTATGGATGAAAGATTATACCATATAAACCTGAACAAAGCCGATATTCAGGGTGCAAAGTATGCTATCCTGCCGGGTGACCCTGACCGCGTATCCAAAATTGCGGAATTTTTTGACAATCTGCGCAAGATAGGACAAAAAAGGGAATACACATCCTATATCGGTGAACTGTGCGGAGAAAAAGTTCTGTGCGTTTCCACAGGCATCGGCGGCCCTTCTGCAGCAATCTGTGTTGAAGAACTCAATCAGCTTGGTGTAACAAACTTTATCCGTGTAGGTACCTGCGGCGGTATGCAGCTGGAAGTAAGGGCAGGGGATGTGATTGTTGTTACCGGTGCAATCAGAATGGAAGGCACCAGCAAGGAATATCTGCCAATTGAATTTCCTGCTGTGGGCGACCTTGACATAACCTGTGCGCTGCGCGATGCAGCAAAACAGCTTGGTTATCCTTTCCACACAGGTGTGGTACAATGCAAGGACAGCTTTTACGGTCAGCATGCACCACAGCGTATGCCTGTAAATTATGAACTTGAAAACAAATGGCAGGCATGGATAAAAGGCGGATGCCTTGCAAGTGAAATGGAATCTGCCGCACTGTTTACAATATGCTCTGCACTCAGGGCAAAAGCGGGCGCAGTTATGCTGTGTGTATGGAATCAGGAAAGACGAAACCTTGGTCTTGACAATGACGAAGAACACGATACCGAAAAGGCGATCAGAACAGCAATTGAAGCAATTAAAATTCTTATAAAAGAGGGAAAGTAACCTATGGACAACATTGTTTTTAAACAAAGTGTTATGGGCTTTAACAGAACACAGGTGCTGGATTATATTGACACACTTGTTAAACAGCTTAAAGAACAGGAAAATGAATATACACAGAAACAGAAGGAACTGGAAGACAAAATCAGCTCCCTTTCTGAAAAGTGCGCCGAAAACAAGCAGGATTTGTCCATTACGGTAGAAAAAATAAAAGAACTCAGCGTGGAACTGAATTATTTCAAACAGAACAATGCTGAACTTAAAAATCAGATAGAACATTATAAAAATCTTATCCTTACAAAAGACGGCGAAATTGTAAACCTTAAAAAAGACACTTTCAGCCTTAAAACACGCTGCGAGCTGCTGACTGCAGAAAACGAAAGCTGGAAAAAGCGTCAGGATAAAATTGGCGAATGTCTTATAGAAGCAAACATGAAAGCGGAAGAAATTGTCCGCAATGCTGAAGCAGAAGCTGAACAGGTTAAACAGAAAATGGCCCAGCAGACTCAGACCCTCAAAGGCGATGTAGTAAACCTTAAAGAAGAAATTGCACGGGTGGAAGCACAGCTGGAACAGTCTTTTGCAAAACTGCAGACAGCAATGGAAACAATGGACTCTTCTGCAAAAACCATTGAACAGCAGGTTGATGAATACAGTACAAAAATTGATGCTATCGAAACAGAAAGCAAACCTCTGACACCGCCTGCACCAAACAAAGATAAAAAGGTGGCATCACTTGCTGATACATATGCGGTGAAAGTTCCTGCAAAACCTGTCAAAAAATCCCTCACAGACAGCGTGCTGGATACAATTGCAAAAATTATAGGATAAATAAAATCGAAGTGTTCAATGCTTTATAAAACAGTGTCAGGCACAGCAGTTAAACTGCTGTGCCTTTTGTTGTATGATTGATTATGTTGTGATAATATAAATACAGTTAGATAAATTTGAATAGGTAGAAGAGATAAACAATAATTTGGAGGTGTGTATCTATGCATGAAATAATCTTAAGATTAACAGAAAAAGATGATAAAGATGCATTTGTCTTCGCTGATAAAATCATCTCCGAAAGTCAAGATACTGATGTCTGGTATGAGTATTTCAACACTTTTGCATCATTGCTTAATCATCCAAAGTCATATGTAAGAAATCGTGTATTGAATATTCTTGCAGTCAATGCACAATGGGACAAGGAAAATTATTTTGATGCTATTCTTGATGATTATCTTGCCCATGTTACAGACGAAAAACCGATTACAGCCAGACAGTGTATAAAGGCGTTGGTACAGGTTGGAGAGGCAAAACCACAATACATACCAAAAATAATAGAATGTTTTAACAGGGCTGATTTATCAAAATATAAGGATAGTATGCGTCCGCTGATTGAACAGGATATAGCTGAAACCCAAAAAGCATTGACAGAACAAATTTCAATTTGTCGAACAGTAAGAGAGAATTTTACGAAGACTAAACAAAACATATAACAAAACCGACCTGTGATTGAAACGACAGGTCGGTTTAACTGTTTTATATCCTTGCATTAAATATATTTTTTTATTTGCAAAAAAACAGACAGATGCCCAAAAGTATCTGTCTGAAATTTTATAATATTACTTTTTGTTTACTGTTGATGTGCCTTTTTCAAGCAGGTAGGTTGCTTCAAGGTCGGCAAGATGTGCCATAACAGCAAGGGGATAGCGTTTAAATGCTTCACCAATGGAATAGTTGCCTGCACGGGCAGAGTCATCAAAGCCACCCATATGCCAGCGGATTGCCATTGCTTCTTCGGTGGTCAGACGCAAAAATCTTTCCACAAGGAAAACACTTTTTTCACCATGTCCGTATGGGAACGGGTCTTCACTTGTATAAATTTTAACCTTTTCCCACTGGCCTGTTTCTTCGTTTTTAACATTTCGGCTGCCCTCGTGGTAAAGGTTGATTTTGCAGAAATCGTGACAAAGGGCAACAAGTGCAATGGTTTCGTCGCTGTAGTCAAAACCGCCGTCTTCACATTTTTTTCTCAGCAGATGATAAACATTAAGGCTGTGCATAACAAGGCCGCATTCACAGGCACCATGAAAGCGTGTGGAAGCAGGGGCAGTGAAAAAATCGGTGCCGCACAGCCAGTCCAGCAGTCGTTCCTTGCCGTTTCTTGTTACACATCTGTCAAAAATTTCCAGAAATTCTGATTTATAGTCCATAAAGATACCTCTTTATAATCAAATTTGTAATTATAAAAATAATATACCATATATTTTTGTATAAAAAAAGAAGCTGTAACTTTCTTTTGGGGAAAATTACAGCATTTTTTATTACAAATCAATTTCGTCAAGGATTTCTTTGAGAACAGCAACTTCTTCTGCTGTAAGGGAAATGCCTTTGCCCATTTTTGTGTTGTCAGCGGACCAGTCACGGATATCGTATTTTGGTTCTCTTTCGCCCCAGGAAACCAGATTGATTTCTCTCTGCCAGCCGCCTTTGCCCTGAGAAAGCACGCCGATTTTTTCAACAATTTCGTATTTGAATTCTGCCATGTCAGTATACCTTTCTTATATTTAAATTCAATAATGTTCAAATTGTATTACAAATTTATAATAATTGCAAGTACTAATTTTAATTCTTGACAATTGTACTGTCAAGTATTAAAATTATTTAGTAATATATTTAATAATATATAATGGCTTGGAAAAAGAGGCAGAAAATTAAAGTTTTTACAGAGAGCTGCGGTGTGGTGCGACGCAGCAAAACCAATTTTTTGTGTAGCTTTGGAGCTGAAAGGGTGAAACATCAGTAACCTTTTCCGTAAACCTGCGTTAAAGGCAATTCGAGTGGATGCACAAAGTGCATCAATTTGGGTGGTACCACGGTTATTGCAATCGTCCCATTAAATTTTATGATGGGGCGATTTTTTTATTGCTCCAAAACTGGAAAAAAGGAGAAAAAGATGAAAGAACTTGAAAAAATCTACGACCCTAAAAAGGTTGAGGACAAAGTTTACAAAAACTGGCTGGATAACAAATATTTCCACGCTGAAGTAGACAGCAAAAAAACACCTTATACAATTGTTATTCCACCACCAAACATTACAGGTCAGCTTCACATGGGCCACGCTCTGGACAATACTTTGCAGGATATCCTTATCCGTTACAAAAGAATGCAGGGCTTTTCCACACTGTGGGTGCCTGGTACAGACCATGCTTCCATTGCAACAGAAGCTAAAATTGTAGAAGCAATGGCAAAGGAAGGTCTTACAAAAGAAGACCTCGGCCGTGAAGCATTCCTTGAACGCGCATGGGAATGGAAACGCGTTTACGGCGGCAGAATTATTGAACAGCTCAAAAAACTTGGTTCTTCCTGTGACTGGGACAGAGAACGTTTTACACTTGACGAAGGCTGCAGCAAAGCAGTTAACGAAGTTTTTGTTAATCTTTACAACAAAGGCCTTATCTATCAGGGTGAAAGAATTGTTAACTGGTGCCCGCACTGCATGACTTCAATTTCTGATGCTGAAGTTGAATTTGAAGAACAGGCAGGTCACCTCTGGCATATCAAATATCCAATCAAGGACAGTGATGAATATCTTGTTGTTGCTACAACAAGACCTGAAACACTCCTTGGCGATACAGGTGTTGCAGTAGGTGTTGACGACGAAAGATACAAACATCTTGTTGGCAAACACGTTGTTCTGCCACTTGTTGGCCGTGAAATTCCAATCTTTGAAGACAGCTATGTTGAAAAAGAATTCGGTACAGGTGCTGTTAAAGTTACACCTGCACACGACCCTAACGACTTTGAAATGGGTGTAAGACATAACCTGCCAATCATCAAAGTTATGGAACTTGATGCACATATGTCTGCAGACACAGGCAAATATGCAGGTATGGACCGCTACGAAGCAAGAGATGCTATCGTAAAAGACCTTGAAGAACTTGGTCTCCTTGTTAAAATTGAAGATTACAGCCACAATGTTGGTTCCTGCTACCGTTGCCACACAACAATCGAACCAATGATTTCCAAACAGTGGTTTGTTAAAATGGAACCACTTGCAAAACCTGCAATTGCAGCAGTGCGCGGTGGCGAAACAAAATTTGTTCCTGAACGTTTTGATAAAATCTTCTTCCACTGGATGGAAAACATCAAAGACTGGTGTATCTCCCGTCAGCTGTGGTGGGGTCACCGTATCCCTGCATGGTACTGTCAGGAATGCGGCGAAGTTATTGTAGCAAAAGAAACACCAACAGTTTGTCCAAAATGCGGCTGCACACACCTTGTACAGGACGAAGATACTCTTGATACATGGTTCTCATCTGCTTTGTGGCCATTCTCCACACTTGGCTGGCCAGATGAAGACAGCGAAGACCTTAAATATTTCTATCCTACAAACACACTTGTTACAGGTTATGATATTATCTTCTTCTGGGTTTCCCGTATGATATTCAGCGGTATTGAACATATGGGCAAAGTACCGTTTGATACAGTGTTCATTCATGGTATTGTTCGTGATGAACTTGGCAGAAAAATGTCCAAGTCTCTCGGCAATGGTATCGACCCGCTGGAAGTTATTGACCAGTACGGTGCTGACGCACTCCGTTACACACTTGCTACAGGTTCTTCTGCAGGTAACGACACACGTTATTCCGACGACAAAGTTAAAGCTTCCCGTAACTTCAACAATAAACTCTGGAACGCTGCACGTTTTATCCAGATGAACCTTGAAGACGAACTTGAAGACGGTCTGCCTGAAAAACTTGAACTGGAAGACAAATGGATTCTTTCCACACTCAACAATGTAATCAAGTCCGCAACTGAAAACATTGAAGCTTACGACCTTGGTCTTGCAGCACAGAAAGCAAACGACTTTATCTGGGACTGCATCTGCGACAAATATATCGAAATTGTTAAACTGCGTCTCAACAGTGAAGACAAACAGGTTAAAGACAATGCAAGAAGAGTGTTGGTATATGTAATGAAAGAAGCACTTAAACTTCTCCATCCATTTATGCCATTTATCACAGAAGAAATCTACCTTGCACTTCCAAATGCAGAAGAAACAATTATGCTTTGTCAGTGGCCACAGTACAAGGAAGAACTTGTGTTTGAAAGAGAAGAAAAATCTCTCACAAGAATTCTGGAACTTGCAAAATCCATCCGTGCACTGCGTGCTCAGATGCAGGCACACCCATCCAACAAAACATTGCTCATCATCGAAACACCACATGTTTCTGATTTTGAACAGGGTATCTATTTCGTAGAAAAATTTGCATTTGCAAAAGAAGTTCAGCTTGTTGAAAAATTTGAAGGCGATGCAAAAGCATACTCACAGGTTGTTGTTGAAGGTGCACGCGGATTTATCCCTACAGGCGACCTTGTTGACAAGGAAAAGGAAACTGCACGTCTCAACAAAGAACTGGCAGGTGTTGAAAAAGATATTCAGATTATCAGCGGTAAACTCAACAACCCTGGCTTTATGGCAAAAGCACCTGAAAAACTGGTTGAAACAGAAAAAGCAAAACTTGCTGCTGCACTCAGCAAAAAAGAAAAAATTCTTGAAAGCTTGGCAGCACTCCAGTAATGTGATAATATATAGCCGTGGAAATATTTCCGCGGCTATATTTGTTTTATATAAGTTGTTAAAATATTTAAAAAAGCAGGCATAACTAAAAAATAATTTTATGAGGTGCAAAATGACCTACAACGAAGCACTTGACTATATACATTCACGTCCACGAATGAAAAACACAGATAACCGTAAGGCAATGCGGTTGTTGCTGGATATGCTGGGTAACCCGCAGGACAAGCTGAATATTGTCCACATTGCAGGTACAAACGGCAAGGGCAGCTGTGCCAAAATGCTCAGCAATGTTCTGTGTGAGGCAGGTTATAAGACGGGGCTGAATATTTCTCCTTTTATTATCGATTTCCGGGAACGCTTCAGCATAAACGGTGAATTTATAAGTTGCGAAAAACTTGCACAGATAACAGAAACAGTAAAAGAAAAACAGGAAATAATTGAAAAAGAACACGGCCTTAAACTTGTAGAGTTTGAAATTGTGACAGCAATTGCTTTCTGTTATTTCTGCGAGGAAAACTGTGATATTATCTGTCTTGAGGTAGGTATCGGCGGAAGGGAAGACTCAACAAATGTAATAAAGGACTCTCTTGTTTCCTGCATTATGAACATCAGTTTTGACCACACAGATATGCTTGGTGATACAATAGAACAGATAGCATACGAAAAAGCAGGTATCATAAAACCAAATCAGCCTGTTATTGTATATCCTGCAATGGATAAATCAGCACTGAATGTTATAAAAAGCGAAACAGAAAAACAGAATGCACAGCTTGTGATTCCTGATATCAACGACATAAAAACAGAACATAACGGGCGGTTTGATGATGTGCTGCACTACAGGGATCTGGTTATAAAACAAAGTTTTGCAGGGCAGCACCAGAGTTACAACGCTTCGGTGGTAATTGAAGCTGCAATGGCGCTCAACAGCAGCGGAAAGTTCAGAATAACAAAACAAAATATTGTTGATGGAATACAGAATGCAGAATTTCCTGCAAGGATTGAAATTTTTTCAAAACAGCCGCTGGTTATACTTGACGGCGGCCACAACCTTGACGGAATAACAGCACTCAGAAATGTTTTGCAGACAAATGGAATAAACAACCTTACTGCGGTGTGGGCGTCCCTTTCAGACAAACAGCCTGAACTGCTGATAAAAGAAATGGCACCATATATTTCAAAACTGTATACAGTTGATATTTTCGGTTCCCGTGCTGTGCCTAAAGCAGAACTTGCGGCCATGGCAAAAAAATATATCGAAAATGCCCAGCCTGCAGAAAACCTTGAAACTGCGGTGCAGACAGCAGTTGAAAATGGGGAGGATCTGCTTGTTTTCGGGTCCCTCTATCTTGCCAGCGATGCAAGAAATATTATTATAAATAATCTGTAACTGAACAACTTAATACGACATTATTTTTAAGGCGTATCCTTTATCATTATTGGTGAAGGATATGCTTTTTTTATTTGAAGTATAAATATAAGAGGTGAAAAAATGGCGAATGTTGACTTTGAATTCAGACAGGGAAGACTGAACATTTATATATCAGGTGAAATCGACCACCACAGTGCTCTGACATTGAAGGATACAATCGATGCACAGATTCTGAACTGTTATCCCAAAATAGCGGTGATGAATTTTGCTGGGGTTACTTTTATGGATTCATCAGGAATAGGGCTTATATTTGCCAGATATAAATTCTGTCAGAATACAGGTACAAGCCTTTATGTTGAAGGGGTGAACCGACAGACACAGAAAATACTGTCCCTTGCAGGGATAAAAACAATAAATGAATTTACTGTATAGGAGAAAAAATGAAATATCAGAACTTTATAAAACTCAGCTTTCCGTCAAAATCGGTAAATGAAGCTTTTGCAAGAACAGCCATTGCGGCATTCTGTGCACAGATGGACCCGACGGTGGAACAGATTAATGACATAAAAACCTCAGTAAGCGAAGCGGTAACAAACTGTATTGTTCACGGCTACCGCGATACATTCGGAATTATCTACATAACAGCCACAATAAAAGAAAATGTGCTTACAGTAAAAATTGCAGACAAGGGTATCGGAATTGAAGATGTAAACAAAGCAATGCAGCCGCTGTTTACAACCGACCCGAACGGAGAAAGGGCAGGCATTGGGTTTGCGGTTATGCAGTCATTTATGGACAGCGTAAAGGTGAAATCGGTGTTTGGCAAAGGCACAAGGGTTGTTATGACAAAAAAGATAATGCCGAGGGATCAAAATGTCATTGCAGCTGAAAACTGAAAGGGAACAGTTTATTGAAAACAATATGGGGCTGGTACACTCCTGTGCCAAACGCTTTAAAGGAAAAGGTATAGAATATGAAGAGATGTTTGCCGCAGGCTGTGTTGGGCTGATAAAGGCATATGACGCTTTTGATCACAGCCGCGGGGTGCAGTTTTCCACCTATGCGGTGCCTGTTATTCTTGGGGAAATAAAAAAACTTTTCCGTGACGGCGGAATGTTAAAGGTAACACGCAGCATAAAAGAGTTATCACTGAAGGTAAGCTATGCAAAGGAATATCTTCACAAACAGACAGGACAGGAACCGGGAGTAAAAGAAATTGCGGAGTTTCTTGGTGTTACGGGAGAAGATGTGGCACAGGCAATTTCAGCTTCAACACCCCCTATGTCACTGACAGCGATTTTTGAAGAGGAAGACGGCAGATGTGAATTTGATATACCGGTGGAAAGCGATGAAGAAAACATGGCCAATATGGCAGGACTAAAATATGCAATATCTGACCTTGAGCCACAGGAAAAACAGATCATATATCTGCGTTTTTTTCAGAACAGAACACAGGCGGCAACAGCACAGATTATGGGAAAAACACAGGTGCAGATTTCCCGTCAGGAGCGTAAAATAATACAGAAAATGCGCAAAAAGTTTATGGAGTAATATATGGTTGTTGTAAATTGAATTGGGCTATGATACAATACCTTTAAAAATCAGAGGTATATGCGGAGATATTGTATGCTTAAGGAAGTTTCTTTCAAAGGATATGCAGTCAGGTTGTCTGTTACATTTTTTGGCCTTATTTTTGCAGCTTATGGTGTAGGACTTACCGTTACTGCAGGACTTGGTGTAAGCCCATGGGATGTTTTTGGTCAGGGTGTAGCACTTAAACTTACAGAAATGCTTGGCATGGAAGTTATGATGGGTACAATAACAATGGCTTCTGCAACAGCGGTTATTATTATTGATGTGATTTTAAAGGAAAAAATAGGTGTAGCAACAATTATTGATATACTTGTTTTCGGTCCGGCGCTCAATTTTTTTCTCAAACATAATATGTTGCCTGTGCCGCAGGGGTTTGCAGTAAGACTTTTCTGTACGGTGTTGGGTTTTATGGTGTGGAGCCTCGGTATTGCAATTTATATGAAAGCACAGCTTGGAGCAGGCCCGAAAGACGGGTTGTTTATGGCTTTTGCGAAAAGAAAAATTCCTGTTGCACTGGCTAAAAACTCAATTGAGGCAGTGGTTTGTCTCATTGGATGGATTTTTGGAGGCACTGTGGGTGTCGGCACACTTATCTGTGTATTTGCAATGGGCAGTATGATTGACTTTTTCTTTAAACTGCTTAAATTTGACGTTAACACTGTGCAGAATGAATCTCTCATCGACACAGCACGCAATATAAAAATGCTGTGTACAAAACAGAAACAGTAAAATATAACGGAACTGATTATGGTTTAATAAAAACGTAAAATCAGTTCTGTTTTTTGTTGATAGAATGTTTTACTTGTGCTACAATTATGCTGTATTGACTTAACAAGAGGATTTAAAAATGGATATATCATTAAAAGGCTATATAAAACGGTTTGCTGTACTGCTTTTTGGGCTTATGCTATGTGCCTGTGGCATTGCGCTGACATTCAATTCCTATATGGGGTTAAGCCCGTGGGATATGCTGTTTGACGGTTTTGCAAAACAGTTTACAAAACTGCTTGGCACACAGGTTATGATTGGCACACTGTCACAGATTATCGGCGGTATAATTCTGATAATAGATGTTATTTTAAAAGAAAAAATCGGCTTTGGCACATTGCTCAATGTGTGGCTTATCGGCAAATTTACAAATGTTATTTTAAAGTATAATCTTTTCCCTGTTCCGCAAACTTTTATTCCCCGTTTTTCAATGATGCTGCTTGGTTTTGTTGTGCTTGGCTTTGGTATATATTTTTATATGCGTGCAGGTATGGGTGCAGGTCCGCGAGACAGTCTTATGATTGCACTGGCACGCCGTAATCTGCCTGTAAGCCTGGCAAGAAATTCGCTTGAGTTTTTTGCCTTTGTGGTTGGTTACATAGCAGGTGGTACAGTGGGCATTGGTACAGTTATTTCTGTTTTTATAATCGGATATATACTTAAATATGTATTCAGATTGTTCAACTACGATATGACAGCTGTAAAACACGAATCAATTTTTGATACACTTAATAATTTTAAAAAGATACTTGTAAAAAACAATATGAAATAATTATATCCCCGACAATGCTCAGATAAATTGCTTTGACGGGGATTTGTTCTGTTGTGATATATACACCTTTTTATTGCTTAAAATAAATTGCGGTGATACAATGTTTTCAGTATCGCAAGGAGATAAAATGTATGAATCCTGTAATAAAGAATTATATTAAAAGATTTGCTCTGTTGTTTTTTGGTCTTATGATTGCCAGCTACGGAACAAGTATGACGATTATGTCAAACCTTGGTATCAGCCCATGGGATGTTTTTTCTCAGGGTGTGGCACTTAAGCTTTCAGCTGCTACGGGTAAAGAAATTCTTATCGGCACAATGACACAGGCAGTAGGCTGGGTTGTACTTATTCTTGCTATTGCCCTGCGGGAAAAAATTGGTTTCGGCACAATTGTAGATATTGTTATTGTTGGCAATTTTATGAACTTTTATATGACCAATGGTCTTATACCTACGCCTGACAGCTTTATACTGCGTTTTGTTGTGCTTATAGCAGGTTTTATAATCTGGTCATTTGGTGTTTATATGTATCTTGCGGCAGAACTTGGTGCAGGCCCTCGTGACAGTCTTATGTCCGCTCTGGCAAAACGCAATATACCTGTTGCAATTGCAAAAAACGCAATCGAGGCTGTGGTTTTTGTTATCGGCTGGTTTTTTGGCGGTACAGTGGGTATAGGCACGGTAATTGCAGTTTTCATTATGGGTTATCTGCTTAAATTTTGGTTTGCGGTGTTTAAATTTGATCTTGCAAAATCAAAAAATGATTCTATTATTGATACTGTGAAGAACATAAAAAATGCATTGGTTAAGAATTAAAATATGCGGCAGTTGCTGCCGCTTTTTTTATTTTGCACAAACAGTTGGAAAAGCAATTTGTTTATGTTACAATAATAAATAGTGTTTTAAAACAGGAGAAATAAAATGGATTTATCAGTTAAGGGATACATGAAACGGATTTTTATGGTAATAATAGGTCAGGCAATAAGTGCTTATGGCATTGGTATGACTATTTTTGCAGACCTTGGGTTATGTCCGTGGGATGTTTTCAACCAGGGCGTTTCAATACAGCTCCAGAAACTGTTTGGAATAGAAGTGATGATGGGCACTGTTGCACAGGTTACCAGCCTTACAATTGTACTGATTGTATTGTTGCTTAAAGAAAAGATAGGTATATCAACAATTATTGATGCTGTTATGTATGGTGCTTTTCTGAACTTTTTTATGAAGAACAATCTGCTCCCAAGCACAGAAATCTATTGGATGAGATTTGTATTTTTTGGTCTCGGATTTGTTGTGTGGTCGATAGGTGTTTATATTTATATGAAACCTCAACTTGGTGCAGGCCCTCGTGACAGTCTTATGGTTGCACTTACAAAACGCGGAATTTCAGTGGGGCTTGCCAGAAACTCCACAGAACTTTTTGCACTTACCATTGGCTGGCTGTGCGGAGGCAAAGTTGGTATAGGCACCGTTATCTCAGTTATTTTTATCGGCTATATATTACAGCTGATGTTTAAAATTGTGAAATTTGATACCAGTAAAATTAAAAACGAATCATTGTTTGAAAGTGCAAAGAATTTCAGAAAAATATTTGTAGGATAGTAAACTGCATACAAAAACAGATACAAACAATGATTGCATGTAACAAAATGTCTGCAGCGAGGAGGAATAATGAAAAAATATTTTTTGTATATTCTTGTGGCAATAACAGTTATAGGCGTTTTGTGTTTTATGATTGTAGGAAAAAGTCCTTTAAAGTACAACAGCGGCTATACATCTGACGGGCACCATTATTATGAACTGCCGCCGGGGGACAATGATGCGTCACCTGACTGGGGACGTTGAAAATGATAAGCAGCTTTAACAGGAAAAAATCAGCAACATCCCGATAAGAAAACATAAATACCCGACAACACACTGCAAAATGTGCTGTCGGGTACATTTTTGTCTGTTTTTGCAGAAAAGTGCTGCTGCAGAAAAAAGACACGCAGCACTACTTTATATAATGTAACTGTCACTGACATGGTAACAGCCTTTTTGTTAAAACCCGGGTTTTTGTTTTTTTTGCAGGGAGATTGTTTTACGCTGTATCTGTTTTAATATGAAAAACTTAACAACTTGATAATATAAGTAACAATTAATATATTGTTATATAATATTATTTACATATATACATATTAGCAAATATATAAATAGGTCATTATAATATAGCAAAAGACTTAAATCTTCAAAACATCACATCTTTTGCTACTTTTGTTTAAAACATCACAACTCAAAAGCGAAAAAACTATACAAAACTTACAAATATAAAAAAAATGCAAAAAAACTCTTGCATTTTCAAAAAAAGAGTGTATAATTTAAAACACTGACACCCCAAGAGGCGTCAGAAACACAAGAAAATAAATCTTAAAAAACTTTTTAAAAAAATTAAAAAAAAGTGCTTGACAAGATGAAAAGCTTGTGGTAATATATAAAGGCTGTCGCGAGAGCGGCGGCAAGGACCTTGAAAATTAAACAATAGAGAAAAGAACAGAAGCTTGTGAAGGAATAACTTTAGATATTCTTTTGAAACAGTGAGTAAACAC
>SVMW01000048.1 GCA_015067215.1 Oscillospiraceae bacterium | reverse complement strand
GGTGTCTTAACCGCTTGACCAACGGGCCGAAAATGGTAGCGGCAGTGAGACTTGAACTTACGACCTACCGGGTATGAACCGGTTGCTCTAGCCAACTGAGCTATACCGCCACGCATACACCCTCATTCGAGTGCTAGATTATTATAATACACGGAATTGCATTTGTCAACACTTTTTTTCGAAAATTTTTAATTTTTTTTGCAATTTTTTGGTCTGTCAAAATATAGGTTTCTATGCAGAGTTTTCAACAACATCTTGTGCGCAGGTTGAAAACTTTTTATTTTTTCAGTCAAATAAATCTGCAAAACACCGGCAATTCTGCAATTTTCCTGCAGAATTTTTTCTTTTTATAAAAAAAATTCCCTGTTTTCCGCTTGTGTGCGGTTAACAGGGAATTATAATTTCTGTTATATTTTAGCTTTATTATATGTCTCCAAGCTGTCGGCAAAAGCTTTCAAAACCCGACTGAGCAGAATAATCCGCAAAACTGAACTGCTGATACATGCCCTTGTCGCCGTCCCAGTAAATGTACATCCACGGGCCTTTGTCCCCTGATTCGTCAGTGTCGGTGCGTTTTGTCACCCTGCCGCCTGCAACAAGCTGACTGAACTGCTGTATCTGCTGCTGTGTAAGCTGCACTGTGCCCTGTTTTGTAACATCCTTTTCGGTCAGCGGCCAGTGGCTGCCCTGCCTTGTTTCATGGTAAAACCACAGGCTGTCGCCCTCTGTATAAAAACGGTAACGCTGATAATAAGGCGGGTTGGCAGAAGATGATTCTGTGTAGTAAAATTCGGTTATTTTATCCATGGGTATATCGGTTGCCACGGTAAGTTCCCTTTTGTTTTTTGCAAAACCCAGGCACACAACTGCAGCGATAATTACTGCTGCAGCAATTAAAACCGTCACTTTAGGTGTCATAATGCCGTTCCCCTTTCCTGTTGTTTTGTCTGTTATGTTCATCTGACGCACCTCTTTTCAATACACAAAGCTGTTTTGCCCGTATGATGCGAAAGCAAGCTGCCCTGCAGGCACAGTTTTACGTTTTATGTTTTACTGCAGCTGTGCGGACCATTCCTCGTACAGCTGTGCCACAAGGTCAAATTCGGCATCTTCTTCCACTGCATTTACCTCACCTGCAAGGTGGTAGAAAAACGCAAGTTCATCACTGTCAGAGTTTTCTTCAGCACATACAAAGTAAATTTTGCCGCTTTCGTCATCAGGAAATGCCGCCACAACTTCATAAAAAATCTGTGTGCCGTCCTCTTCCTCATATGTTATGCCTGCCAGCGTAACCATAGCAATAATTTCGCTGTCACTGCGCTGTTTTTCTTTGTACATTTCGTCTTTTTTGGTGTTTTCGTTCATATCTGTTCCCTTTTTTGAATAGGATTGGTTACTTAACTATATAATACCGCGTATTTGTATCTTTGACAAGAAAAAGAAAAATTTTAAAAAAACGATGTTATTAAGTTAATAAAAAACATGTCATTCTGAGGCTTTTATGCCGAAGATTCTTTTGATTTGATTAAACAAGAAGATTCTTAGCTGCGCTCAGAATGACATTTAACTTTAATGATATTTTACTTTATTGCATTAAGCTGATACTTTTTGAATTCCCGCAACTTAATGACATCGGTTAAAACTTTTCTTTTATATTATTTATTCATCTGTATGCGGTGCTTTTACCTCTGCACCGATAGGACAGTCGTAGCCTGCTGCTGCGCTGACTGCAAACTCTGCCTTTGCCTGTTCGAGAATTTCAGGCTGAGTCATAAGGTCGGCCGCTGTGGCTGCAAGCACCTTGGCTGCAAACAGCACGCCCTTGTGTGCAACGCTGGATTTGCCCATTGCAACATTCTGCCAGCTGTGGCCCGGGTTGCCGCTTGCCCATGTGGCTGCAGTAAACTGTGCTGTCGGTGTTATCCAGCTTACATCGCCCACGTCGGTTGAACCCTGTGAAAAATAATCGCTTGGTGCATATGGCACAACAAAGTTGTTGAGCGGAACTGTACCGTTTTTGGACAGTTCTGCAACTGCCTGTTTAACCTGCCAGTTAAGCTGTGCACCATCGCTTGGCAGCTGTTCTGTCACAAATGTGGCTTTGATTGCCGCTGCAAAGTTTTCTTCTTCAGCTGTATACTGCGGAAGCGGTGTTTCGCACAGGTTTTTGTAGATAGCCTGTTCCAGCACATGGTTGGACAGTGTGGAAGCTGTGCCGTCAATCTGTTTCCAGCTTACTTCTGTTTCGGTCATAAGTGCCGCACCCTGTGCCACCTTGTGCACGCGTGCCAGCAGTTTTTTTGCTTCGGTAACATTTTCGCCGCGCACCATATACATCATTTTTGCAGTTGGCTGCACAACGTTTGGAGAAACCCCGCCTGCGTCAAGGAAAGAGTAGTGCAGACAGCATTTTTTTGGCATATGTTCGCGCAGAAAGTTTACACCAACATTCATAAGTTCTGCTGCATCAAGTGCACTGCGGCCGTTCTGCGGGTCTCCTGCAGCGTGGGCTGTAACGCCTTTGAAGGTGTATTCAAACTGCAGTGATGCCGCATTGCTGCCTGTTGTAACTTCATTTACATCACCCGGGTGCCAGCACAGTGCTGCATCAAGGTCACGGAACATGCCGTCACGGGCCATAAATGCCTTGCCTGCACAGCCTTCTTCGCCAGGACAGCCGTAGAATACAACTGTGCCGCCCAGGTTGCCTTTTTCAATTTCGTTTTTGATTGCAATTGCTGCACCAAGGCTTGCCGCACCAAGCAGATTGTGGCCGCAGCCGTGGCCGCTTTCGCCTTCGCACAGCCACTGTCTTTCAGTTGCTCCTGCCACCTGGGACAAGCCGCTTAAAGCATCAAATTCACCAAGGATACCGATTACAGGTTTGCCGCTGCCGTATCTGCCGCTGAATGCGGTTTTGATGCCACAGAGGTTTTCCTGCACTTCAAAGCCTTCGTTTTTCATAACTTCAATATAAGCCGCTGTGGACTGGAATTCTTCCATGGAAAGTTCCGCAAAGCCCCAGATTTTGTCGGACAGGTCGGTAATAACCTGTGCCTTTTCTTCAACTGTATTGTAAATAGACTGTTTCATTTTTATCTCTCCAATATTTATTGCACAAAAATGGGAGAGCTGCAAAGCTCTCCCTTACTTTTAGTGTCAGTGCATTTTTAGGGGTAGGTATCAGGGGGCAGCGCCCCCTCATAACGATATTCGGCTGGCGTAAAAGGGAGATTGCCAAAGCAATCGACCGTGTCCGCACTTAGCGTAAGCGATGTGTGCGGAATAGCGTGCCGAGTACATCTATGCGCTGTGGGGTGTGGGGCGAATCGCAACGCCCCACGCTTTTGGTACTTTTGGCACCAAAAGTACAGGAAGCGCGAACCTCGTTCGCATTAAATTATAAAACTTTGGAAAGGAATTCTTTAAATCTTGGTGTCTGAGGGTTGTCAAACATATCAGCAGGTTTGCCGCTTTCCATTACATTGCCTTCTGCCATAAAGAGAACTCTGTCGGAAACTTCTCTTGCAAAACGCATTTCGTGTGTAACGATAACGCTTGTCATACCTGTGTTTACAAGGCCTTTGATAACATCAAGAACTTCGCCAACCATTTCAGGGTCAAGTGCGGAAGTAGGTTCGTCAAACAGCATAACTTCAGGTTCCATTGCAAGTGCACGAACAATTGCAAGACGCTGTTTCTGACCGCCTGAAAGCTTGTTTGGCATTTCGTGAAGTTTGTCGATAAGACCAACACGGTTCAGAAGTTCCTTTGCCATTTCTTCAGCTTCAGCTTCTGTCTTTTTCTTTGTGAGAACAGGTGTGAGAGTGATGTTTTTGCAAACATCAAGGTGTGGGAACACGTTGAAGTTCTGGAACACCATGCCCATTTTCTGTCTGTGAAGGTCAATGTTTACACCCTTTGCTGTGATATCTGTGCCATCAAAGAAAATCTGACCTTTTTCAGGCACTTCCAGCAGGTTAAGGCAACGCAGGAATGTACTTTTGCCGCCGCCTGACGGACCGATAACTGTAACAACCTCGCCTTTTTTAACTGTTTCATTTACGCCCTGCAAAACGTGAAGTTTGCCAAAGCTTTTGTGCAAGTCAACTGTTTTGATAAGTTCAATATTAGTCTGCATTTTTCATCTTCCTTTCAAAAGCTTCAACAAGTTTGGAGAGCGGATAGGTCATACACAGATAGATGATACCTGTGATGATAAGGGATTCCAGCATAAGATATGTAGCACCTTTGATTTTGAGGTGTGCTGTCATAAGGTCGCCGATAAAGAATGTAGATGCAAGGGATGTTTCCTTGAGCATCATAATAAATTCGTTACCAAGTGCAGGCAGAATGTTTTTGATTGCCTGTGGCATAACAATTCTTGTCATAGTCTGGCTTTTTGAAAGGCCAAGGGAACGTGCTGCTTCTGTCTGGCCTTTGTCAACAGACTGAATACCTGAACGGAAAATTTCGGAAACGTATGCGGAGGAGTTGATACACAGGGAAATTGCAACCCATGTAAACTCGTTGAAATCGAAAATCGGCATAAGTTCCGGCAGAACGAAGTAGAATATGTACAACTGCAGCAAAAGTGGTGTGCCGCGGATAACTTCGATGTAAACTGTGATAAGGAAACGGATAATTTTGTTTTTGCTCATTTTGAGTATTGCAACAACAATACCCAGCAAAGCACCAAGCACAACCGCAAAGATTGTCAGCTTGAGGGTAGTGAGAACACCTTCGATAAGGTAGATGTGCCAGTAGTTGGTCCACAGCTTTGCTATGTTGGCACCGATTAAGCTCAAGTCCATAATTTTTCTCCTGTGATAATGTGATATTGTTAAGGGTTTTAAAGTACTTATTTAATATAAAGTGTCGAACTTTTAAAGTTTAACACAGTTTTTAACAAATTGAAAGGGTTTTGTTTAAATATCTGTTGATTTTCCCGATTGTAGCAGAAAAATTAAAAGATATTCAAAGTTTATACAGTTCCAGACTGTTTCTGTGCCACGAATAATTTCCTGTCATTCTGAATAACTCATCCGTCATTCCGACCGCAGCGAAGGCTCTCTCCGCTTTTGGATACATGGTCAGCCGCCATTCCCATCAAACCGTGAGATTCTTCGGTCGTTTTGCTCCCTCAGAATGACACAATCATTTCTGTGTACCTAACAGCTTCCGTCACTCTGAACAACCACTCTGTCACTCTGAACAACCTATCAGTCATCCTGAACGCAGTGAAGGATCTCTCTGCTTTGGCAGTACACCGTCAGCCGCTATTCTCATCAAACCGTGAGATTCTTCGGTCGTTTTGCTCCCTCAGAATGACACAATCATTTCTGTGTACCTAACAGCTTCCGTCACTCTGAACAACCACCCTGTCATCCTGAACGCAGTGAAGGATCTCTCTGCTTTGGCAGTACATTGTCAGCCGCTATTCTCATCAAACCGCGAGATTCTTCGGTCGTTTTGCTCCCTCAGAATGACAGGTGAGAATATTCCGGTTGACAGGCATATATCTTTAAAGACATTTTGGAGCCGACAACCGCATTTGGCTGTCGGCTCGTTAATGTTATCAATTATTGACTTTTGCTTTTAATTACTGTGCAACGTTGCCTTCGTCGTCGAATGAAACGTCTGCTGCAGAGTCGATACCTGCAAGTTCTTCAGCTTCTGCATACCAGTCTTCGTAGAGGCCAGCTGCTTCTGCTTTAGCAAGGATTGCATTAACTTCTGCTGTGAGGTCATCTGCACCTTTCTGGAGGAGGATAAGGTTGTCAACGTATTTAGGATCGATTTCAAATACAAAACCTGTGTGTGCAACTTCTGGGTTTGCAGCGATGATAGCGTCGCCGTTACCTGTTGCAACTGCCATTACCTGGAAGTCACCTTTTTTAAGCTGGAGAACACCTGTGTTGATGTCTGTGTAGATAGCAATCTGTGCGCCTGCAGGAACAAGCTGTTCGTTAACGAGGGATTCCTGCAAGGAAGCGGACTGTGCGCCAACTATTGCGCCGTTGTAGCCTTCAAGTGTTGCATATTTTTCTGCGTTTTCTTTAAGAGCGATTGTTACCTGTTCTGTTTCGTTGTCGCCAGCATGGTAGTAGTCGGAAAGGTTGTAGTTTTCTGCACGTTCTTCTGTCCAGGAGAAACCTGAGATAGACATGTCAACTTTACCTGTGGAAACAGCTGCCTGACAAGCGTCAAAGCTCATTGGCATGATTTCAAGTTCTTTGCCCATTTCAGCTGCGATGTATTTAGCAAGGGAAACGTCAAAACCAACAAACTGGTCCTGACCTGTTTTGGAAAGGTCAACGAATTCCATTGGTGCAAAGTCCGGTGAAATAGCAACTTTAAGTGTTTCTTTTGTTTCGCCTTCGCCTTCAGTTGCAGGTGCGGAAGAGCAGGCAACCATTGATATGGAAAGTGCAAGTGTGAGCAACAAAGCTAATAATTTTTTCATAATAAATAACTCCTTTTTTACTTTTGGTTTTCGCCTTTTAAGCCGGGTGAATATTTATGTAACTCTGGTTTAAGAGGTGTTGTTGTTTTTGATGTTTGTATTATATACCCCCTTTTCCGCATTGTCAAGTATTTTTTTGCAAGTTTTTAGTATTTTTTTGCAAGTATTTTTCAGTTTTGAATATTTATATGCATTTTTATACAAATATTCACTATTTTTTGAATAATTTGTAACTTTAGTCCATAATACCGCCCAAATATGCATTTTTTGTTCATTATAATTCATTGAGTATTATAAGTATATTATGAATATGCAGATAAATGTATATTATATGCAGTATAACATTAGGTTATTACTGCGTAGATTTTGCACAATACCAAAACGGACAGATAATATCCGCCCCTGTAAATTACCCTTGTTCCCCATCCCGCAGAGGCGGAAATCTGCCGCACGCAAATTAAACACAAAACAAAACCCTGTGGTTTACACCACAGGGTTTTCAACATTTTTATCTGTTATGTTCAAAACTGTTCAATTCAGAACAATTAAAGTTCATCTTTTTTGATAACTGTTACGCCGCCCATGTATGGAACAAGAACTTCAGGGATTGTTACGCTGCCGTCAGCGTTCTGATAGTTTTCAAGGATAGCAGCTGTTGTTCTGCCAACTGCAAGGCCTGAACCGTTGAGTGTGTAGCAAAGCTGTGCTTTGTCGCCTGCTTCATTTTTAAAGCGAACCTGCATTCTTCTTGCCTGATAGTCTGTAAAGCAGCTGCAGGAAGAAATTTCTGCATATCTGCCGTAGCTTGGCAGCCAAACTTCGATATCATATGTTTTTGCAGAAGAGAAGCCCATGTCGCCTGCGGAAAGTGCTACAACACGGTGTGGCAGGCCGAGAAGCTGCAGTGCGTGTTCAGCATCGTTTGTAAGTGCTTCAAGTTCGTCCCAACCCTGGTCAGGTCTTGTAAATTTAACAAGCTCAACCTTGTTGAACTGGTGCTGGCGGATAAGACCGCGTGTGTCACGGCCTGCAGAACCTGCTTCAGCACGGAAACAAGCGGAGTATGCACAGTATTTGAACGGAAGTGCTTTGCCGTCAAGAATTTCGTCACGGTGGTAGTTTGTTACAGGAACTTCTGCTGTTGGGATAAGGTAGTAGTCAAGACCTTCAAGCTTGAACATATCTTCCTTGAATTTTGGCAGCTGGCCTGTGCCTTTCATGGAATCTTCGTTAGCCATGTAAGGAGGCATCATTTCTGTATAGCCGTGCTGTGTTGAATGGAGGTCAAGGTAGAAGTTGTAGATAGCTCTTTCAAGACGTGCGCCAAGACCTTTGTAGAAGTGGAAGCGTGTACCTGTAACCTTTGCAGCTCTTTCAGGGTCAAGGATGTCAAGGTCCTTGCCGATGTCCCAGTGAGCTTTTGCTTCAAAGTCAAATTCTCTTGGTGTACCCCAGCGGCGAACTTCAACATTGTCAGCATCGCTTGTGCCGTCCGGAACAGATGGGTCAGGAGTGTTTGGCACCATAAGGAGCAATTCTCTCTGGAGTGCTTCAAGGCGTGTTACTTCAACTGCACCTTCCTTGATTTCTGCGGAAAGTTCCTTCATCTGAGCCATAAGTTCAGATGCGTCCTTGCCTTCTTTTTTATACTGTGGAATAAGTTTGCTTGCTTCGTTCTGTTTTGCTTTCAAGCCGTCAATTCTGCTTGCAAGTTCTCTTCTTGCAGCGTCTGTTGCAAGAATTTCATCAATTTTGTCAGAATAGTCTGTGCCGCGGCGTTT
>SVMW01000047.1 GCA_015067215.1 Oscillospiraceae bacterium | reverse complement strand
GAATGGAAACTTTAACTTTATCACCGTTTTTAAGGAACTTGTTTGCCTGGTTTACCTTTGTGTTAAAGTCGTTTGTGTCAATGTTGATTGAAAGACGAACTTCTTTGATTTCAACAACTTTCTGATTCTTTTTGTTTTCTTTTTCTCTCTTCTGCTGTTCAAAGCGGTATTTGCCATAGTCCATAATACGACAAACCGGTGGAACTGCTGTAGGAGCAATTTTAACCAGGTCAAGGTCTGCTTCTTCGGCAAGTTTCAAAGCTTTGTCTGGCGACATAACACCAAGCTGTGAACCGTCTGCACCGATAACCCTGATTTCCTTGTCACGAATTTCTTCGTTGATTTCAAGTTCTTTTTTTGTACTGATAATAAAGCACCTCCAATTATTTTTAGCAAAAACAAAAGCGCGTACTGATATACGCGCTCAAAATAACCGAATTTACCCCTTTGTCAAGGAGCCCTTCCATTATTGACCCGACCGCCCAGTGCGATACAAGGTGAGCACGATAATACGTGTCTACTTTATTGCTTCAATAATTATATACACAAGCGGTCGGTTTGTCAATAGCAAAATTCAATTTTTTTGTTTATTTTACTGAGTTTTTCCAACTTTTACATTTTGCCTAAAACTCAATATAATCACCCAGATGAAAACTGTATATAATGCATCGTATATCACTGATTTCATACAGATACGCCCCTGCCGTACGGTACATTTCCAGCTGTTTTGCATACCTTTCATACAGGGTATTCATATCATTTACCCTGTCTGTTTTGTAATCGATGATATACCCTTTTTCACCGTTTATAACCAGACAGTCAATAACTCCCTGCACCATAACGGTTTCGTCTGCATACTCTGCCTGCCCAAGTGCTTTCTGCGCGCTGTAAGGCATAAGAAATTCTTTTTCCTTATATACTTTTTCACCATTGAGGACAATTGATGCCACAGGGGAATTTATAAATGTTTCTATCTGTCTGATGTTAAGCAGTTTCCTGTCCACAGTGCCATTGCTGCACAATCGGTCAATTTCGTTTTCCAGGTTTGTCCTTGCAAGCAGAATATCGCTGTGCTGGACAAAAAGATGCATCTGTGTGCCTTTCTGGGCTGCGGTAAAGTTCTGCTGCTGGGCAAATACAGGCTTTTTAAGAGTCACCGCAGGTGCTGCTTTTGCAATTTCCCCCACCGAAACTTTTATAGGGAGCTTTGTCTTTGCAAGGTCAGGATATACAAAAGACAGATTTTTCATTGCCCTGTCTGTATCGAAAACCTGCGTGATGTCCTGCTGCACAGTTTTTTCCTGCTGTGCTTGCGCATCTTCCTGCGAACATACAAACTCAAAGGTAAGTATGGATGAAAAATCGTAGTCCTTGCTGATATGGATATCCTCTTTTGAAATACCCATATTCTCAAATGTCACTTCGTGTTCCGCATCCATATCCCCTGTATTTCCGTAGGAACCGTAAATTTCAGGATGTTCCTTAAACCCTGTCAGAATCCATTCCATAGGAGTGTTTGCTTTGCGCAGGGCATATTCGCTTATATTGTAGTTTGTTTTTTCCCACACTTTACGGAAAGTATTGTGTGTAAACATATTGGTGTACTGTGCCGTAAGGAACAGCATATTTTTGGCCCTTGTAAGTGCAACATAAAGCAGGCGCATTTCGTCATCGGCATTGGCATTGAGAATTTTGCGTTTAATAGCCTGTATGCCTGCGGTTGAACGGTTGTGCCCAAAGCTTTCATTAGCATAGGTTGCCATGCCCAGAACAGGATCAATCATAAGGCGTTTGCTGCGGTCCATCTTGTTGAATGCCGTACCCAGCCCGCTTACAAAGCATATCGGAAATTCCAGACCTTTGGATGTATGCATTGTCATTATTGCAACTGTGCCTGCAGGCTGACGGAAGCTTTCCCCCGTTGTTTTCCCTGTGCTTATAACAAGGTCAATATATCTTAAAAAGTCTCCCAGATAGTTTCCGTATTCTTTTATATAATCCTTTGCAAAACTTATAAAACGGCGTATGTTTTCCCTTTTTACACTGCCGTTTTCGCTGAATGCAAGGTTCTGGTAATATCCCGTTGAACTGACAATGTAATCTATCAGCTTGTCAGGAGAATACACCCTTGCCGCAAATGAAAAATCCTTGAGCACACTGAGAAAATTCTGTGCCTTGTCTGTGCTGCTCTGTGCAAGAAGCCTGTACAGATTTTCCTTTTTATTCTTAAGTTTCAGTTCAAGAATATCGTCCAGCGTAAAACCGAATATATCGCCGAACATACCTGCTGTGAGATAAACTTCCTGCAGAGGATTGTTTATAACCTTAAGCAGAGAGATTACGCTTTGCACCTCACTTGTTTCAAGCAACGGTTTTTCAGCCTTTACAAAACTGTTTATACCCTTGGCCTTCAAAGCCTGTGCAAATTCGTCAAAATGCTTTTTGTTTCGCAGCAGGATACAGAAATCCTCCGCTTTCACCCTGCGTTTGGTACCGTGGTCTTCAATTTCGTACCCCTGAGAAATCATCTGTGCAATTCTGTCTGCAACCATTGCAGCTTCGCCGTTTTTATCCGTTGCGATAAGAATGCCTGTACCGGCCACGCCGCTGTCAGTTTTGTTTGGTGCAGGAAGCAGCTGTTCACCGTTGCGGTAATCAACGCCGCCCAGATTTTTTGTCATAATCTGTTCAAACAGATAGTTTATACCTCGTATAACATTTACTTCGCTGCGGAAGTTGTTTGGCAGTACAATAGTTTCGCCAAGGGACTCATCCCTGTAATAACGGGAACGTTTTTCCAGCAGGATTTCGGGAGATGCTTTGCGGAAACCGTAGATTGACTGTTTTACATCTCCCACAACAAACAGGTTCTGTTCCTTATCCTTGGCTATGGTTTTGAAAATCATATCCTGAACAAAGCTGGTGTCCTGAAATTCGTCCTCCATTATCTTTATATATTTTTCCCTCAGGCTATGTGCAAGGGGTGTTATCTGCCCTTTTTCGTCCATCAGAAGCTGTACGGCAAAGTGTTCAAAGTCGGAAAATTCAAAGGATTTTTCCGCTTTTTTAAACTCCATAAGCTTTTGTGAATAGAAGATAAACACATCGGTTATTGCTGTGATGTATCTCTGTGTCTGCTGCTGTTGCTGTGCGTAAAGCTCGCCGTCAAGATAATCCATGTCCCCGCTTATTTCTTCCAGAAGTTTTGCAAGAACAGTATTCACCGATTTTATGGCTTCCGACTGTTCATTGCCTTCACCCGCCTTTACTCTGCCGAGAGAAAACAGTTTCTGTGAAGCCAGTTCTTTTATAACAGCAGCATCGCCGTCATCATACGCCTGTTTTATGGCATCAACTCTGTTGCTGTTGGCTATTACACCTGCCATATATGCCTTTACACCGCCGAAAATACAGAAAATTTTCTGTCGGTGGCACAGGTACTGTGCATATTCTATCTGCTGCCCCAGTTCATTCCACAGAAACTTATAGATTTCAGTCTGTTCAAAATTTTCATTCTGCGCCATACTGCTCAGCTCTGCAGCACGTTTTTCCGGGAAAGGCAGTGCAGAAAAATAATAGAACATATCTTTAAGGAATTCCCTTATCTGCTTATCCTGACTGGATTTGCCGAAAAGACTTACATATCTGCGGAAATCTTCATTCTGATAACCGTATTCCATTGCTGCATCAATGGCTTTTTCGTGAATTGCAAAGCTTTGGGCTTCATCACAGATGGCAAAATCCGGTGCGATGTCCAGCGCTTCAAAGTTCTCTCTGGCAAGTTTTATGCAGAAGGAATGTATGGTGGAGATATCTGCTTTCTGCAGTGCCACCTTCTGTGCCTTGATATATGAATTTTCAGGATTCTGCTTTATAGCGTCATTGATGCCTTTTTCAATACGGTTTTTGAATTCCTTTGCAGAAGCATTTGAAAAAGTTACGATAAGCAGTCTGTCAGCAGGGGTTTTGTTCTGTTCGTCCAGCAGGATACGCAAAGCTTTTTCAACCAGCACTGTAGTTTTGCCGCTGCCTGCCGCCGCTGAAAGAACTGTCAGTTTGCCTTCGGCAGTGATAGCTCTCAGCTGCTGTTCAGTCCATTGTCTTTCAGCCATCTGCGTTATCCTCCTTTACCCTGAAATCTGCTTTCTGTCTTGGTTTTATACGGTCATATTCGCCGCATATTGCCCTGTAACCGCACCAGGCACAGTTTGTCACCTCGTTGCCCAGGTCCATAGGCAGATTGTCAAACTGACCTGCATAGACAGCCTTTGCCATCTCTTTTATTTTGTCTTTTGAATGTTCCATTATTGCAGCAAAAAGTTTTTCGTCAACTATTTCGCTGCCTGTAACATTTTTGATTCTTCCGTCTTCCTTTATTACACCGAATTCACCGCTGAGGTTCTTGTCAAAACCTTCGGCCACAGTACGGGACTTTACCGCCATTCCCACAGGTGTGTATATGCCGCCGTCTTCATCAAATTTAAACGCGGCATCACTCGGCTGGTACATAACTGCTGCAGGTGCAGTGTTTTCCATAAATTCGCTGCTTGCCACAACACTGTTCATATACAGCAGCAACTGGCTTGAAAGCCCATTGTATACATCGTCAAGGCTGAACTTTTTGGTGCCTGTCTTGTAGTCTACAATTCTTATATAGTTTCTTTCACCCTCTGACATTGCGTCAATTCTGTCACACACGCCAACAATGCTTACTCTGCTGCCGTCATCCAGCACTATGGTGAGAGGTTTTATGTCGCTGTCAAAGGAAATTGGTTTTTCAAATGCAACAGGACGGAACTTTGAAGCGTTCTGTTCCGTGTGTATATACTGCAGCAGATTGATGGCATTCTGTTCCATATTGCTGCTTAAAGAGGCAAATCTTGCAGTGTTTCTGACCTGCTGAGGATAGTTCTGTTCCAGATACTGTGCAACCACATTTCTGGTTTCTGCTTCAATTTCCTCCCATGGTGTTTTGTAATAGTCAGCTTTATACCTTTCCATAACCTTCTGTGCCACAGTGTGCAGATAATCTCCTGCTTCACGCTGGGTAAGTTCCGCCTTTTCCAGAGGATAAATTCTGAACAAGTTGCGGATAAGGTATGCAAAAGAACATTTATAATAACTTTCAGCCGCTGTAGGTGAAATTATCATATGGTTGCCGACAAGCTGTTTTAAGTTTTCAAGATTGTCTACAGAGAAACTGCGTTTTGTAATTTCAGGCACAGGTATGCCCAGTTTTTCCAGAATTTTTTCACCCTCTTTGCCGCGGGTTTCACTGATATACTGTACAAAAAAGTCCTGTGTAACACAGTAATCTTCCACACTGAGACTGCAGCTTCCAAGACCGGCCGCCTCTTTTATTCCCTCAATTTCAGCCGAGATAATCTCCTGACTGTCTATGTTTTTTTCTGCACAGGAAACAAACAGTTTTTCCCTTGCTGTTGTCATTGTCTTGTAGAAATAAAGGTTTTCAAAGGTGAAACGCTGTACAAAGTCTCCGCTGAGCTGACAATCGTTTTCTTTTAAATATTCAATGTCAGCAGAGGACAGAATGCCGCTGTCCGAAACAAGTGAAGGAAACACATCCTGACTTGCACCAAGCACAAACACAACCTTTACACTGTCGGTTTTCATGCGCTGCGGGGTGGAAATCATAACACAGTCCTGTGTCTGTGGGGCAAAACCTATTTCACTGCCCTGCACCATAAGCATGAACAGTTCTGCCATTTGTTCAGGCCGCATAACCATTCTGCCGCAGATGCGGTAAAGTTCGTTAAGGCAATCCACCGCAGTTTCCCACTGACGCACAAACAAATCCGCCTTTTCCTTGTCAGCAGTTGTGTTGATAATATCTGCAAGAATTTCCTCGCTTTTAAGCCGTACAACAATGTCATACATTGCAGCAAGTATATTTTCTCCTGTGTCTTCCGCGCATTTTAAGCAGCCTTCAAACACCTTGTTTATCTCTTTTACAAGGCTGTTTATTGTGTTAAGAGTTTCGTTGTCGCTGTCAAGCACTTCCCCGTCAGAAATTTTGCCGTAAGGCAGTGTGAAGCGCTGTGACCAGTCAAGTTCCTGTCCCTGCCAGATGTACACATAGTTTTCCAGCAGGTTGATGCTTTCCCCGTCAAAACAGGTAAGCTGTGTTTTTAACAGTGGCAGCACTGTGGTACTGTTTACACCTTTGGCCATTACTTCAAAAATGTTCCTGAACAGCACAACAGGTGCCGAAGAAAGTATTATTCTGTTCTGGTCTATAAAATAAGGTATCTGTGCAAGGGAAAAGCTTTCCTGCAGCTGATGTTCATATTTTTCAATCTGAGGGCATACAACAACAATATCGTCATAGCTGTAACCTTTTTTGACAAGGTCTGCAATTTTTGCCGCAGCAAAGCTGACCTCTTCAAACTGGGAAGGAAAAACCGTAACAAATGCATTGTTATCATTTTCTTCCTTTTCAAAAGGCCTGGATAACAGGTAATTGTCTATATTACAGAGAGTACTGTTTAAAAATCTGTACTGATTTTCCAGTTTTACCGCAGGGGCAGCTGCAACACCTGCTTTTTTTGCAAGTGCAATAAGCTTTGACGCTGTCTGTGCTGTGTAGCTTAAAGGATGTGTGCCGTTTGTGTTGTCAAAAATTCTGTCTGCGGTAAGTGCAACCCACACATCATCCGCTTTAATCAGCATGCGGGAAATAACAGCAAGCTGCCCGTGTGTAAAACTTTCAAAACCGTCGATGAAAATTTCGGTGCTGTCGGTGTAACTTACAGGCAAAGTCTGCCCCAGTTCAAGATACAGCTGTTCCATATCATTTCCGCTGTCTGCCATGTTTGCACTGTACTGGCTGTAAACCAGTGCCACATCCTTAAGCTTTGCGTTTATCTGCGGTGCTGTCTGTGCCACTGAAAAAAGCTGTGTGCTGTCGATGCCGTTGCGTCGGAAATCTTCAAACAGACGACTGAGTTCATATGAAAAACTTACATTGTGACGCTGGTTTGCAAAGCTGTTGAGCTGACGGTAAACTGTCTGCAGGCTTTTCTGCGCAATTACAGCCTTGCCTGCATCGGTAAGCACTTCGGGCGGAAGTCTCCCCTCTTCGCTTTGCACATCCCTGAGCAGAGAGGTAAAGCTGAACACATTGACAAAGCCAAAACAGCTTTTTTCCAGTGCAGAAAAAATTTCCGATTCGGCTGTTTTGCTGAACTGTTCCGGCACTATAAGTATGCTTTTCTGTCCTTTTTCGGCATTGTGCAGTATCTTTTGTTTTATATACTGACTTTTACCTGTACCTGCGGTACCTGTTATAAGCCTGAGCATTGTACCCCTCCGTTTTTTGCTTTTAATTAATTTATTATATCATATTCCCTATACATTTTAAACAAACAGCTGTACAAAAATATGTATTGTCAGTTATTGGCACATATGCCACAGACAAAAAGGACAGAAACCGTCAGTTTCTGCCCCTGATTTTTAATAATATTTTATTTTTCGCCGTAGTACATGTAAAGCTGGCAAGGAATCATGCCATTGTACAGTTTGCGGCGTTTGCTTGCCTTTTTGCCGAAGTTGTTTTCAAACTCTGCATCCGCTGTAATAACATAACTTGCTTTTACAGGGTTCTGCTCAAGACGGCGGGAAAGTGTTTTTTCCAGCAGAGCTGCTGTTTCGATGTCGCCAAGACGTTCACCGTACGGTGGGTTTGTGATAACCACGCTGTCCTCCTGCGGTGAAAATGCTTTTACATCAGCAGAATGGAAACTGATTACACCGCCAACACCTGCTTTTTGTGCATTCTGTTTTGCAATTTCCAGCACAAACGGGTCAATGTCAAAGCCATATGCCTTAAACTGAACATCGCGGTTGATTGCTTCGCGTGCCTTGCGGCGTTCTTCTTCCCATACTTCCTTAGAAATAAAGGAATATTCTTCTGCTGCAAAACGGCGTTTTAAGCCCGGTGCAATGTTGAGCGCCTTCTGTGCAGCTTCGATAAGCAGTGTACCGCTGCCGCAGAACGGGTCCTGAATAATGCTGTCACCTCTTACACGGGCAAAGTCAACAATAGCTGCCGCCAGTGTTTCCTTGATTGGTGCTTCACCGCTGTTGCGGCGGTAACCGCGTTTATGCAGACCGTCACCTGAAGTATCAAGCATAACAGAAACAACATCTTTTCTGAGGGCCACACGCACCTTGTAAAGGTTGCCTGTTTCAGGCAGAATTTTTGTTTTATGGCCTGCCTTAAGGCTTTCTACAATAGCTTTTTTTACTATCTTCTGGCAGGCAGGAACACTGGAAAGTGTGCTGGAAAGGGATGAGCCTTTTACCGGAAACTGTGCGTCTTTTGGCATAAGGGAAGCCCAGTCGATGGATTTTACGCCGTCAAACAGCTCATCAAAGGTTTTTGCCTTGAACTCTTTAAGCAGAATAACAACCCTTTCGGCTGTTCTTAAGTTTATATTTGCTGCTGCAATGATATGTTCGTCACCTTTAAAGGTCACTTTGCCGTCTGTAACAACCACATCGGTTGCTCCAAGCTTTTTCACCTCGTAGCTGAGTACCGATTCTGTACCGAAATAACAAGGTGCAATAAGTGTGTATTGCATTTATAACTCTCTTTCTTTGTAAAGGGGTATTGTCTGCAGCCGCACCTTTAGCGACACAGCAATATCCGTGTATATCTTAAAAATAGGGCTCCGAAAACGGAGCCCTTATATTATATTAGTTTATTCCGGTAAAAGCAAGCCGTATTTG
>SVMW01000013.1 GCA_015067215.1 Oscillospiraceae bacterium | reverse complement strand
CACATATTGATTTTGAAATGCTTTCTGTTTCCTACATAATCAGCGAACTGTTCCTGCTTGGTGTTCACCTTGTTATGAACGAGTATCAGAAGATGCGTTCAATTGTAAAACAGGTCGAACAGGTACAGACCTACACTGCAGAAGAAAATACTGCAACGGACATTATGCTTGAAAAACCGCTGGACGCAGCGGCAATTTCTCCCGAGCGCATCGAAAACTTTATCTCAGGGCTGAGCACCCTTACTGCCACAGAAAAAACCATCTATGATGCATATATTTCCAGAGTTACCACAAAGGAACTTCTGGCAAGTATGGATATAAAGGAATCCACCCTGAAATTTCACAACCGCAATATTTACAGCAAACTTGGCGTTTCCACCCGCAAGGAACTGCTGGAACTGCACAAGCATATAAAGTCCGTAAAAACAAAACTTGCGCAGACAAAACAGTGATATCCGCCAATATACCGATGCCGCTTTATCAGCAGCAGAAAATTTACATAATCACCCGCCGAAATGCGCACCGCTGCACTTTCGGCGGTTTTTTATTGCATACACATTCCAACTGTCTTGCCTTACCGCATAAAACATGTTTCAATATTTTTATAAAACACACTATTCCATACACGGAGACCGATATGTCCAACATTATTCATATAACCGATTTTTCTTCCCCGCAGCTTGATGTTTTTGCCCGTCTCAGCGAAAACCAGCTGCTGCATTACAACGAACCCCACGGCGAGGGCCTTCCAGCGCACCATAAGAAGCAGTTAACGAAAGTTAGCTGCTTTTTTGTTTTATATACGCATATTTCAGATGGACTCGAACCCGAGAGGGTTCTCCCTGAAAAACAATCGGCGCATACTGCGGCAGCTTGGGCGCAGCCTTGTCTGCTTGTTGTTTTCCCTTCGTCCGCTTCCCTGTATCCGCCACCGGCGGCGGTCAGCTCCCTCACCCTTCCAGCGCACCATAAAAACCGACATCCAAAAGATGTCGGTTTTTTGTTTTTTATACCGTTTTTTGCCCAAAAACAGCGAAAAATAACATCAAAAAGCCCTGAAATGTACAATTTCAGGGCTTTTTTGTTTTATTGCAATAAAAATTATTCGAATACTATATTTTAATCAATTTACGCTAAAACACTTAAAATAACATTAAAATACGCAAAAAGTTGTGACAAAAGTTGTGACAAATTATTTGCTTTTATTCCATTATTCTATTTCAGGTTGATTTAACATCTCATGTATAGAATTAAAATAATCTTCAACTTTTGTCATGGAGTATATTTCAGATTTCCTAATTTCGAATTCTTTTGTAATATCATTAAAATCAAACAACACTATCTCTAGTGTATTGGTTTTAATCACATTCCTTATAAATTCATTAGAAATGCAATTGATTCTAGAACTCTGAGTTTTTCCCTAATATCATTATATGCTCGTAATTTATTACAGTGTCAATTAGTAAATCTCAAAATTACCGTTCCATTCCCACGCTATAACAGAATATTTAGTATACCGTATAAAGTAGCCTGTCTTGAATTTCATTGCCATTTATTGTAATATATTTCTATAACTTTTTGAGGAATGATTTTATGAAAAAAGGTGTACTGGCTGTTGTAGCAGCCAGTTTTCTGTATGGCATAATGCCTATTTTCACCAAGAGAGCTTTGATGGAAGGAATGACCAGCGGTTCTGTGGTATTTTACAGGCTATTCTTCTCTGCCATTGTCTCTTTTATAATGCTTAAGGTTTTAGGTATTAACATGCAAGCTTCGGCAAGACAAATTGCTGAAATGGTTGTTATGGGTATTATTGGTTTTGGCGCTACCATGGCACTGCTGACAATATCTTATTCACTGATTCCTACAGGACTCGCCACAATGCTTCACTTTACATATCCATTGTTTGTTACAGTCACAATGGCTATGGTATTTAAAGAAAAAATTACAGTGTTTAAAACTATTGCCTGTCTGTGTGCCTTGGAAGGTCTAGTACTTATGTCAGATTTTTCCAGCCTTTCTGTTGTGGGCATTCTGCTGGCAATAGGCAGTGGTATCACATACGCTTCTTATGTTATCGCTAGTAAAAAGCTGAAGTTCGCTTCATTACACGGACTGGTCATTGTATTTTATGTAAGCTGTTTTGCCTGTGTATTCTTCGGTATCAAGGCAATGATTACAAAAGAAATGATGTTGCCTCCTACACCATTAGCGTTGGGACTAGTGCTGACAATTGCAGTTTTCTGCACAGTTATGTCACTGTTTTTGCTGACATACGGCATCAAAACTCTAGGGGCATCCACAGCATCTGTGCTGAATATGCTGGAACCTGTAACAAGTTTTGCAGCAGGTATGATTATTTATAAAGAAGCCATAGCATTAAAAGGCATTGCAGGCTGTGTGTTGGTAATTCTGGCTGGTATTACAGTGGCATTTGACAACGCAACAACAAAAAATTCAAGATAAAAACACCCACAAACAGATTTATTCAAACTTTAATAGGCACAGCCAATGACTGTGCCTATTGTTTTTAAACAGCAGTTTACTATAATACCGATATATCCAATACGAATTTAAAAGACAGGGATACCAATTATACCTATCGCAGGAATTATGATTAATATATAAAAGATATACCGCAGGTCAGACCTGCGGTATATCTTTTATAAGAGGAGTATTCTCTATCTTTAATTTTTGATATCTATAGAGAAAATTATGTTAAATCAATCTATTCTATATTCATCTGAAACAAAACTGTAATTCTGCTTTGTTTCACATGAATTGCAAAATGAATGGATACGGCAGTTTCCTCACCATTCATTTTGCATAATTATATTGTCAGTTCAGGTTTTACAACGAATGATTATTCTGCTTTTGTCCAGTCACCCATGCACAGTGCCGCATAAATACGGCTTGCTGTAAGCATGCTGTCAACACTGCAGTATTCGTTTACTGAATGGGCCTGTGCAATATCGCCAGGGCCAAAAACGATTGTAGGAAGATGGAAAATCCCTGCTGTGGTTACACCGTTGGTGCTTGCACCCATCTGGAACAGTTCCGGTTTTTCGCCGGTTACGGTTTCATAGGCTGAAACTGTGCCTGTTACCAAAGGATGATTTTCTTCAATTTTCCAGGCAGTAAGGAATGAATGGAATACAAAGTCTTTGCCTGTCCAGCTGCGGGATGGTATATCGCTGAACTTCCAGCTGGCTTTTGTGCCGGCAACAAGTTCGTCCATCTCGGCAGAAATGATTTCTTCGCTTTCACCAAGTGCCAGACGTCGGTCAAGAATAATGGTTGCGTCCTGCGGAACAGAGTTGTTTGATGGTGTACTGCAATAGATGTTTGTAAGCGCCACCGAACCTTTTTCGCCGGTTTTGGCATCCAGTCTGGCTGCAAGCTGCTGTGTTTTTGCAATAATCTCTTCCATAAGATAAACAGGGTTTATGCCGATGTTCGGATTGCTTGCGTGACAACTTTTGCCTTCTATTGCAACCTCAATCAATGCACGTCCGCGATGACCTGTGGCAATTTTAAGGCTTGTAGGTTCGCAGATAACAACGCCGTCCGGTCTGAGACCTGTTGTTTCCAGCAGCTGTTTTACTGCTTCACCGTCAAAATCCTCTTCCATGGTAGATGCAGAAACATATATTGTAACATCTTCTGCAAGTCCCAATTCCTTTGCCATATAGGCTCCATAGATAGAGGCAACCAAAGGACATTTCATATCCACTGCGCCTCTGCCATACAGTTTACCGTCTTTTATAACACCGCTGTACGGGTCGTCGTCCCACTGGGCTTCGTCAATAACTGTAACAGTGTCCATATGAGAATCAAACAAAAGCACCTTTTTGCCGTTGCCTATGCGTCCCAGAACATTACCTGTTCCGTCAATGCACACCTCGTCATAGCCAAGCTGTTTCATTTTGGCTTCCACCATAAGTGCTACATCTTTTTCCTGACAGGTTAAACTTTTAGTCTGAACAATTTTCTGAGCAAAACTGATAATATCATCAGAAATTTTTCCGGCAATATCATCAATTCTTTTTTTCATTGGATTATCCACTGTTCTCTTCCTTTCAATGTGAATATATTAATCAAGTATTAGAATGGACCCCACTGAATCATCTGAGCAATAACCATAAACACTGCTGCTACTGCTGTCCAGATACCAAAGAGAGGGAGCATTTTCTTCATCCACTTTTCATATGGAACGTGACCAAGAGCCAATGTAGCCATAAAGTAACCGGAAACTGGGTAGAAGATGTTGGAGAAACCGTCACCGTACTGGAGAGCAAGAACAGCTGTCTGACGTGTTACACCTACAAGGTCAGCCAATGGAGCCATGATAGGCATTGTAACAACAGTCTGGCCGGAACCGGATGGGATAAAGAAGTTCATAATTGTCTGAACGATAAGCATACCAACACTTGTTACAGCGCCTGGGAGGTTCTGGAGAACGCCAGCCATTGCGTGGATGATTGTGTCAGTGATCATAGCGTCGTTCATAACAACAGCAACGCCACGGGAGATACCAACGATCAAAGCGCCGAGGAGAACCTGCTGACAGCCTTCGAGGAATGTTTCGCAGATTTCGTCAAGTGACATGCCGGAGATAAGACCGGAAACGATTGCCATACCCATGAAGATACCGCCGATTTCAGGCATGTCCCAACCTTTGGAGAATACGCCGTAAACCATGATGCAGAACATAATAAGTGCTACAACGCCTGCGAGTTTCTGACGTGTTGTAAGTACGTATTCCTGTGCAGACTGTGCTTCGAGTTCTTTGCGGAGTTCGAGGTCAGCTTCGTACATGCAGGAAGATGTAGGGTCTTTTTTAACTTTTGCTGCGTAACGCATTACGTATGCGATACCAACAACGCCGATAACAACCAGAGAGATAAGACGGAAGCCCCAGCCGGACATCAATGGAAGACCAGCGATTTTCTGACCAACGATTGTTGTGAATGGGTTAGCCAAAGCGGATGTAAAGCCGATTGCGGAACCGCAAAGTGCTGTTGCAACAGCTGTCATTGAGTCAAAGCCCAATGCGAGCATCAATGGAAGGATGATTGGAACATAAACCATTGTAAGTTCGCACATACCGATAAAGCAGTCGATAAGAGCGAAAACGGACATCAGAATAGGGATGATGAGGATACCGTTGTTTTTGAGTTTTTTGGAGAGCCACTGGATTGCAGCGCCGATAGCACCTGTTTTGTTAACAACATAGAAGCCACCGCAAACTGCGAATGTAAGTACAACTACCCAACCTGCATCAACGAAACCGCTTGGGAATGCTTTGAAGAACTGCAAGAGTGTTGTAGGTGCAGATTCAACAACGTGATAAGAGTTAGGGTCGATGATCATTCTGCCTGTTGCTTCGTCAAGAACACGGTCATACTGACCTGCAGGAATGATGTAGCTCAATACGGATACTGCCAGAATAATTGCGTAAAGAATAACGAAAATATGAGGTATTTTCAATTTTTTCTTTTTATTATCTTTCATTTTAATTTCCTCCTGTTAACTTATTTCTCTTGAATAAGTTACTCTGTTTTTAAATAACTTTCCGGAATTGCTGCGTATACAGCTGCACATGTTACAAGATCCTGTTTCCAAGTTTTTTCATTTGGAGCATGTGCCTGAGCTTCAGCACCAGGGCCAAAGCCGATGCAAGGAATGCCGTTGCGTCCCATGATGGATACACCGTTTGTAGAGAATGTCCATTTGTCTGTAAGCGGACGTGCTTTTCTCATTTCGATAGTTTCATCAGGTCCTATGCGGCTTTCGCCATAAAGGTTTTTGTAAGCTGTTTCAAGAGCTTTTGTTACCTTATGGTCTTCAGGAATTACCCATGTTGGGAAGTAGCATTCTATTGGATATACCAGACCTTTGTAGGATGGTCTTGCATATTCGTACATAGAAACTGTTACATCTTCACCATATTTTTTAACGTTAGGCAGCTGACGGATTTCTTCCAGACAACTTTCCCATGTTTCGCCCGCTGTCATGCGGCGGTCAAGGGATACTGCGCAGGAGTCAGCCACAGCACAACGGCTTGGTGATGTAAAGAATATTTCAGATGCTGTTACTGTGCCTCTGCCAAGGAATCTTGCTTCCTTCCACTGAGGGTTGTATTTTTCGTCCAGCATCTTTACAAGGCCTTTAACTTCAGTTTCGTCTGCTGCGTCGTTTTCGTTGAGTGAACGGATGTCCTGGAGAATGTCAGCCATTTTGTAAATTGCATTGTCACCGCGTTCAGGTGCTGAACCGTGACAGGATACACCTTTTACTTCAACTCTGATTTCCATACGGCCGCGCTGTCCGCGATAGATGCCGCCGTCTGTAGGTTCTGTTGATACTACAAATTCAGGGCGAAGTTTATCTTCGTTTATAATGTACTGCCAGCAAAGGCCGTCACAGTCTTCTTCCTGAACTGTACCAACAACAACCACTGTGTATTCTTCCGGAAGCAAGCCCAGGTCTTTCATGATTTTTGCACCGTATACAGATGAAACGATACCGCCAAGCTGGTCGGATGTGCCTCTGCCGCCGATTTCTGTATCACTTTCAAAACCTTCGTATGGGTCAAAGCTCCAGTTGTCGATGTTGCCGATACCAACTGTGTCAATGTGGGAGTCAAAAGCTATAAGTTTTTCGCCTGTGCCCATGTAACCCAGCACGTTGCCCATTGGGTCAATTTCAACCTTGTCATAACCAAGTTTTTTCATTTCTTCTGCGATACAGTTGATATGTGCTTCCTCATCACAGCTTTCGCCAGGGAATTTAACAATATTTCGCAAAAACGCTGTCATATCAGCTTCATAAGCCTGTGCAGCTTCTTTGATTTTAATGTAATCCATATTTATTTAAACCTCCTTTTCTCAGTTTATTGCCAATTAACGGTCTTTACCTTCCCATACAATATTTCTGTATCGTTCAGGGTCGGTATCACCTTCAGTAGAGAACAGAAGAACTCTTGAGTTTTCATCAAGACCAACTGCTTCTTTAAGGTCTGCATATTCAGGCATGCTCATCATTGCTGCAAGAGCACCAAATGGTGCTGCACCGGATTCACCGGATGTTACAGGAGCATCGCCTTTGATTGGTGCAGCAAGCATTCTCATACCTTTTGCTGCCACCCAGTCAGGTGCTGCAATAAACACCTTAACGTGGTTTTTAAGAATATCCCATGAAATTGTGTTTGGTTCGCCACATGCGAGGCCTGCCATAATTGTCTGCATATCGCCGCCAACCATTCTGATTTCACCGTCAGCAGCTGCTGCGCCTTCGTAAAGACAAGCTGCAACATCAGCTTCCACAACCACAAATGTTGGTGGGTTGTCAGGATAAAGATTTGTAAAGTAACCTACAACACTGCCTGCCAGTGAACCAACGCCCGCCTGTACAAAAACATGTGTAGGACGTTCACAGCCATATTCTGCAAGCTGTTTTTCAGCTTCCATAGCCATTGTGCCGTAACCCTGCATAATCCATGCAGGAATTTCTTCGTAACCGTCCCATGCTGTGTCCTGCACGATAACACCTCTTGGTGTTTCGGATGCTTCTTTTGCTGCAAGACGAACGCAGTCGTCATAGTTCAATGTTGTAATGTCAGCTGTTGCGCCTTCAGCAAGGATATTGTCAAGACGGGTCTGTGTTGTGCCGATTGGCATGTGCACTACCGCTTTCTGTCTGAGCTTGTTTGCAGCCCATGCCACGCCACGGCCGTGGTTGCCGTCTGTAGCTGTAAAGAATGTAGCCTGACCGAATTCTTCCCTGAGCTTGTCAGATGTAAGAACATCGTATGGTAAGTCTTTTACATCCATGTTCATTTCTTTTGCAATATAACGTGCCATTGCAAAGGAACCGCCCAGAACCTTGAATGCGTTAAGACCAAATCTGTAAGATTCGTCTTTGAGATAAATTTCTTTTACTCCGAGGTGTTCAGCCATTTTGTCCAGCTTTACCAATGGAGTCTGTGTGTACTGCGGAAAACTTTCATGAAAAGATTTTACTTTCTCAATATCAGAAATTGTCATAACAGCAAGCTGCTTGTCGTCTGTTTTCGGCATTTTATTTTCTGCCCATTTTATAATTTCCATTATCAATCCTCCTTAACTGTTATACAGCATCAAATATTTTCAAAATTACCAAACATCTGCAATATCTGCCTACCGGTCAACAGATATGCATTCATTTCGTATGCGATATGCGATATATTGCATATCATATACTTGAATTATATATTCATACAAAACAGTTGTCAATAACAATTTCCCTTTTTTGACAATTTACAACTATATCAATACCCATTTTTTGTGCAAAATAACTATTCATGTTTTAAAACTTGAGATTCTCTTGTTTTTGTATTATAATATATTGCATCTAATATATTGCAAACAATCAATAGGAGTTATTTTATGCCATTACCAAACAGCCCTCAGCAAACTATACGCAAATCCGCAAAAACATATGTATATGACACTTTACGCGACTGGATTGTTGACGGAACCCTTGCTCCCGGCGAAAAACTTGTCGACTCCAATATCGCCGAATATTTTTCTGTAAGTCGCACACCAGTGCGTGAAGCTATTCTTGCTTTGGCAAACCAGAAACTTGTTGACATACTTCCAGGCAAGTTTACCATCGTGTCCCATTTCGATATAAAAAGCATATACAGTCTTTATACCGCTATCAGTTGTCTTCACCAATCCGCCCTGACTGTTGCATATCCTTATATTAATCAGGAAATCATCAATAAGCTTATCTCCATCAACGAAAGATATCTGAATCACACTGCAGAAGAAAAGCCATACAAGATTGACCTTGAATTCCACCAGGTATTCTTTGACATCGCTGATAATGCTTATTTCTCCAAATTCAAGGAAGAACTTGAACTTCACGCAATTAGGGTAGAAAATCAGTTTTTCAAATCAGACAATAACTCTCTCAAATCCTATCAGGATCATAAAATGATTATCAATTGTCTTATCAACAAGGATTTGGAAGGCGCAAAAAAACATATGGAAAATAACTTTATGTATACCGCATATCAAGTATGTGACAACGGTTCTGAACTTACTGACAACAAATAGTTCTTACCAATTAATATGCCCTCTGCTATGCACCTTTCGTTACACCATATGAGGAATCCGTCATGACTAATTCTGATTTTTTTCTACAAAACAATAGCCTTAGTACAGAAGAAGACATCGATTCTCTTTTAGATCTTGCTTCTTTAACAAGAGAACTTATAAATGCCAAACTATATGAAGACATAAATCATATTATCCGCTACATTGTACAAAACAACTTTACCGAAGCATTATCCTGGGTAATCAGCATTCTTCAAGAAGAGCTTGAAAAAGAGCACTGTACTCTCGAGAGTTTCGACTGCACGCTCGGTGGACATATCACCCATTATGATGACTTTACGCAGATTCTACAGATAGATTTTAATCCACTTAAAAATCACATTGAAAAGGTTTATGACCGAGATGGCGAAGTATCTGCTTTTTTTAATGTAATAATTTACAAAACAGGTTACGAAAACATTTATCTAGTATCTTCCGAAAATTTTGATACACGTGACAACGATTATATTCAGTACAAACTTTCTTTTGTCCCCAAAATGTTTTAAAAAACCAACAGCAGCCTCACCAATCGTGAGACTGCTGTTTTAACTTACCGTTTTAATCACATAAATTTTGTTGTGACAAAAGCTGTGACAACAAACCGAAAAAGTGGCTTGAACAGTAACTTTTCAGCATTTTTAACCTTTTCTACGAATCAAGGGGTCAGGGGTTCGAGTCCCTTCCAGCGCACCATAAAAGCCAATACCCATTTGGGTGTTGGCTTTTTTGTTTGTTGTGATGAGGGACGAGAACCCGAGAGGGTTGCAGCGTGTAAAAAACAGTGTGGCACACTGTTTTTAGTTGCAAGAGCCTGAGCGGCAGCGATGGCCAGTCAGTATGCAAGGCGAAGCCGAAGCAGACGGCGAGTCCCTTCCAGCGCACCATAAGAAGCAGTTAACGAAAGTTAGCTGCTTTTTGTTTTATATACGCATATTTCAGATGGACTCGAACCCGAGAGGGTTCTCCCTGAAAAACAATCGGCGCATACTGCGGCAGCTTGGGCGCAGCCTTGTCTGCTTGTTGTTTTCCCTTCGTCCGCTTCCCTGTATCCGCCACCGGCGGCGGTCACCTCCCTCACTCTTCCAGCGCACCATAAGAACCGACATTCAAAAGATATCGTTTTTTTGTTTTTATACCGTTTTTGCCCCAAAACAGCGAAAAATAACATCAAAAAGCCCTGAAATCGCTGATTTCAGGGCTTTCTTTGTTTGGTCGTAATAATTTCATCGCGTATCGCAGATAACCGCAGATATCTCAGATTTACGCAAAAAGTTATGACAAAAGTTATGACATTTTTTGTTAAGTATCAAATTAATATATAACTGATTATTTTTGAGCTGTTGATAATCAATACTTAAAATAACTATTCGCAAAATTGGAATTTATCGAACTGTTTTGTACATTGGAATATTATCTCTTTTTCTTTGCCAGTTCAACAATTTCAAAAAATATGGAGTTGATGTCCTGATAACCATTTTTTCACCAAGATAATGTACTACACAGGGCAAAACAATTTTTACAACTATTTCTTCTTCAAAACCTCTGACTATATAACCTCTCACATAAAAATCGCCTTACAGATTTAAAATCTTTCTGTCAATGACAGGGCTATGATAAGCTACCACAGTGCAGGTATCCTTCGCATTGCATATGAATAGATTGAATACGGCTGCGAAATTTCGTCTGAAGAAGTTGCTGATATGCTTATGGAACAGGTAAACGGTCAGCATCGTGCATATGCCCTGCCTTTTTTCAGTGATATAGAAAAATAAAACGCTGCACATAAATTTTCAAAAACAGTTGTTCCGTACAACACCAATACAGTCAGGCTAACAAAAAACATGTCATTCTGAGCACAGCGAAGACTCTCCCTGTCCCATCGGTCCGGGAGGTTCTTCGGCATAAATGCCTCAGAATGACATGTTTACTTTATTATTTTAATCTGTTATTTATGATCCGTTTATCTTAATTATATCGCACATAATTACAGACCATATGTTTTCGATACGTTATTATAATACGTTATTCTGTTACCGTATCCTCTGCATTGACAATTCTGTCTTCAGTCGCATACTGCCGCATTGCATTGCCTATGCTGTCCAGAATCTGCTGCCCGTTTTCAGGCATTTTTTCAGTAGAGACACGGACATAACTGCCGCTGTCATAATATCTGCATACCGTAAGCACACCGTCAAGGCTTACTGAATCTTCCATATCATTCCAGCTGTGCAGACGGTGGTTTTCTATAATATCGTAACATTTTTCCGCCGCTTCGTACGGCACAAGATACTCCGTACAGCTTTCGTCCGACTGTGCATCTGTTTTTTCATACACTGCCAGTTTAAGAAGATTGCTGTCGTCGGTCGCATAAAGCACCGTTTCAGAATACCCGTCGCTGCCCGCAGCTGCTTTTACAGAATGGTAACAGTCCACCAGCATTGTGCCTGCAGGTACATTTTTTGCTCTGTCTGTTTTCTGTCAGACGCACAGCCTGCCATAAGCAAAGCGGGAACAACTGACACAGCCACAAGTACAGCCACAATCTGGATGATTTCTTTTTGCATGGTAAAAAACTTCATACTGCACCGCCTTTTAAATATTTGTTAAACAGGTACGCCGTTTTGCGTTATAACCTGTCTGCGGAACGTTTTAACACATTTAAAAATCAGTTTAATCAATTGTTTATGCCCATGGGTCTGCACTTTCAGGTTTGCGGATGTCGGAAAGCAGGAACTGTTCCCACAGATACCATTTGCCGTCCTTTGCTTTTCTCAGCTGCACCTGACGGGCACTGTCTGCGCCGCCTGATTTTATGTACAATGTTGCATAACCGTCGTTCTGGTAGGAATACGGGTTGTCGCTTACCTCAACTGTGTATGGCATTGAAGGCTTATAGTCATTTTCAGGTGTTGCACCTTCAAAATAGCTGCGCGGAATATAGTCCTTGTCCATAAATCTGTCGTTTATAAACTGTTTGTCAATTCCGCTCAAACCTGCAGGACCTTTGAGATATGCCAGCATATCAAAACAGAGCTGTCTGTCTTCAGGATAAAAACAGAGTGCCACAACGGTTAGTGCCGCTGTTTTGAACGGAGTGTCCATATCCGCCTGAGGCAATGCCTTGAACTGTTCAAGTGTCTGTGGCATTTCTCCGATTACCAGTTTTTCTTCCTTGCTTTTAATGTTTGTAACTGCCTTGTTAACGCCTTTTTTCAAAGCGTCCTGTGCAGCCTGTTTCAGTTTTCGTTCTGCCTGTCGTTTAAGAGAATCAAAAAGAGCCATAATTTTCTCCTTTCAGGATATATGTAGTATATTTTGAATAGTTTTATTCATTTGCAAACAACAGCTTTTACTGTTCTGCTGTTTCAAGCAGTTGTTTAAACTGTTTCACTATATCGCTGAACACTCCGTTGCAGCTTTCGGGATAGTCATAGCTGTCGTGCATAGTTACTATAGTTACTTCCGTATCGCCAAGATAAAAGGTTATATTGGTTGTCGGTGCATCCAGCAGCTGTTCCTCTCTTTCTTTGCCGTAAGCTGCATTGATAAGACACTGTGTGTTGCGGCATATAAGGCGGAACGGGTCCAGAGTGCCTTCAGGCAGGACACAGCTTTTGCTTTCAGTCGTTTCGTGTACAAGTGGAGGGGTGTACTCGTACTCAAACAGCACCGTCCTGTCGGCCTGTTCTGTCAGACGGTACATCGTGTATTCCCCGTCCATACCCCCGCCGCAGCTGTAACACAGTCCCGTCAGTTCACCTTCGCGGGTGTTTATCATTCCAGGTCCGTCAAGTATGTGTTTTTTACCGAAAAATTTAAATAACATAGCAACCCCCGCCAGAATTATTACTGCAGCAAGCAGTATAATAAATATTACTTTTATAGTTTTTTTAGCTTTCATTGTTTCACCGCCTTTTAAGGTGAATATCAACCCATTGCATTTGTGACATAAAGTTCATGGCTTACACCGTCACCGGGGTATGTGTATGGTATGGTGTAGTTACTGTCAAGATACACATTTACACCGCTGCCAAGGCTTGAAACTTCAAGTTCCCAACCTGACGGAATATAGAACATGCGTTCAAAGTGCTGATGTTCACTTCCGTCATAGATGTCTGCAGAAACATAGATACCTTTAAGGTTTCCATACCAGGCGTCCAGCAGGTCCTGCCCCGGCACACGCTGACCGTATGTATAAACCACCTTTTCCCCGTCGAACTCAATTTCTTTTATAGCTTTTGTCCTGCCGTCAACCGTTACTGTGTACTCTGACGGATAGGTGTTTATCTGATAGATATAGTCATTGCCTTTTTTGCCTTTGAATTCAACTTCTTCATCGTTCATAAAATATGTGGCAAGGTCCATCTGATAAGGATAGTTATGGTCACCGTCAAAAGCTTCCACATAAACTGTCTGCACCGGACGGCCTACATGGTTTACATAGAAGGTGTAACCGTTGTACCAGCCGTTGTAGCTTGCGGAACCTGAGTCGTATATATATGTGTTAAGTTTAGCAATGCTGCCGTCCACAAGGAATGTGCCGTCATAATACGTTGTACCCATAAAATAGCTTTCGGTCTGTGCTGTCTGATGGTTTGCAGCAATAACTGTCATCAGGTTTGCTTCGTACAGCTCGTCAATGCTGAACGGACTGCCCAATGTCTGTTCCTTGTCAGGTTTTGCAGTTGCCTTTGGTGTTGGTGTCGGTGCGGTGGTTGGTTTTACTGTTGCTTCAGGCTGTTTTGTTGCCTGAGGCTCAGGTGTAACCTTTGGCTTTGCAATTTCTGCCGCCGTACCCTCGTTGTATATTTTAGCTGCATCTGCTGCTTTTTCGGTGCGGAAAAGCAGGTTTTTGCCGTCCGATGTACAGGTTATGTCACCGTGCAGGTCGGTCCGGTAAAGGTTTACCGATGCAAAGTCCAGCAGAGTAAGCAGTTCTTTATGGGGATATCCCATGTCGTTTTCCCTGCCAACGGAAACCACCGCATATTCAGGGGAAACTTTGCGCAGGAAATCTGCCGATGAAGACTGATTTCCGCCATAGTTTGCCGCCACAAGCACCGTTGAGGTAACAGCTGCATCCTTTTCAACCAGCACTGTTTCTCTTTCGTTTGTCATATCTCCCGCAAACAGAAAAGAAGTATCGCCGTAAATAACTTTGATCACAAGGTTTGCGGCAGTTTTGTCCACATCGATAATTTCAACATCTGCACTGCCAAGACGGTAGAAACTGTTTGCCACAGGGATTTCTATTCCGCCGCCGTTTTTATCGGCATATTTTCTGAAATCTTCAAATCCGTCACTGCTGTATTCATCAACCGCGCAAAAGGTAAAATCCGCTTTTGCGTAGTTCAGGGCTCCGGCAAGACCACCGATATGGTCTTGTGCTGCAGATGTGGCAAAAATGTAGTCAAGTTTTTCGATTCCTGCTTCTTTCAGCACAGTGTACATAAGACGGGAATCGCTTTTTTTGCCGCCGTCCACCAGCATATAATGTCCATCACATTCCACAAGGGCTGCACTGCCCTGGCCTGCGTCCAGAAACTTTATTGAAAATTCAGGTACAGTTTCCTCTGCAGACGGTGTGTTTTCAGGTGTAGCCTGAGGATGCGGTTCCTGTAGGCCGCTGCAGGCGGTAATGCTTAGCAACAATGCTGTACAGGTTATTAACGATAATATTTTTCTGTGCAGTTTCATACATTTCACCTCTTTCCGGCTTATAGGCATACATTATGCCTGGCAAGGCACCGAAAGTTCTGCCTTTTCAAACGCAAGTCTGATTTCTCTCATCATAATTCTGCGTGCTGTATAGATGTTTTCCTCCGCCACTTTTGCAAGCACCTGAAGTTCAATGTGTGTTTCAACTAGAGCATCAACACCACGGTAAACCGGTACTTCCTTAAAGATGTCAGGATATTCGGACGGAAGTTCTGTCAAAGCCTCTTTTACCGCTGCTTCTGCTTTTTCAAGCGGATCTTCATAGCTTACAGGGATATTTACAACTGCAGCAGAGGTAACTTCCGAAAGGTTTACAAGGGAAGAAATTTCGCTATTGTTGATAATACGGATGTTGCCGCCGTTGTCGATAATGCTTACTGTGCGCAGACCGATTGTTTTAACCTCACCGCGGAAACCGTCGATTGTGATTATGTCGCCAACCTGAAATTCGCCCTCAAAGATGATAAACAGACCTGTGATAACATCTTCGATAAGGCTCTGTGCACCAAAGCCTACAACTATGCCTACAACACCAACCGAAACAAACATTGCGGTAGTGTCAACGCCAAGGCAGCCAAGGGCCACAACAAGACCAACTATGTAGATAACATATTTGAAAAGGTTGCCCACAAGGTGACGGATTGTTTCGCTGCGGCGTTTTTTGAACTTAAAGCAGCCAACGATAAATTTAGCAATATTTGCCACTACCCATGAAGCAAACATCACAAACACTGCTGCAAGAATTTCCTGCCAGCCAAGTGCTGCCACTGCAGAGTCAGCATAATGTGTCTCGTTAAAAGCAGCTATTGCCGTTCTTGTGCCTTCAGGTAAAAATGTGAGATAAGAAGGATTAAACAGTGCAACAATCACTGCAAGGATTATAAGAAGGGCGATAAATTTTCCAACACCGCGTTTTTCTGTTTTGTTATTCATAATTCTATTTCCTTTCGGTATATATTTTCGGGGTTTTCTGTCCGGTTAAGGTGTATATCCGCATACTGCACAATAGCTGTAAGTATTGCCACTGTCATCTGTTGCGCTCTGCCAGTCGTGCAGGTTGCCATTTGCAGGGATAGTCTGCTGCGCCTGGAATACCTCTCCACAGGTTGCGCATATAAGGCCATCTGTAAGTCCTGCAGTTGAACAGGTTTCAGGATATCCGGGAACGACCTGTTCAGTATGTCCGAACGGCTGAATATCCAGCTGCTGAACTATAACCTCACCGCAGTCGCTGCAGTAAACACCGTTTTCAAGGCCGTACTCTGTACATGTTGCAGGATAGCCCGGCACGGTATATTCGTTGTGAGAGGCCGGTATTGTCTGCTGTGCAACAAGCACTGTCTGACAGATTGAACATATGCTGCCCTCGGTGAGACCGTCTGTTTTGCAGCTTTTTGCCACTGCTGCAAGAATCTGAGGTGAGTGCTGTACAGGTACAGTCTGCTGTGCTTTAAGCACCAGGCCGCACACCGAGCATTTGCTGCCTTCAGTAAGACCTGTCTGTGTGCAGTTTGCAGCAACTGCAGGAATTGCAACAGCACTGTGTTCCACAGGTGTTTCTGTCTGCGGGGTAAGAATTTTATCGCACAGCGCACATCTGCTGCCCTCGGAAAGGCCTGGGTGTGTACAGTCGCCCTTTACAGCAGGAATAACAACAGGTGTGTGTTTTGCAGGCACAATCTGCTGTTTTACAATAACCGCACCGCATTCGGAGCAGTGACTGCCTTCGGTAAGGCCTGTCTGTGTGCAGTTTGCTTCCACCGCCATATCCTTTACTTCTGTGTGGGCGGCTTCCAAAACTTCGCTTTCAAGTTCCATACCGCACACACTGCATACCCTGTGGCGGTGTCCGTCAGCGGTACAGGTTTTTTCGATGTCAACAATCCAGCTGCCTGCAACGTGGTCCCCAAGGCCGGTATCTCTTGTGTCCATTTCCAGCTGACACACCGTGCATAGTTTCACCTCTGTGCCCTCGTGGGAACAGTCCGCCTTTGTCTGTACTGTCCATGCCCCCTCTGTATGTCCTGAAAGGGGCAGAATTTCTGTTTCCACCGTTTTTCCGCAGTCGGAGCACACAAGAACCTGTTCCCCCTCCTGCAGACATGTCGGCGGCACTGTAACCAGCCAGCCATCATTAAAAATATGCTCGTGAGCCATGGCAACCGTTGCAATACTCATCACCGCCGCCACAGTTATAGCCCCTGTTTTAAGCCCTGCCGCTGCTTTTGCCGCTGCTTTGCTGTGCAGTTTATTCTGACGGTGTTTTTTATTTTTTCTGCGTCCTGCAGATAATCCTGCAAAAGCAGGCACATTGATTGACGATGTATCTGTACCAAATGAAATCCCATCGTCACCGTCTTCCCCGCCTTCATAGGAATCGCGTTTGTTAAGGCCTATCTCCGCATCGCGGTTGAATTCATCTTCGTGGAAAAACTGCTCAGCCTGTATTTCATATTCTTCGCTGTACACATATTCGCCATTGTTTTCTCTTGCCATCGCTTCACCTTCTTTCCCATTAATAAAAATACTTTCTTGATTATATTATGAGATAATAATATTCTTATTTAAATTAGCTGAACGGGTGATATATAGTATAAAAAGGGGTGATTTTTAGGGTAATACAAGGGGTAACAGACAAAAACAGAGCATAACCGCTTTGGTTATGCTCTGTTTTTTATGTAATATTATTTTATTTTAAGCAGCATATTCATAATTTCCGCACGGCTGGAAACGCCAAGCTTTGTGAATATGTTTGTAGTGTGCTTTTTAACTGTGTTTTCCGACACGCACAAATCTTCCGCAATGTCCTTGCGCTTTTTGTTGAGGATAAGTTCCTTGAAAACTTCAACTTCCCTTGTTGTCAGCTGTGCCACAGCGGGCCATGCATTTATAATATCCTGCATGTCAGGTATAAACCCGCTGTCGTAATCGTCATTTACAACAGTTACATTTTTAACCTCTGCCGTATTGCACAATGCAATGCAGTTTGTACACGGGCTGTCAGGTTTGCTCTGGTACATTGCATTGTAAAGCCCAAGCAGATATACCTCGGTAACCAGATAGGATATGGACAGGAATTCATAGTTAAGGCTTATCTTCTGTTCAATAAACCACACAACAATATTGCCGAAAACCAGTGCCAGCAGCGCCAGCGGTATTTTAGGGGACGAGTGTTTTTTCTTTACAATTGCCCACACAATCACCGCAACCATAAGATAGAAATACAAAACCAGGTACACAAAGTACAACTTGTGCAGCGGGCCGTACACTTTAACCAGTTTTGCCCCTCCGTTTACAAAGATAAGCTCCGCTGATTTGTAGTACCATGGAGTATACCCCGGGGTCATGGTGAGAAAGAATATGCCGCTGCTTATGCACATAAGTAATGCCAGAAACAGTTTTCTGCGGGTGTATCTGCATTCATCCATTATTATTATAAGCATAATCAATGGCAGGAAAACCGAACCCACATATGCAATTTTGTTTGCAAGCAGCGCTTCCTCAAGCGTGGTGGAAGAAGACCCGAAGGCGTAACCCAGATTGATAATGAAAACTGCTGTGAAAAGAAGGATAAACATCATTTCCTTTTTCTTTGTCAGGGCACAGTAGCCAAGCAGCAGTGCAAATGCAATGGCAGATGTAACCATATAGGCAACAGTTTTGTTGAACTGGCCTTTTTCCGCAATGTCCGCATTTGCGGCAAAAACTGTTAAGGATGACGATAACCCAACTGCAATGCAAACAACCGCAGCTATAACGATAACCTGTGCAAGCTTTTTGCACCTTGTCTGTCTGCTGTTCATATCATCACCATCCTTTTTCTGAATTATACTTATTTATTATATCACATATACAGAAATTCTGCAAACCGCTTATGTATGATAACACAAAAATGCAAAAATTCAATAATAACCCTTAAAAATCATACCTTATATTACCCTTTATATAACCCGTCGGGGTAATAGTTATAGTTATCTGCAGATGTTATAAATAAGATATAAAAATACACAACGGAGGCAATGCGATGAGGAAAACCATTATAAACAATATGCAGGATTTGTCCGATAAAGACCGCTTTGTATTTTCCGTTGGCTGTACAGTATGCGGAAAGCGCTGGATAAGCACACCTGTCAGTTTTTCCAAAGCAGGTGAAACAGTGTCAAGTCACGCAAAGGAAATTGTCTACACAGCACTTTATCAGAAAGAAAAACAGCAGGCAGCCACCAGGGCAGTTGAGGAAGCAAAAATTCATCTCAACTTCTGTCCGGTATGCAAAAGCATTGTATGCGACAACTGTTTTATGATATGTGACGACATTGATATGTGTGTTGACTGCGCAGCTGTTCTGCATGAAAAGGGCGAACTTGTTGAAGCACTTTGACAGCACCACCGCATAAGCCATCACAAACACAAACCGAAAGGAGAAATATTATGGGCAGATACAAAAAACTTACACTTTTACATTCCAACGATATGCACGGGGACTTTACAGCAATGGACGTTGACAAAAACCTTGTGGGCGGCGTAAGCATGCTGTCAGGATATGTTGACAAGGTAAGACGCGAAGAAGCAAACACCCTTTACTGTATTGCAGGGGATATGTTCCGCGGTTCTGTAATCGACTCCGAATTCAAAGGTCTCAGCACCATCGAAATTATGAACGCCATTGCGCCTGATGTTGTGACACTTGGCAACCATGAAACCGACTACGGCATTGCACATCTGCTGTTCCTTGAAAAATGTGCAAAATTCCCTATCATCAATGCAAACTTATTCATTAAATCCAACTATTCCCGTCTTTTCAAACCGCAGATTGTTCTGGAAGTTGGCGGCATGAAGATCCTGTTTATCGGTATTCTCACCGAAGAAGTTATGGCACAGGCTAAATCAGAGGCTGTTATCGGTTCCTTTGTTGATATTCACGAAGCAGCACAGGAAGTCGGCAAAATCTGCAACGCCTATAATGCAACAGACATCGACCTTACAGTTCTGCTGACACATATCGGCTTTGAAGAAGACAAAAAGCTGGCAGCACAACTGGACCCTGCATGGGGTGTTGACATCATCATTGGCGGCCACAGCCACACATTTATCGAAGAACCTGCAGTTGTAAACGATATTCTTATTGTTCAGGCCGGCACAGGCACCGACCAGATAGGCCGGTTTGACCTTACAATCGATACATACAACAACAATGTTGAAAACTGGGAATGGCAGGCAGTGCCAATCAACAGCGACACCTGTCCTACAGACCCTGATATCGAAAAAATTCTCGGCGGCTACAAAGCTGAAACAGATAAAAAATACGGCAGAACAATCACCCGTTTCCGCAGAAAGCTCACACACCCCAAACGCGAACAGGAAACTGAACTGGGCGGCCTGCTTTCCGACGCTCTTGCAGAAAGCCTCGGCCTTGACATTATGCTTCTGGGTTCAGGCAGTGTACGCACACAGCAGATGGGCCCGCTGGTTGTATATCAGGACCTTGTTGAATGTTTCCCTTATGACGATGCAACCTATATGCTCACAGTAACCGGCGGTCAGTTTAAACGCATGATGCAGTTTATGCTCCGTGACGGCGTGTGGAAAGGTGAACACTGTGAATTCTATCAGCTTTCCAAACGCGTAAAAATAGTGTATGATATACCTAACAGCACAATACTTGAATTCAAGTTTGACGATGAAGACATTGACGAAAACAGACTGTTCCGCATCGGCTTGCAGTACTTCCATATCAGCAACTTTACAGATTTCTTCGGCGTGCCGTTTGCAGAGGTGGAAGCAATCAAAAAACCTACTGTTGTAACCACATCTACAAGGGATGTTCTGGAAGAATATCTTGCAACACACCAGCACCTTGACAGAGAAATTGACGGCAGACTGACACTTATCAGATAAAATCAGTTATACCTGATTTAATGTAAACCGTTTATACCTTTATGAAAGGGGGCGGATTTTATGGACAGATACAAAAAACTTACACTGCTGCACTCCAACGATATGCATGGGGATTTTCTGGCAGAAAACACCGACAAAGCCCTTGTGGGCGGTGTGAGCATGCTGTCAGGTTATGTAGACAAAGTAAGACGGGAACAGCCGAACACCCTTTACTGCATTGCAGGTGATATGTTCCGCGGTTCAGTAATCGACTCCGAATTCAAAGGTCTCAGCACCATCGAAATCATGAACGCCATTGCCCCCGATGTGGTAACCCTTGGCAACCACGAAACCGACTACGGCATTGCACATCTGCTGTTCCTTGAAAAATGTGCAAGGTTTCCCATTATAAATGCAAACCTGTACATAAAATCCAACTATGCAAGGCTTTTCCGTCCCCATATCGTACTGGAAGTTGACGGCATGAAGATACTTTTTATCGGCATAATTACCGAAAGTGTTATGAAGTCGACCAAAAACGACACCGCTGTAGGTTCCTTTGTGGACATATACGAGGCCTCTGCGGAAATCGGCAGAATATGCAACGCCTACAATGCGACAGACATTGACCTTACAGTGCTGCTGACACACATCGGATTTGAGGAAGACAAAGCCCTTGCCGCACAGCTTGACCCCGCATGGGGTGTGGATGTAATCATTGGCGGTCACAGCCACACATTTATTGAAAAGCCTGAAGTTGTAAACGATATTCTTATTGTTCAGGCAGGCACAGGCACCGACATTATCGGCCGTTTTGATATGGTGGTCGACACCCTTGAAAACAAAGTGGAAAGTTTTGAATGGCATACTGTCCCTATAAACAGCAGCAACTGCCCTGTGGATGAGGACATAGAAAAACTGCTTGCCACATACAAAAACCAAACTGACGCCAAGTACAACCGCATCATCACCCGCATGGCACGCAGGCTGACACATCCCGACCGTTTCAGAGAAACGGAACTCGGAGGTTTGTTTGCAGACATTCTCGCACAAAGCCTTGGCCTTGATATTATGCTTGTAGGCAGCGGCAGCATCCGCACCGATGGCATGGGCCCGCTGGTAATGTACAGGGACCTTGTGGAAACTTTCCCTTATGACAGCCCTGTGTATATGCTTAAAATCAGCGGCGCACAGCTGAAAAACATGCTTTTATATATGCTGAGGGATGAGGTATGGCAGGGGGTTCACTCAAGTTTTTCACAACTTTCAGGTAGACTTAAAGCAGTGTATAACATACCGCAAAGCACAATGACAACATTTGAATTTGACGGTGTTCCTGTCAGCGACGAACAGCTGTTCACCGTCGGTGTTCAGCAGTATCACTACAACAATTTCAGCCGTATCTTCAATGCTGATATACAGGAAATTGAAAACAACGGCAAAGCCCGCACGGTTGCAACCTCAATAGTTGATATTCTGGAAGAATACCTTGCTTCCCATCAGCATATTGACCACGCAACCGACGGCAGACTTACACTTATAAAATAAAAAATTTTTATAAATTTTTCTCAGTTTGAAAGGAGATTATTATGGGACTTATCAAAGCAGCATTAGGTTCAGCAGGCGGAGTACTGGCTGACCAGTGGAAAGACTATTTTTATTGCGAATCACTTCCTGCAGATGTTCTTATCAGCAAAGGGCACAAGAGAAACTCAGGCAGAAGCAGCAACACAAAGGGCAGTGACAACATTATTTCCAACGGTTCCGTAATCAACATCAACGAAGGTCAGTGTATGATTATTGTTGAAAGCGGCAAAATTGTTGACCTGTGTGCAGAACCGGGCGAATATACATATGACACATCCACAGAACCTTCCATCTTCCAGGGTGATCTCAAAGGCAACATCTCCGCAGTATTTGACCAGATAGGCAAACGTTTTACATTCGGCGGAGAAGCACCAAAGGACCAGCGCATCTATTTCTTCAACACAAAAGAAGTTATGGGCAACAAATACGGCACACCAAGCCCTGTTCCTTTCAGAGTTGTGGACCCAAGAGCAGGCATCGACATCGACATCGGTCTCAGATGCTTCGGTGAATACAGCTTCAGGGTTGTAAACCCTATGCTCCTTTACAAAAATGTGGCAGGCAACGTTGAACAGGACTTTACACGCCAGATGATGGAAAGCCAGATGAGAACAGAACTTCTTACAGCTTTGCAGCCTGCATTTTCAAGAATTTCCGCAATGGGCATCAGATACTCTGCAGTTCCGGGCCACACAAAAGAACTTGCTGATATTCTCCGTGAGGAACTTTCACCTACATGGGGCGACAGAATGGGCATAGAAATTGAAAAAATCGGTATGAGCTCCATCAAGGCAAGCGAAGAAGATGAAGCAATGCTCAAGGATATGCAGCGTGCAGCAGCATACACAGACCCTAACCTCGCAATGGCATACACAGTTGCAAGCCGCGGCAAAGCTATGCAGGATGCTGCAAACAATGCAGCAGGTGCAGCAACAGGCTTTATGGGCCTTGGCATGATGAACGGCATGGGAAATGACGGCACAATGCAGACACTTTACCAGATGCAGCAGAACCAGGCACAGCAGAACGTTGTTAACCCTGCACATCAGGCAGCAGTGCAGAACGGCCCGGGTATGACACCTCCACAGGCAGCAAACAGCTGGACATGTGCATGCGGTGCTGTAAACACAGGCAAATTCTGTGCTGATTGCGGCAGTGCAAAACCTGCAGCTGAAGGCTGGACCTGCAGCTGCGGTGCTGTGAACAAAGGCAAGTTCTGCCCTGAATGCGGTGCAAAAAAACCTGCAGGTGTTCCTGTATACAAATGCGACAAATGCGGCTGGGAACCTGAAAAAGGCGTAGCACCACCAAAATTCTGTCCTGAATGCGGCGACAGATTTGACGACAATGACATTGTTTAACAACGGTACCCCTTTCTTTAAGAATTAAACATACGACCTGCTGTCTGCCGCACATACAGCTGTGCGGCAGCATAGGCAGGACATCATATTTTTCAGCAGGAGGTTCATTATGGGACTTTTTGACAAAATTTTTGAAAAGAAAATCTGCGATATATGCGGTGGCGAAATAGGTCTTTTAGGCAACAGAAAACTTGAAGACGGCAACTGCTGCAAAAGCTGTGCAGCAAAGCTTTCACCTTTCTTCAGCGACAGACGCTCCAGCACTGTGGAAGAAATAAAACAGCAACTTGAATACCGCGAAGCAAACAAAGCCGAAGTTGCAAAATTCAATGTTACACGCACAATCGGCACAGACAACACAAAAATTCTTTTTGACGAAGACGCCCGTCGTTTTGTGGTAACTTCTGCAAGAAATCTTGAAGAAGCAAACCCTGATGTTCTTGACTACTCCATGGTTACAGGCTGTGATATGGATATTCAGGACAGCCAGACAGAAGAAAAACGGGAAGACAAGGACGGCAACCGCGTAAGCTATATTCCGCCAAGATACAGCTGCGAATACGATTTCCATATTAAAATTTATGTAAATCACCCTTATTTTGACGAAATCGAATTCAGGCTCAACTCCTCCAGTGTTCAGACAACACCTGAAGGCGGTGTACCTGCAAGCCGTATTCCTGACCCAAGAACAGTTTATGAATACAGAGAATACGAAGATATGGGCAACGAAATTATCAGTATTCTTTCCGATGTGCGCCAGCAGGCAAGAACCGAAGCTGCACCAAAAGCTGCTTCCACATGCCCATACTGCGGTGCAACAACAATTCCTGATGCAAACGGCTGCTGCGAATTCTGCGGCGGCGCAGTTAACCAGTAAAAACAAAGCGGGGTGAATTACAGTGAAATTCAACAAAAAAATATTACTGTTTACAGCAATTCTGGCTTTTGCTTTCGCTGTAAGCGCCTGCGGCGGTACACAGCCACCCGCCGAAAGCACCTCTGAACAAAATCAGTCCCAGCAACAGCAGGACGAAAGCAAAGACATTTCAGGCGAAACCAATAACACAGAAACCGAAAGCACCGAAACCGAATCAGATTCCACACAGGAAACCGTGCAGGACGAAACCATTTTTGACGCAGCCACAGCAGTTACTGCTCAGGAAACTGCCGACGGTGTAAAATACACATTCAATGTCCTGCCACAGACTGCAGATGACATCCGGGCCCTTCTGGAAATATATCCGCAAAGCGACAGACACAATACAACCGCTTTCTTTATGGCAAGCCTTGTACGATATATCGAAGATGCCGGCGACGGCCTTGCAATGATTGATGTCCTTAAAGGACCTCAGCCTTTAAGCGACACCGAAAAGGCATTTATAAAAGAACGCTTTAGCGATAAAAAATATCTGCCGAAATCATATTTTGAAGGTGCAACACCCGAAAACAACTATGAGCCTGACACTCCGTGGACAATTGTTGTTTCCAACGAAGCTGTAAGTGCCCCTGAAGGCTACAGCTACACAACAGTGTCCAGCGGCGGTGCGGACAGTCCAAGACGTGTATGTCTGCGCATAAAAGGCGATAACCACTACATCTGGGAATACAACGGAGTACTGCTGGGTATCCGCCTTCCTGCAGAAGAAGACCCGTGGGTATAAAAACAAAAAGGGGGCTTCAAGCTCCCTTTTTCTGATTTAAAAACAATTAAACTTTAACATATAAAGGAGGCTGAGTTAATGGCAACCCAGGTAACCAACTATCAATGTCCTGCATGTACAGGTCCCCTGCATTTTGTAGGCGAAAGCGGTCTGCTGGAATGCGATTACTGCCAGAGCCGCTATGCAGTGGAAGAAATTGACCGCGAATATGCGGCAAAAAATGCACAGGCGGCAGAAAATTTTGAAAAGGCACAGCAGACTGCTGCAGAGGAAGAAACCTTCTGGGATATGTCAGGCCTCAGCAACCAGTGGGGCGAAGACGGCAAAAAGATGCGCGTATACATCTGTCCGTCCTGTGCAGCAGAGATAATCTGCGACGAGACCACTGCGGCAACAAGCTGTCCGTACTGTGCAAACCCGACAGTTGTGCCGGGTCAGTTTGGCGGAGACCTTAAACCTGACTATGTAATTCCGTTTAAGCTCAGCCACGAAGATGCAAAAAACGCCCTGAAAAACTATTATAAAGGCAAACGTTTTCTGCCTAATGAATTTACCGCAAAAAACAAAATCAGCGAACTTAAAGGCGTATATGTGCCTTTCTGGCTGTTTGACTGTACTGCAGATGTAAACATTGTGTTTGAAGGCACCACCGTAATGTCTGCCAGACAGGGTGAATATCAGGTGACAACCACAAGCTATTATGACATTTTCCGCAGCGGCAGGGTGCCTTTCACCAACATTCCTGTTGACGCATCCAAAAACATGCCTGACACCCATATGGACGCTATTGAACCTTTTGATTTCGGGCAGATGAAACCTTTCTCCATGTCATACCTTCCGGGATTTTTAGCCGAAAGATACGGACAGAGTGCTGAAGAAAGTGTTGAAAGAGCGGAACTTCGTGCAGAAAACACATCTGTGGATGTTATGCGACAGGATGTTGTGGGCTTTGCCGGCTGCAACATAAAACACAAAAATATCCGTCTGGAACGCGGCAAGGTAAAATACGCCCTGCTGCCTGTATATATGCTTACCACAAAATATAACGGACAGAACTACCTGTTTGCAATGAACGGACAGACAGGCAAGTTTGTGGGCAATCTGCCTGTAAGCAAAAAGAAATACTGGACATATTTTCTTGGCATTGCCGCATCTGTAACAGCTGTGCTGGGCACTGCACTTATGATTCTGCTGTAAAAGGGGGCGCATATTATGAAAAACAGACTTTTTAAAATTTCCGCGTTATCCCTTGTGCTTGCTGTTGTGTTCAGCTTTTTTGCAGTAACAGTTTTTGCCGCACCTGAAGGGACTTATGTTTATGACCCTGTATATCTGCTTAATGATGCAGAATATAACGAGCTCAACTCCCTTGCGGCAGAAGTAAGCGAAAAATACGGCTGTGCCGTACATTTTGTTGTTACCGATGACACTTCGGTAAACTACGACAATATACAGCAGTATTCCGAAGACTTATACCTGTCATCCGATTCCCTCGGCTATGGCCCGGGCAAGGACGGCGTTATGCTGGTGCTGAGCATATATGACCGCTGCTACTGGCTGCTGGCATATGGCGAAAAAGGCAACTACGCCTTTACCGATTATGCAAAAGACTGGATGAGCGAACATTTTGTTGACGAATTCGGTGACGATGACTGGTACGACGGTTTCAAAGACTATATAACCGATTGCGACTATATTCTCGGAGAAGCTGCAAAAGGCACACCTGTGGATATATACTACAACGAAGATGTAGGTGTGGAAGCCTACGGCATTGCCCTTATTATAGGTCTTATCATTGCTCTTATCGTGTGTTCCGTTTTCCGTGCACAGATGAAGACAGCTGCTACAGCAACAAGGGCAGCAGACTACCTTGACAGAACAATGGTGGATATAACCAACAGACACCAGTTGTTCCGTTTCTCCACAGTTTCAAGAACAAAAATAGAAACCCAGAGTTCCTCCTCTTCCCGTGGCGGCACAACAGTAAACAGCCGCGGGTTCTCGGGCAAAGGCGGAAAATTCTGATATGTGAGGTGACTTACATGCTGAAAAACAGACTAAAAAAATTTACTGCTTTACTGGTTGCTCTTGCCATGGTGCTGTCCCTGACAGCCTGCGGCGGCAGCCCTTCCCCTGATAATTCCACAGACAGCCGCCCTGCACCTGAAACCACACAGGACCCTGACAACGGCGGTGAAGCCTTTGACGGCAATGACTACATTATGCTGCAGCAGGCTATGGTTGACACCACAGATATAGCTGCCATTGCTTATCTGGGCTGGTATGAGGAATATTACGACCTTTATGACTACTCCCAGATTCAAAACTTTATTGCAGACAGCCTTGTTGCAGAAGATCACCCCTTTATTGCAAATATAGACGCTGACCATTTTGTGCCGCATATAGGCGGTGAACTGTTCTGCATTGTTCCTGCTGACGAAAACACAACTGTTTCAGTATACGACTATGTTTTCGACTATGACAACTACACGGGTGATTTCGGCGATTTGCTTTATGAAAGCGATGACGGCAAACCTGTTATTGTAATGGGCAACGAAAGCGAATTTATCCCCAACATTATTGTGGAAATCTGTGACAGCGAAGGCAATATTCTGGACTATATCCCTTGTCTCAGCGGCAAGGACGGCACACTTGAAGTGCCTGATGCTTCATACGGTCCCGACGGTCCTACCCTGCTGGACTTTACACCATATGAAAAACTTGGTTATGTAACAGAAGGCAATTACGGTTATGCCGAATTTGATCCTGCTGTGCTTTACTACGGAGAAAACTGGACTTCCTTTGTGGATACAATCAACGATGATACTGTTGCTGTAGGTTTCTGGTTTGATGAATACGGCAATATGGAAATGTGTTACGAAGTATATGGTGGTGAAGGTTATGAAGTTTACTACGAAGGCAGCTGGTACCCTGCAGAAGACAGCGCTTACCCTGACAGCACATTGATTTTTGAGCTGGAACTTGTAGAAGATACTTCAGACATTCAGATTGCAAGACCTGAAATTTACACAGCTATGAGTTTTGAATATGACGAAATGTTCGAAACAGTGTTTATGACATACGAAGATTATGACTATCTGCTGGATGTGGAAAGCCATTACTATTACTCTCTTGAACAAGCAATGGGCTAAACATTATTACAATTTGTAATTTTTGCTCTTAATTATACAAGGAGGAGACACAATGAGCGAAGTTAACGAAAAAATCACTCTGGAACTTATACCTTCCGACAAACCGGAATCTACAGCTGTAATTCCGCTTCCGCAGGAAATTGACGAAGAATATCTTAAACAGATTAACCTTTCCGACGAAGAACTGCAGACAGTTGAAGATTTTTCCAAAACAATTGACCTTAACGATTCCGCAATTATTCTGCAGTACGGCGCAGCCTGTCAGAAAAAGGTTGCAGAATTTTCTGACAACGCCCTTGCAGGCGTGCGCACAAAAGACCTTGGTGAAACAAGCGATATGATTGCTGACCTTGTAAGTGAACTGAAAGGTTTTTCCGCTGAGGAAGAGGAAAAAGGCTTCCTTGGCATCTTCAAAAAAGCAGGCAGTCAGGTTTCCCGCCTGAAAGCACGCTACACCAAGGCAGAAAACAACATTGATATGATTTCCGGCAAGCTGGAAGACCACCAGAACCAGCTGCTTAAAGACATTATTATGCTGGACAAAATGTACGATGCAAACCTTGCACATTTCAAGGAACTTACAATGTACATTATGGCGGGCAAAAAGAAGCTGGAAATTGAACGTGCAACAACTGTACCACAGCTCAAGGCAAAAGCACAGATGTCCGGCCTTACACACGATGCACAGGCTGCAAACGATTACGCTGCAATGTGTGACCGCTTTGAAAAGAAACTCCACGACCTTGAACTCACACGCACAATAAGTATTCAGATGGCACCGCAGATCCGTCTTATACAGAACAACGATGCACTGATGAGCGAAAAAATTCAGTCCACCATCAACAATACAATTCCTCTGTGGAAAAACCAGATGGTACTGGCACTTGGCCTTGCACATTCCAAGGAAGCCCTGGAAACACAGCGTGCCGTTACAGACATGACCAACGAACTGCTTAAAAAGAATGCAGATATGCTTAAACAGGGTACAGTGGAAATTGCACAGGAAAGCGAAAGAGGCATTGTGGATATTGAAACTGTTGCATACACAAACCAGCAGCTTATTTCCACACTTGATGAAGTGCTGAAAATTCAGGACGAAGGCAGGGCAAAACGCATTGCGGCCGAAACTGAACTTATCCGCATAGAAACAGAGCTTAAAAACAAACTGCTGGAAATCAGAGATTAAAACGGTTCAGGACAGATAATCACAGGCTGTCTTTTCCCGAAAGGAGTAAATGTCTATGAAAGATAAAAGTTCAGCGGGGTTGCTGGGCATTATTGCCCTTGTGGCAGCAATACTGTTCTTTACCGCCAAAGGTCTGTTCCCTGTGCTTACAGGAATTCTGAAAGCTGTTTTGGGTATTATTGTTGCAGGCGTTATTGTTATAGTTGTAGCAGTAATATACTTTGCTTTCCGCAAAAGTGACACAAAACAGGCAGATGAAGAAAAGTCAAAAACCAATGTGCAGCTTTCTCAGGGACGTGCAAAACTTATGGAACTGCGAAACACAGGAGCACGCATAAAAAACAGCGATGTCAGAAAACTTAATGAAGAAATCTGCAAAACTGTTGATAAAATCCTTTCAACGCTGAAAAAACAGCCTGAAGATATTAAAAAGCTCCGCCAGTTTTTCAGTTACTATCTTCCTACCCTGACTAACATTCTTAAAAAATTTGCAGAAATTGAAGAAAGCGGTGTGCCTGCAGAAAATATGGTTCAGAGCACCATAAACTGTCTTGGCGACATAAAAAAGGCTACAGAAAAACAGTATTCTGCCCTGTTTGACAACGATATGCTGGATATGTCGGTGGAAATGGAAGCACTGACAATTGCCTGCAAACGTGACGGTCTGCTGACCGATGAAGATTTCAGAACAGCTGCAGACTGATTATTACAGACAAAACAGAATCCGCCCTGCCACATAATGTGGAGGGCGGATATATTTTTTTATACAGCTGTCTGCTTATCAGACATATTTATCAGAACAATGCTCTGTAAATTTCCATCATTTCAGCAACGCTGAATTTTACATAGCTCTGATTGAGCAGTCTCTGCTGGCTTTTTTCTACACTGAGGGCAAACAGCTCAATTTCTTCTTCCTTCATGCCATATTCGTGCAATGGTTTTTTGGCAATAACCTTGCCCAGAAGTTTTTCAATTTCAGGGTATACATCGTCAGGGTTGCAGTCGATAACACCGCCGAGGAACTCGTTGAGTTCGGTGATAAATCCTGTCGGGTTTGCTGCCTGATAATGTTTGAAAACTTCGGTGAGGAACTGATAGTTTGCTTCGCCGTGTGTAACGTGGTAAGCGCCGCTTAAAGGATAACTCATTGCATGTACTGCACCCGTGCCTGCATTTGCAAAGCTTATGCCTGCAAGGTCGGAAGCAACAAGAAATTCTTCCAGAAGGTTAAAACGGTGTTCAGGGCCTTTTTCCACAATTTCTTTAAAGCCTTTGAGAATCATTTCCATTGCCTGTTTGGCAAACATTCTTGTGTAAAGGTTGGCTTTAGGGGAAACATAGCTTTCAATTGCGTGGATAAGTGCGTCAATTGCACTTGTGGCAAAAAAGTCGTATGGAAGTTCTGACAGCAATGCAGGGATAATTACAGCGTGGTCAGGGAAAATTGAAGGGTCTGCAAGACCTACCTTTGTACCCATTTCCACAAATTCAGCAATAGAAACGCTGCTTACTTCGCTGCCTGCACCGCAGGTTGTAGGCACAGCAACAATAGGCAGCACCTTTTCCAGCGGGATTTTTCTCTGATAATAGTCAGCTGCATCACCGCCGCCGCCAAGAACCAGAATTTTAGCCATGTCAATTACAGCACCGCCGCCGATTGCGATAACTCTTTCGCAGTCTGTTTTGCGGAAATCTGCCAGCATTGCATTTACCATGCCGTCAGTTGGTTCGCCCTTGCCGTAGTCGCTTTTAAAGAACACCTTTGCACCGCTGATTTTATCTGCAAAATATTTATTGTAGATTGTTTTTGTTGCAAGGATAAAGTCCTTTTCGCCAATGTTGAATTCCTTTACAAACTCAGCAGGGTCACTGTATTTATGCACTTCTGTGATAGTCTGAAACTGCTTCATTTTTAATTTATCCTCCGTTTTTATTGTAATCGTACATTTTTTTACATTTTAACATAGAATTAACACCTTTTCCAGTTGTATTATAAATATATATTACAAAACATTAAATTTCTCACATATGAGGTACAGTATATGTTTTCAAAACGTTCTCCTTGGCAGAAAGAATGGATGAAACTGCTTAAAAAGGAAATTGAACTTACCGAAAAGAAAAAGCTGAAAAAGCAGTCAAAACTCAACAGCCTGCTGGAAGACAAGGTTCCGCCAAATTTACAGGACACTCTGGACAAAGCCTTTGCAAAGGCGTTCCGCCTGGTTTTTGAAAAAGGCACAGCAGTTATAGAAAAGACCTACAACAAAAACAGAATGTCACAGCAGTTTGAGATTGCCAGCTACACCCACAAGGTAAAACAAAACCGCAAAAGCCTTAAAGCCTTTTCAAAAAATGCAGGCCGCAAAGGCACGGGCAACCTTGCTTTTTCAGGGGTTTCAGGCATAGGACTGGGCGTGCTAGGCATAGGCATACCCGACATTGTCCTGTCAGTTGCCGTTATGCTTAAAAGTGTGTACGAGTTAAGCTTAAGCTATGGTTACGATTACAATGACGAAAAGGAAAAGCTGTTTATACTCGCCCTTATCCGTGCAGCCCTGACAAGCGAAGATTTTGCCGCCTGCAATGCCGAGGTTGACAGCTATATACTCAATGGTGATTTCATCTGTCAGACAGACCTTGCCGGAAGCATAGAAAACACCTCCCGCCTTTTAAGCCGCGAACTTCTGTATATGAAATTTCTGCAGGGTATTCCTGTGGTAGGGGCTGTGGGTGGCGCCTATGATTTTATATATACAAAACAGGTGCTGGACTATGCAAAAATAAAATATTACAAACGCTTTCTGCTGGACAATAAACACTGATAAAGCACCGTCCCGATAAGAAAACATAAAAATTTCCCGGCAACATACCGCAAAGTGTGTTGCCGGGTACATTTTTGCCCGTTTTTGCAGATGTCTGCCTTACACTTTTGCAAAGCAGTAACATTTTGTCGAAAAATGTCGAAAAGGTTGAGGGTGCAAAATATATATGCTATGATAAAAGAGGTTTATAAAAGGCTGTTAAATATAAATGAGAGGAATCTTCACAATGAAAACGGAAGAACTCAGAATATTATTCAGCGAACAAAGCACAGAAATGATACAGAATCTCAGACATTTTTTTGAAGAGAAAGGTATCGGTGTTTATTTCTGCGCAAAGGACGGCAAGGCTATTTTAAAGGCAGTTGAGGATATTAAACCTACAGTGGTTGTGGTGGATATTTTTCTTGCAAACATAGATGCTATTGCTGTTAAAAAGGAATGTGAAAAGCTGGCGTATGCACCAAAGCTGTACTTTGCTGCAGGCACCACCGACAGCGAAAAAATTACAGGGCAGCTTATGGGTGCAGGGTTTGACTATTACTTTATAAAGCCTTATTCAGCAGAGTATCTGCTGTACAGGACAGAGGAACTTTTGCAGACAAGCTACAGCGAGCCTGTGTATGACCTTGAATATGAGGTAAGTGAGATACTGCACACAATGGGAGTACCTGCTCATATAAAAGGTTACAGTCTGCTGAGACAGGCGATAATAATGGTGATAAAGGAACCGGAGGTAATAACCCTTGTTACCAAGCGCTTATATCCTGAACTTGCAAAGGCAAACCATACCACTGCAAGCAGAGTGGAGCGTGCCATACGCCACGCCATAGAAGTAGCTTGGGACAGAGGGAATGTTGAGGTTATGAACGATTATTTCGGTTACACCATAAGCAACATGCGAGGCAAACCCACCAACAGCGAATTTATTGCCATGATAAGTGACAGAATGAGACTTTCCCTCAAAAAGAAAAAAATTATATAGCATAAATACTTTTCACCTGATGACTTCCCCTGTCATCAGGTGTTTTTTTCGTTATTTCTGCTGAATATGTTAAAAACTATTGACAGTTGAGTAATTGTTCAACTATAATATATACAGCAGAACAGTTGAACAATCGTTCAACTGTTCACAGGGTTGAAAAAGTAATCATACATAAAAGAGGAACCAATTATGACAAAGACATACCGCCTTACAGGTCTCTGCTGTGCAAACTGTGCCGCAAGAATGGAAAGACTTATTGAAAAAATTGACACAGTTGAAGAAGTTACACTCAACTTTATGACAACAAAACTTATCGTTGAAATGGATGAAAATGCTGTTGCAGAAACAGAAGATAAAATTATGGCAGCAATCGCAAAAGTTTCCAAAGAAGTTGTGATGACACGCGCATAGTCAGGCAGATTATGTCCGCAAAGGTGTTTTTCACCTGTGTGTCACTGTTTGCCGCCCTGCTGTACAGGGCAGTCGGAGATTATTTTATGACAAAACAAAACAAAAAAGATTTATATAAAATTCTTGCTGCAGCTGTGTTTTTTGTGCTTGGCTGGGTAGTAAATGCAGGGGAAGCTGTACGTTTTTGCCTGTTCTTTGCCGCATTTATCATCTGCGGTCTTGAAGTGCTTGTAAACGCTGTACGCAATATAATTAACGGTCAGGTTTTTGACGAAGAATTTCTTATGACCGTTGCAACAGTCGGCGCTTTCTGTGTAGGGGAATACCCTGAAGGTGCGGCAGTTATGCTGTTCTTTCAGATAGGGGAACTTTTCCAGAGTTATGCAGTAAACAAAAGCCGCCGTTCAATATCCGACCTTATGGATATCCGCCCTGACTTTGCAAATGTTCTTGTTGACGGAAACACAGAACGCAAAGACCCTTACGATGTAAAAGTCGGCGACATTATTGTTGTAAACCCGGGCGAACGCGTGCCGCTGGACAGCGTGGTGCTTACAGGCGAAAGCAGCCTTGATACCTCTGCACTTACAGGTGAAAGCGTGCCGAGAGACATTGCACAGGACAGCGAGGTTTTAAGCGGCTGCATCAACATCAACGGTGTTATCACCGCAAGGGTGGAAAAGGAATATTCCGACTCCACAGTAAACCGCATTCTTGACCTTGTGGAAAATGCAAGCAACAAAAAAAGCAAAAGCGAAAAATTCATCACAAAATTTGCAAGGGTATACACCCCTGCAGTGTGCATAATTGCCCTTGTTCTGGCAGTTGTACCGTCAATAATTACAGGCAACTGGTCTGTATGGGTTTACCGTGCCCTTTCCTTCCTTGTTGTGTCCTGTCCCTGTGCACTGGTAATCAGTGTTCCGCTTTCCTTTTTCGGCGGTCTTGGCGGTGCATCAAAACAGGGAGTACTGGTTAAAGGCAGCAACTATCTTGAAGCCCTTGCCGATGTTAAAACTGTGGTGTTTGACAAAACAGGCACACTTACCGAAGGCAGATTCAAAGTGGTTGAAGCTGTTTCAGACAAAGTACTGGAAACTGCCGCCCTTGCGGAAAGTGCTTCCTCCCACCCTATTGCCGCAAGCATCAAAAATGCTGTTGGCAACTCTATTGACACCGCAAGAGTCAGCGGTATAAAGGAACAGGCAGGCTTTGGTGTTATCTGCACCGTTGACGGCAAAACCACCCTTGTGGGCAATGCAAAACTTATGCAGAACAATGGTGTGACAGGCTTTGCCGAAACACAACACACAGGCACAGCGGTGTATGTGGCACAGGACGGCGAATATCTTGGGCATATCATTGTTGCCGACACGCTTAAATCCGACAGCAGAAAAGCCATTGAAACCCTTAAAAAAATCGGTATAACCAACACCGTTATGCTTACAGGTGACGTTAAGGAAATCGGCGAAAAAATTGCCGCAGAGGTTGGAGTGAACACAGTTTATACCGACCTCCTGCCTGACCAGAAGGTTGAAAAGCTGGAACAGATTCTGGCAAAAAGCAGCGGCAAAGACAAAGTGTGCTATGTGGGGGACGGCATAAACGATGCTCCTGTGCTTGCAAGAGCAGACATTGGCATTGCAATGGGTGCACTTGGTTCTGACGCGGCAATTGAAGCAGCAGACGTTGTAATTATGAACGACGAAATAGGCAAAATTGCCACTGCCATAAAAGTTGCACAGAAAACCCTTGCCATTGTAAAACAGAACATTGTATTTGCAATTGGCGTAAAGGTTCTTGTGCTCATTCTGGTTGCGGTCGGTCACGCTTCCATGTGGAGTGCGGTTTTTGCCGATGTAGGTGTTGCTGTTATTGCAATTTTAAATGCAATAAGGGCTTTGAACACCAAAGGTATGTAAAAGTAAATACACAAATTCAAACTTCCGCTGCAAACGGAATTCTGATAAAAAGACGAATACCCGTCATAACATTGCAAAGTGCTATGACGGGTATTTTTTTGTACAACTTGTTTCAATTTCTGTTTTACTGTTAAAATTATATTTATTTGCAATAAAATTTACAAAAATGTAAAATATTTTATTTTAATATATCTCATATTATGGTATAATGTTTAGTTAGAGACTGCATTTTTGGGTTGCAGTCAAAAATGTTATAAAGGATTTTAAATGAAAAAAACAGCGGTTATTTTATCTTTGCTTCTGTGCCTGCTGCTTTTGCCTGCAGATTTGTTTGTGGCACAGGCGGCACAGACAATATATCTAAAAAGTGAAACTGCAGTGCTTATGGAAGCTTCCACAGGTGCAGTTTTATTCGATAAAAATATGAACAGGCAGATGTATCCTGCCAGCATAACAAAGGTTATGACAGCAATGCTTGCGCTGGAAAACAGCGATAACGGCGAACTGCTGACAGCAAGCCACAATGCAGTATATTCCCTGCCTTACAACACCAGTCACATTGCACTTGGCGAGGGTGAACAGCTGACAATGGAAAACGCCCTGTATGCTTTGGGCATAGAATCTGCCAATGACGCGGCAAATGTAATTGCAGAGCATATAGGCGGCAGCACCGAAAACTTTGCACAGCTTATGACACAGAAAGCCCGCAATATCGGCGCTTTCAACACCAACTTTACCAACCCTCACGGTCTGCCCGATAACAGCCATTACACCACAGCTTATGATATGGCACTTATCACTGCAGCAGCTTTGAAAACAGACGGCATCACCGATTATTTTTCCACCAACCGTTACGATATGCCTCCAACCAACACCCGCGATGTTGTGCGACAGTTCTGGAATGCAAACTACTACATAAACGGTTACGAAGAATGTGAAGGCCTTTTGATGAGCAAAACAGGCTGGACAGAAGAAGCCCAGCACACTATGGTTACCGTGGCAAAAAGAGGCAATGTCACACTTGTTGCAGTGGTTATGTCTTCCCAGCACAAAGGCGACAAATTTGACGACACCACAGCCCTGCTGGACTACGGCTTTGCAAACTATGACACCATCACCCTTGAAAGTGATGCTGTAAAGGAACTGCTTCCGCTTTCCCTTAATGCATCCAACGGCACAACACTGAATGTAAGCAGAGACAGCTACCTTGCCGGCAACTTTGATGTGACTGTGCCAAAAGGCAAAACAGCAGCCGATGTGCAGATTAAAACAGGGGCAGCAGTTTTTAACGAAGCAAATGATTTTGCAACAGTTGACGTAGAGCTGTTCTGCACAGGCAGCAGCGGCAGTTACCGTTGCGGCAGCGGCGAAGTTTCGCTTGTTATGGCCGCCGCGGAACCTGAGAAACAGGGCTTCGATTTTGCTGCCCTTGCACAGAAAGCAGTACTGATACTGCTTGCCGTTGTTCTCTGGCTGATTGTTGGTCTGCTGGTGTTCATTGCACTTAAGCAGCTGATTATTATTGAAAACCGCCGCCGTATGCGCAAAAAAAGACAGGCAATGCTTCGTGCAAAAAGACAAAAAGAACAGCAGGAAAAAGCAGTTTACAGGAAATAATAACAAAAAAAATTTGCTGCAGCTTTTGCATCTTGACTTTTACCCGTCAGAGTGTAAAATTTAAAACATATTACTATACAGAATACCTGAAAGGAAAAGGATTATGACAGGTAAATATGAATCCAAACTGAACATCCAGGAAACCCAGGCTGCCATTCAGTTTTTAAGACACAAATTTGAAACAGAACTTTGTGACGCGCTGGACCTTAACCGCGCTTCCGCACCTATGTTTGTAAATATAAAAAGCGGTCTCAACGACAACCTTAACGGCTTTGAACGCCCTGTAACCTTTGATGTACTGGAAACAGGCGAAGTTATGGAAATTGTTCATTCTCTTGCAAAGTGGAAACGCTATGCCCTGCACCAGTACGGAATTCCTGTACATAAAGGCATCTACACCGATATGAACGCTATCCGCCGTGATGAAGACTGCGATGCTATCCACTCCCTTTATGTTGACCAATGGGACTGGGAAAAGGTTATCACCCGCGAAGACCGCACAGAGGAATATTTAAAACAGGTTGTACGCGATATCTACGGCGCTATCAAAATGACAAGTAAAGCTGTGCAGAGAAGATACCCTGAACTCAAGGATATTCTTCCTGACGAAATCAGCTTTGTCACAACACAGCAGCTGGAAGACCGCTGGCCTGATTTTACCGCCAAGGAAAGAGAAAAAGCCATTGCCCGTGAATGCGGCGCTGTATTTATTATGAAAATCGGCTGCAGACTTGAAAGCGGCCAGAAACACGACGGCCGTGCACCTGACTATGACGACTGGGACCTCAACGGCGATATTCTGGTTTACTATCCGCTGCTTGATATCGGCCTTGAACTTTCTTCCATGGGTATCCGTGTTGACGAACACAGTATGGTAAAACAGCTGGAAGAAGCAAACGCAACCGACCGTATGCGTTTTGATTTCCACAAAAACATCATCAACGGCACACTGCCTCTCACAATCGGCGGCGGTATCGGTCAGTCAAGACTGTGTATGTTCCTGCTGCAGAAGGCACATATTGGCGAAGTGCAGTCTTCCGTATGGCCACAGAGCGAAATCGACTACTGCAAGGAACACGGCATCAATCTGCTGTAATTTTAAAAGAATATAAAAACAAAAATGTCATTCCGGGGCGTTATGCCCGGAATGACATTATTTTTTTGTTTTATTTACTTGTTTCAGCATCGTGTCAGTTTTTCAGCTTAACATTTATGCAGGACGGGTTAAAACAGTCTTTCAAAAACAAATTTCAAGCTGCCGTCTTCCTTGTACAGCACAAACATATCCTGTTCGTAGCTGTATTCGGATTCCATTATAAAATACTGTTTTCCTGCTTCGCTTACAGTAAGCGGCATATAGTAAACTTCTCCGTTTTCGGTTGTTTTTATATTTGCTGCCCCTACCGTTTTGCAGCTTGCATCTGCAAAGTCATCTGTCAGCCCCGGCAGATGAACAATTGCATTGCCCAGCAAATCAATTTCAAGGTAAGCTTCGTCCGGGGCAAGCGGTACGGCTGTTCCGTTTTCAATCTTTTCGGTTGCAACCCAGCCACCTGACATCTCTCTTTTCAGGAACCATCTTCTTTCACTTAATTTCTGAATTTCCAGATAGTCTTCGTAACTGTCATAGTCTTCAAAATAGAATTTTTCAGTATACCTGACAAATGTGATGTTATTGCAGTATCTGCTCATGAGCGTATTATATTCTATTTCTTCACTGTGTCCGTTCTTCTCTCTTTTGAAAGTCAGCTGATAGTCGGTTTTTCCCCAGGCGTTGTTGTCTGTTTTAGTCAGCTGTACCCTGTAAAAAACTTCAGGGCCTTCATACCATGAATATCCATAATATGTATTATCTTTGTTTTTTGTTTCAAACTGCATAATCCAGTTCAGCAGATCATCGTCTATTCCCAGTGTAACAATTGCTTCTGCTATACTTTTGCCTATAACCTCATCTGCCCTGCCTATACAGATTTCGCTGTTGAACTTTTCTACTGCTTCGGCAGGCAGTTCTTCATCTTTAAAGTTTACATATATGCTGTCCAGACGTTTTGAATAGTCATAGCGGTCCACCATATTGCCTGCCTGCATAAAGTAATAATCGCCGTCAGCCTTGAAAGAACCGTAAAATTCTTCCGTTTCATAACCGTTTTTTGCTGTTTCGTCAATAAAGTATTGCTGGCTCATATCTGTCACGGAAATACCGTTGAAGGTTGCGCCGTCTCCGACAGCGTTGTTGATTATATATCTGAACGCATCACGCACATCTTCTTCGGTTTCTATAGACAAAGGCATATCATTCTGCGCATATTCAGGTGCTTCATAGTCGTACAGCTTAACATCCTCGTTAACCTGTTCACCGCCGCAGGCAGCAAAGCCGAACACCACAACCGCTGCAAGCAAAAGTGCTGTTATCTTCTTTTTCATATATTTTCTCCCATAAGGCTGCGGTGTCACAGCCTTTTTGTCAAAAATCTTTCTGTTTTCAGAGCAGCAGAATTATTTGTCCAGCACTTCAACCTGAATTGGTTTTACAACTTCTTCCATATATCTGATTTCATCAGCAGAAAGTTTTATATCAAGGCATTTTGCTGTGTCTTCAACATTTTTGATTTTTCTCATGCCTACAAGCAGGTTCATTCTGTCATACTGTGTAAGTGCCCATGCTTCACAGAGTGCAGCAAAACTGCAGCCATGGGAAGCACAGATTGGTGCCCATTTTTCAAATGCTGTACGCAGGCCTGCTTTGTATTCTTCCCCTACCCAAGGAATACGGGAACGGATGTCTGTCTTTTTGAATTCTCGTGTCAGGAATTCAGGGCCTGTAAGGAAGCCTTCTTCCAGAACGCCGTATGTCTGGAACACTGTGTTGTATTTTTTACAGGTTTCAAAATAATCTCTGCCGTGGAAAGGTGACAGAATGCTGAAAAATTCCTGCACAAGGCTTACGCCGTCGCTTTCCTTTGAAGGTGCAAGTTTGTATGCATCAAGGTCTGCAGGCTGGCTGTTGGAAAGACCGTATGTGCGAATTTTGCCTTCTTTGATAAGGTCTTCAAGTGCTCCCACTGTTTCTTCCACAGGGAATGATTTGCACACATAGTGAACAATAACGCTGTCAAGGTAGTCTGTCTGCATTCTGCGCAGGGAATCTTCCACGTCCTTTTTAACTGCAGCTGCGCGTGTGTCGTTGTTTACTGTGTAGCCGTCGCGCTCATAGTGGAAGTTACCGCCTTCGCCTCGCCAGTTGAGGGAGCATTTGGACTGCAGCACAAAGTCGCTTCTGCGGCCTTTAAGTGCTTCTCCCAGCAGTTCTTCACTTACACCTGTGCCGTAAACAGGTGCTGTGTCTATGTAGTTGATTCCGTGTGCTTTGCAGGCGTCAAGCAGGTTTTTAACCTCTTCAACTGTGGAGTCCCTGTCTGTCCACACGCTGCCGCCGCCAAGTGCCCACGCACCAAGGGAAACAACGGAAACATCAATGTCTGTGTTGCCAAGCTTCTGGTATCTCATAAAAATTCCTCCGTGAAACAAATCGTTTTATAATATTAAATTTATTATAACACATATAACAAAAAAAGACAGAGAGAATTTGCATATAATTCTCTCTGCCTTTTTTATAAATCTGTATTTTCAAACCTTGTTTCTGATTTTTTGCAGGAAACGACTGCTGAAATGACATAGATAACAGCCGCACAAGCCAATAGCGGCATCTGACAAACTGCATTTTTTATATCCAAAATATTCAGCCATGCCATGCCTGGCAGGTGGTGCATAGTCTCTGCAGCTGCAATTATTGAAAAATTAACGATAATAAATATAACAAAAGGTTTGCCGTATCGATATGCTGTTTTAAAAAATCCTCCGATAAATATAACATTGAATGCTGCAAATATCAGCAGCACAAAGCTGAGAAACACAAAGTTTGCACCCATAAGCACATTGGCTTTGTACACTGCCGCATCAGCAAAGAAAACCATTCTTATTCCACTGAAAATTGCGAATAATACAAACGCCACTCCCTGAATAATCACGGCCGCCGCATATTTTGCACTTACAACGTCCGCTTTCCTGACAGGCAGAAGAATCGTGTAAGTAATATCATCATCTTCCCTTGCTGTCTGATAACTGTGGAATATGCCAAAACAGACAAAAAATGCTCCGCATAAAACGGGATATCCCGGTATAAAGGTCATCACAGTAAACCCAAGAAACAAAAAAGTCAGCGGTGATGTTGCAAGGGCAAACTCTTTATAAATCAATTTTTTCATAAAACGCCTCCCTTTCCTGTTTTATTATTACATCTTCCAGTTTTTCGCAGCCCACAAAACCCGACAGACTGCCTGTATACACAATATGTCCGTTTCTTATGTAGGTTATATCATCTGCACATTTGTCCAGATCGGATGTAATATGTGTGGAAAAAAGTATGGAGACACCCTGACTTTTAAGATACTTGAAAATCTGCAGAAGTTCATCCCTTGACACAGGGTCAATACCGCTGGTGGGCTCGTCAAGAATTAAAAGTTCTGCTCCGTGAGACAGCGCTGTCACAAGACCAAGTTTTACCTTCATGCCCTGAGAAAGCTGTGAAGGAGTTTTGTTCTTATCTATGGAAAACAGCTTTAAATATTTCTCCATTGCCTTATCATCCCAGTTGTCATAAAAAGCTTTGGTGATATCCAGCAGTCTGCTTATCTTCTTCTTTTTATAGTAATCTGCCGCTGTGCCTGCAAAGCCTATGCGCTGTTTTATGGCACGTTCATTTTGTGACATATCCAGGCCAAAAACTTCAACTTTTCCGCTGTCAGAGCGTACCATATTCATAACAGCTTTCAGTGTGGTGGTTTTGCCTGCACCGTTTCTGCCCACGAAACCCATTATATGTCCTTTTTCAACTTTGAAAGACACATCCTGCAGTGTAAAATCAGTATAACTTTTGCACAGTTGCTTAACTTTAAGTATATCCATATTTCCTCCTAAAACTGACTGCATTTCACAAGGGCAATACCCTGTTTTTTGTCAGCAAGCATAAGCACCTTATCGCCGCAGTGTATGTTAAAGGTATCCATAACACACTGCGGAATGGATATTGTGCCCTGCTGTGATACCTCCAGCACACCGCAAATTCGGTCTTCCATCGTGGCAAAATCACAGGAGACTGCATCTGTCAGCGGGCGATTGACCAGTTCATCAAGAGAAATTTTATATAAAGAAGCAAGTTTTACACAGTTGATAACATCGGGCACAGAATCTCCCGATTCCCACTTGGCAACACTCTGGCGTGATACTGAAATGATTTCTGCAATAGCTTCCAGAGTATACCCGCTGCGGTATCTGAGCAGCTTAAGGTTATCTGCAATACATAAGTTCATGTTTTATTCCTCCTTGCAGGTTTATTATAAATCTGTTTTTTTCAAATAACAATAAACCGCCCTTAACCCATTTGGTTAAAAACGGTTACAAATAAGATTCCACCCGCATAACGGACGGTTTTTCATTTTCGGGCATAGCCCTGATGCAACCGGCTTAGCATAAATGCATTTTTTGTTGGTCTGGCAGCCATGCACGTGTTACCTGCTGCCTGTAAACGGATGGCTCCCTCTGACGAGGTAGCCATCGAACGCAAGTGAGACTGAGGGAGAGATTCTTAAAGCCTTTTTCCTCTCTCCTTCCGATTTTGTTATTCAACAAAATCACCCCCCTCATCAGAGGGAGGCTTTTCTGTTATTACGAACTGTTTCGCTTTATTGCTCACCGTTTAAGCTCTTTTGAACCATGTGACTATGGCGTGGTTTTCTTATACAACAAAGCTGACAGAACAATCCGCTCTGTCAGCGTGCAGTTATGTTTTATTTCTCTGCAAATATCATATTGCTTTTGCACAGTTGTTCATGAGGTATCTATACAGCTATACCCGTTTTTCCCAACAGTTTATCCTGCTTCCTTTTTGTTGTACACCCTGTCGGTATTGTCCATGCTGTCCAGCATATTCTGTGCAAAAACCCCGTAGCCCCGTTCCACCTGATTTACAAAAACGTGGGTTATTGCCCCAACCAGCTTGCCGTTCTGTATTACAGGGCTGCCCGACATACCCTGCACAATGCCGCCCGTAACCGCCAGAAGTTCAGGGTCGGTTATTCGGATAACCATATTTTTGCTGTGGTTGGACCCGTTAAGTGCAATTTTTTCAATTACAACATCATATTTTTTTGCTTTGTCCCCATTTATTGTGGTCATGATATACGCTCCGCCCGTCTGTATTTCCTGCGGGGACGCCACCTCCATCATATTGCCGTCAGGTGGCGAAAACACATTGCCGTACACCCCGTTGGTGCTGTTGGCAAGTATCTGTCCCGTGGCAAAGGATGACAAAAATGTGCCTTTCAGCTCTCCTGCCTGCCCATTGCGTGACTTTGTGACGCCCATAATTTTTACAGGTACAATCTCCCCCGAAAGCAGCCGTATATCCTTTTGTGTGTCCGCATCCTTTATGCCGTGGCCAAGGCCTGCAAACATACCTTTCTGCACATCGTAAAAAGTCATTGTGCCCACACCTGCGGAAGAATCCCTCACCCACATTCCTGTGCGGTAACTGCCTGTGGTAATATCCAGCACAGGGCAGAAACTTGCTGTCATCTCAACATTATCCCGCAGAAAAACCACCTGCAGCTGTCTGTCTTTGCTTGCTTCGATATAACTTTCCACATCGTTTATATTTTCAATTTTTGTGTTGTTGAACTTTATAATTATATCTCCCGTGCGGATATCGGCCGCTTTGGCAGGACTTTTGTAGCCAAATGGAGTTTCAATGTCAGAAAACCCCACCACCATAACCCCGTCACTGAACATTTTTATGCCGAACGGTGTACCTGCCACCGCAACTTTTCTTGCGGAAGAAAGAGATACATTTACATTCTTCAGCGGTATGGCACCAAACAGCTTGGCGGTGTAGCGCAGGTTTTCCCCGCCGCTGCTTACCTCTCTGCTTACTGCTGTGCCTGCGGTTTCCAGTGTCACCACCGGCATACTTTTTATTGATATTTCATTCTCGTCGGTAAAGTACAGATTGTCAGGTATGCAGCTGGCCATATACCCCGCAAATGCTCCGAACAGTACCAGGGCAAAAACCAGGCTTTTAATATATTTTTCAAGCATATTATTCCTCCCTGCAGATAAAACTATTATGTGCAGCAAAGCAAAGTTAATACTATGGAGGAAAAATGCTGAAAGCCGAAAAAATTGTAAAAAAATATGCAGGCATCTGTGGAGAGAATACCGTGCTGGACAATCTGGATTTTCATCTGGGCAAAGGACAGCTGTGCATTATAACAGGCAGAAGCGGATGCGGAAAAAGCACTCTGCTGAACGTTTTAAGCTGTCTGGACACCTTTGACAGCGGGTATCTGGAAATAAACGGCAAAGCAGTAAATGACATGACGCCAAATGACATCTGCCGTCTGCGGCGCAGCGACACCGCATTTATCTTTCAGGGCTACAACCTTATATCATCAATGACTGCAAGAGAAAATGTGGAACTTGGGTTAAAATACCGCAAAGTAAACTCCAGACAGCGTACACAGCTTGCTCTTGACGCCCTGGAACAGGTCGGCCTCAGTCACCGCACCGAACATCTGCCCCATCAGCTTTCGGGCGGTCAGCAGCAGCGTGTGGCCATTGCCCGGGCACTGGTTTTAAAACCAAAGGTACTGTTCTGTGATGAACCCACAGGAAACCTGGACAAGGAAAGCACTGCCCTTGTCCTTGACAAAATCTGCCGTATAAAGCAAAACGGTGCCTGTGTGGTTATGATTACCCACGATTTATCCCTGCTGCCCCTTGCCGACAAGGTCTGTCTGCTGGAAAACGGCAAACTTATTATGCAGTAACATTTTGTCGAAAAATGTCGAAAAGGTTGAGGGTGCAAAATATATATGCTATGATAAAAGAGGTTTATAAAAGGCTGTTAAATATAAATGAGAGGAATCTTCACAATGAAAAAGGAAGAACTCAGAATATTATTCAGCGAACAAAGCACAGAAATGATACAGAATCTCAGACATTTTTTTGAAGAGAAAGGTATCGGTGTTTATTTCTGCGCAAAGGACGGCAAGGCTATTTTAAAGGCAGTTGAGGATATTAAACCTACAGTGGTTGTGGTGGATATTTTTCTTGCAAACATAGATGCTATTGCTGTTAAAAAGGAATGTGAAAAGCTGGCGTATGCACCAAAGCTGTACTTTGCTGCAGGCACCACCGACAGCGAAAAAATTACAGGGCAGCTTATGGGTGCAGGGTTTGACTATTACTTTATAAAGCCTTATTCAGCAGAGTATCTGCTGTACAGGACAGAGGAACTTTTGCAGACAAGCTACAGCGAGCCTGTGTATGACCTTGAATATGAGGTAAGTGAGATACTGCACACAATGGGAGTACCTGCTCATATAAAAGGTTACAGTCTGCTGAGACAGGCGATAATAATGGTGATAAAGGAACCGGAGGTAATAACCCTTGTTACCAAGCGCTTATATCCTGAACTTGCAAAGGCAAACCATACCACTGCAAGCAGAGTGGAGCGTGCCATACGCCACGCCATAGAAGTAGCTTGGGACAGAGGGAATGTTGAGGTTATGAACGATTATTTCGGTTACACCATAAGCAACATGCGAGGCAAACCCACCAACAGCGAATTTATTGCCATGATAAGTGACAGAATGAGACTTTCCCTCAAAAAGAAAAAAATTATATAGTATAAATACTTTTCACCTGATGACTTCCCCTGTCATCAGGTGTTTTTTTCGTTATTTCTGCTGAATATGTTAAAAACTATTGACAGGTCTGTGCTGTTTTGCATCAGAAAAACAGTGCATGCCTGTGATTTTTTGCAGCTGATTGTTTATTTTTAGACATATTGCACCCTGTTTGGATATAAATACCTACATAAAAACATCCGCCATTTTATCAAAATATACAAAAAATTTTAATTAAGTTATTTTCAACAAAATTATCATTGATTTTTTGTTTAAATCGCTGTATTATGTGGATAGAACATAATATATATGAAAAGAGGCAGATTATGAGAAAATTTGACACTCAGGTTCAGTATCTTAAATATCGTGTGCTCAAGGCTGTTGCAAAGGAAGCTTTTGAAGGCACACTGCTTGAAAACATTACAGAAATTCCAAAAATGATTGTTCCCCGCGGCGAACCAACCTTCCGCTGCTGTGTTTACAAGGAAAGAGCAATTGTCAGCGAAAGAATAAAAATTGCAATGGGCGGTGACAAAACCAACCCTAACGTTATTGAGGTTATCTCCATTGCCTGTGATGAATGTCCGCAGGGCGGCTACGAAGTTACCAACGCCTGCCGCGGCTGCATTGCACATCACTGCGAAGACATCTGCAAACGCGGTGCGCTGACATTTGACGACAAAAAGAAAGCTCACATTGATAAAAGCAAATGCATTGAATGCGGCATGTGTGCAAAAGTTTGCCCTTACAGCGCTATCCAGAACTTCAAGCGTCCTTGCGAAAGTGCCTGCAAGGTTAACGCTATCAGCATGGACGAGGACAAAGCAGCTAAAATTGACAACGAAAAATGCATCAGCTGCGGTGCATGTGTAAATATGTGTCCGTTCGGTTCCATCACACAGAAATCCTACATACTCAACGTTATCGGTATGCTCAAGGAGTCAAAACGCACAGGCAGCCATGTTTATGCCGTTGTTGCACCTGCAATTGCAAGCCAGTTCAACTGGGCAAAACTTGGTCAGGTTGTTACAGCAATCAAAAAACTTGGTTTTTACAGCGTTGTTGAAGCAGCCCTCGGTGCAGACATGGTTGCTCTCAGCGAAACACAGGAATTTATTGAAAAAGGCCTGCTGACAAGCAGCTGCTGTCCTGCTTTTGTTGACTACATAAAAAAATACTACCCTGAACTTACCAAATATGTGTCCCACAACAACAGCCCAATGGTTGAAATTGCAAAGTACATAAAAGAAAAAGACCCTCTGGCAAGAGTTGTGTTCATCGGTCCATGCACTGCAAAGAAAATGGAAATGAAACAGGAACACGTTGAAGGCGCTGTTGACAGCGTTATCACTTTTGAAGAACTTCAGGCCTTGTTTGACGCAAAGGACATTGACCTTAAAACACAGGAACACGCAACACTTTACGACGCAAGTGAATACGGCAGAATTTTTGCCCGCAGCGGCGGCCTTGTGGAAGCAGTAAAACAGGCTATCAAAGAACAGGGTGTTGAAAACGCAGACTTCAACCCTGTTGTATGCAGCGGCATTGATGAATGCAAGGCAGCGCTTATCCGCCTTTCCAAAAACCTGCTTAACGGCAACTTTATTGAAGGCATGGCCTGTCAGGGCGGCTGTATCAACGGTGCAGGCAACCTGACACACAGCGTTAAAAACAAGCTGCAGATTGATGTTTACAGTGAACATGCAATGGAAAAAACAATGATGGGTGCTGTAAGATGTGCAGATATCCGTCCAAGAGAAGAAAAAGGCGAACTTAAAGTTCCTGTAACAGAATAATTTTTACATATAATTACAGTTCCCCGATGGTTTTTCCATTGGGGAACTGCTGTTTTTCTGCACATATTGCCTTTAAAACACATTTTTTCCTATGTTATTTGTGTGAAATGTATTGCTTTTTCGGGCATTGATTTATATAATAAACAGGTGTGCAAACGCACTTTAAAGGTATTTTAATATATTTTTATATTTAAACAGATATTATAAAGTTTATAAACCGGGAGATTTTTTAATGAAAAAGACAAAACTGCTTGCACTTGCCCTGACAGGTGCGCTCTGCCTTGGTATGTTTTCTGCATGCAGCAGCCAGCCTGCTGACAGCGAAGGCAATTCCACAGGGGACACAACAGAAAATCAGTACACAACAGAATTTTATCTCAGCGACTTTCTTGACGAAGAAGGCTACATCAAAGATGCAGACTTTGCAAACGCTGTTGAACTTTGCGACTATAAAAATATGGTTGTGCCAAAAGACAGCCACTATGTAAGCGACGCAGAAGTTAAAGAACAGGTTGATTATATTCTGGAAACTTACTTCCCAGAATACGAAACTGTTGCAGTTGCAGACGGCGACACAGTAAACATCGACTACCTTGGCACAATTGACGGTGTTGCTTTTGACGGCGGCACATATCAGGGTTACGACCTTGTAATCGGCTCCAAAAGCTTTATTGATGACTTTGAAGAACAGCTTGTAGGCGTTATGGTTGGCGAAACAGTTGACGTTGAAGTTACATTCCCGACAGAATACCCATCTGCAGAAGTTGCAGGCAAAGACGCTGTTTTTGAAGTTACAGTAAACCATGTTAAAGGCAAAAGCCACACACCGGAATACACAGACAAACTGGTTAAGGAAGAAATGGCACCTTTCTACTCCATTGAAGCTGAAAACTGCGAAGAATTCAACACTTTTGTAAAAGACCAGATGACACAGAGCCTTGTAAGCAGCTACATCTACAACGAAATCATCGGCGGCTGTACAGTAAACGAAATTCATACCAATGCAACAGACCTTCAGCGCAACTATCTGCTTGCAAACTATGAAAACGAAGCTCTTTACTACGGCCTCACCCTCGACGAACTTATTGTCGACTACTACGGTTACGAATCCAGAGACGCTTTCATCACTGCAAATGCACTTACACTTGCTGATGCTTCCAACGAAGTTATGATTCTTCAGGCTATTGCAAAAAATGAAAACTTTGTTGTAACAGACGAACTTCTGCACGAGTACTTCAACGAAGGCGAAGCATTTGACGCTGTTGTTGAAATGTACGGCAAACCATTCCTCAAGTTTATTGTAATTCAGTCCGAAATTGTTGAAATGCTTGAACTTGAAACACCAAGAGAACAGTAAAAAACAAACTCATCAGCCCCTGCGGTCACACCGCAGGGGATATTTTTTGCAGTATTATTATTTTGCATATACATTGCATCTGTCATCAGTGGCTGCAGGCAGTGCACTGCCATATTTATCAGCTTGTGCCGCAATGTATTTTATAGTATACTTATGACAGGTACAGACATTTTTTTATATTATCTGACAGAAAGGCAGCCGCAACGGATGAATTTCATAAAAAACCTTTTAAAAACAATTGCCGCAGGCGTTGTTGCAGTGGGAATACTAAGCGTTATTTTCAGTTTTTACTATCTGCAGCCTGCCCATATAGATAATACTGAGGGCAACACCGACTATGTGTGGGTTCCCTCTGCCCGGTGGTTCAAGATGACCGAGGGCATCTCCTGGGGGCGTTTTGACGCAAAGGGCTACAACAACCCTGAAGTGGTGGAAAACCCTGACATTATTGTGCTTGGGTCTTCCCATACTGAAGCCACAAATGTGGTGCAGGGCAAGGATTTTTCTTCCCTGCTCAGAGACAAACTTGAGGGGCAGTATTCCGTTTACAACATGGGCATATCGGGCCACAACTTTTTAAAGGTGTGCCATTATCTGGAACAGAACCTTAAAAAGTTCGACACTCCGCCAAAAGCGGTTATTATAGAAACTTCCGCCCTTACCTTCAGTTACGAAGATGTGGTAACACTGCTGGAAGGCCGAACCGAAAAAAGCCCCAGCTACAACACAGGGCTTATTGCAATGAGCCAGAAGTCCCCTTTCTTTGCCCTTATGTACAACCAGGTTCAGGGCGGTCTTGTAGACCTGCTTATGCCTGACAAAGAAAAACTTATGGGCATTTTTGCCGCCGAACCTGTTACTCCGCCGTTGTCATACTTCCACGCAGCAACCCCTGTAAAGCTTAAACCTGCAATGAGAAAGCTGCTGGAAGTTTATCAGCCGCTTTTTGACAATCTTTCCGCCCTTCAGCAGCAGTACGGCACACAGATTATCATTATGCTGCATCCTACAGGCAATCTCCATGCAGACAACAGCCCTGTTTTTATAAGGGAAGATATAAACATTTTCTTTTACAACTTATGTGTGGAAAAAGGAATCTGCTTTGTGGACATGACCGACACTTTCCGTAAAAACTACGAGACTGAACACAAACTGCCTCACGGCTTTGTGACCGGCAAGGCAGGTCACGGACACCTGAACAGCTACGGACACGCAGTCATTGCAGATGCTTTGTACGACACCATTGTAAAACTCAGCGGGGAGGGCAGAATATGAACATGATAAGCCTCACCTTTTTCGCTTTTACTGCTGTTGTTTTCTGTGCTTTGTGGCTGTGCGGCAGATTTGTAAAAAACGAAAATACAAGCATTAAACTTTCAAAGGCAGTCCTGCTTGTTTCCAGCTATATCTTTGTGCTTTATGCCGATGTGCGTTTTGCCGCAGTGCTTGCCGTTATGAGTTTTGTGACATACCTTTGTGCAAAGGACACCCGCCGCATTGCCGCAGGCGTTGCATTTGCCCTTGTATGTCTGGGATATTTCAAATATACCAACTTTTTTGCGGAAAGCTTTGCCCGTCTTGTCGGCAGGGACGATTTTACCGCACTTAACATAATTCTTCCCCTTGGCATATCCTTTTATGTTTTCAGTGCCATAAGTTATCTTGTAGATGTAAAAAGAGGCAGACTGACAGCAAGGAATTTTGCTGATGTTGCCCTTTACCTGTCCTTTTTCCCTAAACTTACAAGCGGGCCTGTACAGCGCAGCGGAGACTTTTTTGCCCAGTTTGAAACTGCGCGCCGCCCCGGCTGGAACAGTTTTTCTGCAGGGGTGCAGATTTTCGCTTTCGGCGCTTTCAAAAAACTGGTGCTGGCAGACAGGCTTTCGGTTTTTGTAAATCAGGTTTACAGCACACCGGAAGCTTTCAGCTGGATAAGTGTGACGCTGGCAGTTTTAAGCTACTCCGCACAGATATACTTTGACTTTTCAGGTTACAGCGACATGGCAATAGGCATTGCAAAGATGTTTGATATAAATCTGCCGAGAAACTTTAACCTGCCGTATCTTTCCCGCAATGTAACAGAATTGTGGAAACGCTGGCACATAAGCCTTTCATCCTGGCTGCAGGAATATCTTTACATATCCCTTGGCGGCAACCGCAAAGGAAAGGTTAGAACATATATAAACCTTGTGCTTACAATGGTGCTTGGCGGCATATGGCACGGTGCAAGCTGGAACTATATTCTGTGGGGGCTGCTGCACGGATTAAGCCTTGCGGTACACAAACTGTGGGTTGGGTTTACCCACAGCAGCAAAAAGGCACATTCCGCCCTTTCGGCAGCTGTATGCACCGTTGCTACCTTTGCCTTTACATCCCTGTGCTGGGTGTTTTTCCGCATAGAAACCACCTCACAGGCTATGGTAGTGTTAAGACAGATTTTCACCTTAGGCGACGGTATTACACACCTGTACATCTGGAGCTTTTTTGCCTATGGTGTGCTTGCTGTTTCCACCATTGCGGCTGCGGTAAAATCCCGCGGAATAAAACATCAGCCAAACCATCAGAACACCTGCTGTGTTGAAGGTTTTTACCCGTTGCTTGACCTTTCAAAGTTCTGGCATCTGGTTATATTCTTTGTGTTCTGCGGACTTATCATAGGCCTGTGCTACACAGGCGGCAGCCCGTTTATCTACGGTGCTTATTAAACCCTCTGCAGCAAAACAATTTAATGCCCATAACACATAAAACAAAACTCCCCTGTTTTTACAGGGGAGTTGCTTTTTTATATTTTATTCACATTCCGAAATATCAAAGCTGTCAAATATGTACATATCAAAACCGCCTTTTACACTGTTGTAATCCTGTTCACTGCGCAGTGTCCAGCATGCTGTTTGTGCACCCATAAGTCTGCACAGGTTAAGGGAAATATTGTCAGCATCGGTAAATTTGTAGCTGATAAAGTCCGGTCTTGCTGCAACGTTGGAAACCATATATGTCAAAGCAAGGTACAGTGCCTTACCGTCATACTTTTCGTCTTTCCAGTATTCCTGACAAAGCTGTCCGCGGACAACTTCAGGAGCATTCTTTTTGTACCACATAACTGCGCGCGGGTCAAAGGCCTGTATGCAGTATGTTCCGTCATATTCCTGCAGAATTTCATTGCCTTTTACACACACATTGGTGTCCACGCGGTCCATTTTATATTCAACCAGCACAGGTGTTCTGCCGCCGATAAGGTCCATTGCCTGCTGCAGTGTAGGAATTGTCTCGCTGCTGTCCATCAACTTCATCTGCTGAAGTTCACTGCAGGTATATTCCCATATTTTGCCTTCCACTCCGCACATACGGCTGAGGTCTGCATCGTGGAAAACCATTGCTACACCATCGGAAGAAAGCTGAACGTCCAGCTCAATGCCAAAACCTTTTCCGATTGCAGCTTCAAAGGAAGGCAGAGAGTTTTCAGGCACGCCTTTTTCGTTGTCAAAATAGCCCCTGTGGGCAAAACGCACACCTTCAAATGCGGACATGTCAGGTTTGCCTGTCATTCTTGGTGCTATAAGAAATAAAAACAGAAAACACAGCACCAGAACAACAGCAATAATAATTTTTAACGGTTTTTTAATTTTAGTCATATACTTCTCCTTTTCTTACGGCAACTGCTGTTGCCCGCTAAGGTAAAACAGATTGTTTTTATCAGTTCACAAAAAACCACTGCGGCAGCATTTCGAGAAAGTTTATATATCCTCTTGGTGCTGCAAAGCCGCTTGTGACAGGCAAAAACATTACAAACACCACAAGACAGAGTGCAATGTAAACCCATACAGCCTTGCTGACCACAGGTTTTGATTTGGCAAAATCGCGGAACATTATTGCCATACACACAATGCCAAACATTGCACAGGGGAAATAATGGTAGATAAAGCACAGTCGTGTCACCGCCATCCACGGCACATACGATGCCAGATAGCCAAGGGAGGCAAACAGGCAGTTTACTTTTCTGTCCTTCACGCCTCTGAACAGGCAGTACGCCGCCGCAAAAGGTGTAAGTGCCCAGATAAGCGGGTTGCCAAAGGAAGAAATTGTACTTATCCAGCCGTTTTCAAGTGTTGCAACAGCAAACCATATCGGTTTTATACAGAACGGCCAGGTGTACCACATTGAGGAGAAGAAATGTTCTGCCACAAGATTTGCATGGTAATTGTACATGTTCTGCTGCCAGTTGATAAACTGACGGATAAAATCGCTGAATGTATAGGCATCAATAACTGCAAGGTGGCTAGCAAGGTATATCACAAAAGGCACCGCCACAAATGCAAAACAGCAGTACGCAAGGGTTTTTATAACATATATCCTGTCGATTTTCTGTCTGCCGCTGTTTTTATATTTAAACCCTATGCACACAAAGAACATTGCCGCAAGGGCAATCATGGGGTATGCACCGTTCCATTTGCTTGCAACGGCACAGCCCATAAACACACCGCTTAAAAGCAGGTTGAGCCATTCTTTTTTAACATTGCCGAACGGGGTTTTCCAGTAGTAAACCATAAACAGAAATGTCAGCATTACAAACAGCACAACATAGGTATCAACGGTGGAAATTCTGGTCTGGGTAAGATGCATAAAGTCCAGTGCCATAAGCATGCAGGCCCACATCCCTGCCTTTTTGCCTGCAAGGGCTTTTGCCAGCAGATACATTACAGGCAGCATTACAACCCCGCACAGTGCCCCCACTATTCGCCAGCCAAATGGGGTCATACCAAACAGGGATATGCCTATGCTGATGAGTATTTTGCCAAGAGGCGGGTGGGTTGTTTCGTATATCTGCAGATCGTGAATCTGTTCGTAGGCGGTTCTGCCGTGGTAGATTTCATCGAAATACATTGAGTAGTAATAGCTTGTGTCTTTCGGTGCGGTGTGCTGTTCGTCAAATGCACGCGCCGCTGTGTACGGGTTGGCTTCGTCAATAACAGCATCTCTGAGCTGTCCTTTTATCACATTGCCCTCTGTGTCCTTAAAGACAATTTCGTGCAGTACCGCACCTGCATTTTTTGCAGTTATCTTAACAGCCATAATCTGCTGCGCCTGTGCGGAAACCTTTTTCCAGGTATATACCGAAAATCCGTTTAAATCGGTGAGGTATTCATAATCAGTGCCATTGTGTGACACTGCAATTTCAAATTCGCCGCAGGTTTTCCTTCCGTAAGGCTGTACTGCCTCGTCACCAAGGCCTGAATAGACATAAATTTCTTCAATGTCTGAGGCAAAGTCAAAGGACACCACAAAGCTGTTGCTGTCTTCTGTTGACTGATAAAAACTTTGGGGAGCTGCGGTGCTGCCAAGGCCCGTAAGTGCAACAAAGGCATATATTGCCGTTACAGCCGCCACCGCATATTCCGTCTTCATATATTTTGCAAGGTCGGCCCTGGCCTGTTTTGCTGTGTCGTAAACCAGCCATGCAGCATAGCACAAAGCCGCAGCTGTCATAACCACGCCTGCCGCCTTTTCCCACTGAGGAGCAACTTTGAAAGTTCCATAGTAGGTTGCCATTACACAGGCAGAATTAAAGTAAACCAGACTGCCGAAAAGTGCCGAAAATGCAAGATACTGTTTTTTGCCGCTTACCGCAAATGCCATAACCAGCATGATTATTGCAGGATAAAGGTATCTTTCGTGCATCATTGTGCACAGCGCAAACACCATAACCGCCGTCAGTGCACCGCTGGCAAAATAGCGGTCTTTACCTTTGCCCTTAAGCATAACAAATGCCGCCAGGCAGACAACAAGCGCAACAACCCAGGTGTTTATGCTGCCGAAACGGGCTGTGTCAATATCCTTCCAGTTAAGGCCGATTGTGTGGTAGATATTATAGGCATTTACAGTAAAGTATTTATACCCCTGCATTGTGTCAAAGTACAGCTTTGCCACCCAGGTTATATCGGTAAAACTCTGACAGCATGGCAGCACAAGTGCATAAAACGCACCGCCGCCCACAGCAGCAGCCTTTAAAAATTCTTTTACGCTTTTTGTTATGATTATGTAGAACAACAGCACAAGTCCAAACATAAGTGCCTGTGGTTTTGTAACAAGCGCAACGGCATAACACAAAGCTGCAAATACAGTTTTGTTTTTTATCGCAAAGTAAAAGCTGAGTGCCACAAACAGCAGATAGATGCTTTCCACCTGTCCCCATACACTGCTGTTGTAAATTACTGCAGGCATAAACAGAAACACAAGGCAGCCAAACCTTGCAAAATCTTTTGTGCCGTGCTGTTTTGCCGCTGTATAAACAAGGGCAGCACAGCCGAAGTCGGCAATCATTGCCGGCAGTTTGAACAGGAAGGTGCAGCCAATGCTGTCAAAGCCCAGCGACAGAAGTCCGCGCAGTTTTTCCAGCAGATACAGCACATAGATATATCCCGGAGGATAATCCAGAAAAATATCCATATTGTACATTTCCCTGAAGCCGTAGTTTGCCGCATAGCTGCCCCAGGCCTTGAAGGTGCCCATGTCGTAGGTGAAAAAGTAATCCCTGAAACCGTACCACACCCTGACTCCTGCAGCCAGCACAATCAAAGCAGCAAACAGCCATTTGTTAATTATCTCCCTGTCGCCTTTTTGTTTTTCAAGACAACAGTATACAAATGTGCACACAGCACAGTATATAATTGAAACCAGTATATTTGTGAGCATTGTTTTCTCCCAAACTCATTTAATTTATTTTATCATTTTATCATATACGGGTTTTTAAAACAATCTTTATTGTCCCTGATGCCGTATTATTGCCATTTTGTATGAATAACATTGTCTGTTTTGCAAACAATATATGCAAAACAAAATTTGAAAGGGATATATTATGAAAAAAACTCTTTTCGGCTCGCTGGGAGAAATGATTAAAGGAAATGCCGTTATGATAATTCTTGCCGCCTGTGTGGTTGCCGCAGGAGCATTGTCTTTTTATACAATCAACGATATAAACGATAAGCTGGAACAGCAGAACATTCAGCCGCCTGCTGCAGAAAACGATGTTTCATCGGAGGAACCCGCCCTTGATGTACACAACGAAGCGGATAATGTTCCTCTTAAAGACAAACCCTCCGCTTCCTCAGAAGTTCAGCCTGAAAGCGAAGATGTTACCGCTTCTGCCGGTGATGTGGCACAAGAAAGCGCAGCACAGCAGGCGCAGCAGAGTTTTGTGCTGCCTGTAAACGGTGAAATTTTTGCTGCTTTCAGCGGCGATGAACTGGTTTACAACAAAACAATGGACGACTGGCGTACCCACAACGGCATCGACATCCGCTCCAGCAGGGACACCGCCGTAAAAGCATCTTCGGCCGGCAAGGTTATAAATGTTTACGAGGACGGCATGCTTGGCAGCATTGTGGAGATTGACAGCGGAGAATATGTTGTGCGTTACTGCGGCCTTGGCACAAACATGCTTGCTAAAAAAGGCACAGCGGTAAATCAGGGTGATGTTATTGGTGTTGTCGGGGAAATTCCTCTTGAAAGCGGCAAAGAAAGCCATATCCACCTTGAAATACTGAAAAACGGCAGCTACTGTGACCCTTACGATTATCTTAAGCAGTGATATTTCTTTTCCTCCATATAAAATTCAAAGCATACGGGCGGTTATATCCGCCTGTACATATAAACATAGCATCTGCCGCATGTCTGTTATCAGTTATACAACACGGCATTTCAATATTTCCCGCAGGGCCGTGCATGCTGTTTTATCCTTTAAACTTTCACCCTGAGGGGTGTTTTTTTGTTGAAAAAAATATATATTTGTGGTATTATTTATCCTGTATAAATATGTAATAAATTTATGTTAAATAAATACATTTAACCGGGAGGTTATTATGGCTAAATTTGAATTTATAAAAAACGAAATCGAAGGTCTCGTTGTTGTTAAACCGACAGTTTTCGGTGATGACCGCGGCTTCTTTATGGAAACATACCACAAGGATGAATTTGCAGCTGCAGGCATCGACAAGGAATTTGTTCAGGACAATCATTCCAAAAGCAGCAAGGGCGTGCTGCGCGGCCTGCATTTTCAGACAGAAAACACACAGGGCAAACTTGTGCGCGTTATCAAAGGTGAGGTTTTTGACGTTGCAGTTGACTGCCGCCCAAACAGCAAAACCTTTGGCAAATGGTATGGTGTAACTTTGAGCGACGAAAACAAAATGCAGTTTTATGTGCCTGAAGGCTTTGCACACGGTTTTCTTGTTCTGAGTGACGAAGCAGAATTTGTTTACAAATGCACAGACGTTTACAACCCAAAAGCAGAAGGCGGCATACCATACAACGATGCAACTGTCAATGTGGAATGGCCACAGGTTGACTGCGAAATCAAACTGAGTGCAAAAGACCAGGTTCACACACCTTTTGCCCAGCAGACATTTGAATGTTTTAAAAAATATTAATCCGAGGTCAGTTTTATGATTAAAAAAATGACACGCAGATTTGCGATGTTTTATAAATACCGCTTTTTGCTGCAGAACCTTATTCAGCGTGATATCAAGGTAAAATACCGCCGTTCCACCCTTGGTATTCTGTGGAGCGTGCTCAATCCGCTTATGATGATGATTGTGCTTACCCTTGTTTTCAGCTACTTTTTCCGTTTTGATATCGAAAACTACCCTGTTTATATTCTCAGCGGTCAGCTTATCTTCAACTATTTTACCGAAAGCACATCCATGGCAATGGAAAGTGTTATCGGATACGCACCGCTTATCAAAAAGGTGTATGTGCCAAAATACATATTCCCGCTGGAAAAAAGCTGTTTTTCCTTTATCAATATGTGTTTTTCCCTTATCGCACTGCTGATTGTTATGGTTCTGACAGGTGCAAAGTTCTATGCAACCTTTATCCTTGCTTTGTACCCTATGGTTACACTGTTTGTGTTCAGCCTTGGTGTAGGCTTGTTCCTTTCTTCCAGTGCAATCTTTTTCCGCGATATCATTCATTTGTGGAGCGTTTTCACAACAGCACTCATGTATGCTTCCGCAGTGTTCTACCCTGTAAGTATTCTGGACAACACACCAATGCAGTTCATCATCAACCTCAACCCTATCTACTGGTACATTGACGCTTTCAGACAGGTTGTGCTGCGCGGTGAGTTTTTCAGCTTCAACCACATTTTCATCTGTGCTCTGTGTGCAGCAATTGCTATGATTGTGGGCTGTATCACCTTTAAAAAAGGTCAGGACAGCTTTATTCTTTACATTTAAGGAGGGTTAAACTATGGATAAAAAAACTATGGTGGAAGTTAAAGACCTTGGCATCCGTTTTAACCTTGCTAAAGAAAGAGTTGACAGCCTTAAGGAATATTTTCTCAAATTCACAAAAGGTGCTTTGCACTTTGAAGAATTCTGGGCTTTGAGAAATGTAAGCCTGGAAATTGAAAAAGGCGATTTTTACGGCCTTGTGGGCATCAACGGCAGCGGCAAGTCCACACTGCTTAAAACCGTTGCAGGCGTTTTCAAGCCAACCGAAGGCTCTGTTAAGGTAAACGGCACAATCGCTCCGCTGATTGAACTTGGCGCAGGCTTTGACATGGACCTTACCGCAAGGGAAAATATATTCCTCAACGGTGCGGTGCTTGGTTTTTCCAAAGAACACATGATGGAAAAGTTTGATGACATTGTTGATTTTTCCGAACTTCACGAATTTCTTGACGTTCCGCTTAAAAACTATTCCTCAGGTATGGTTGCCCGTATTGCCTTTGCAATTGCAACCGCAACAAAGCCTGATATTCTTATTGCAGACGAAATTCTGGCAGTTGGCGACTATGCTTTCCAGGAAAAATGCGAAAAACGAATGCAGGAACTTCTGGACGCAGGCACAACAGTTATCTTTGTAAGCCACAGTATTGAACAGGTAAAACGCATGTGCAACAAAGCAACCTGGCTGGAAAAAGGCAAGGTTATTATGACAGGCGATGCCGAAACAGTATGTGATGCATACAGCAGCAAATATTAAAAAACAAATATTTCAAATTAAAAAGGACGGTAAAAACCGTCCTTTTTCAGTTTTTGGAACAATGCCTGCTTTGTTGTTTGTGTTGTGCATTGTACTGCAGCATGGTAATATATAAACAGACAGATAAATTTGAATTTGATAAACAAGAGAGGCAGGAAAATGGAAGATATTGAACTTCAAAAAGTTGACAAGGGCACTCCTCTTGCAGAGGACTTACTGAACTTTGTAAAGAACTTCTCCTGGTTAGATGTAAAAGAGCATACGGTGAGAGTG
>SVMW01000012.1 GCA_015067215.1 Oscillospiraceae bacterium | reverse complement strand
ACAATTGCGGTGAAGGCACTGCCCACGATAACACCGACTGCCATATCAACAACGTTGCCGCGGCTGATAAAGGCTTTGAATTCGTCCATAAATTTTTTCATACCCGTTCTCCTTTTGTTTAATGACAGAATTATATCACCAAAATTGGTTTGTGTCCATTGATTAATAATACCTGCAGCTGGTTATGTCACACTGAGGAGTGTGCACGAAGTGTCTCTCGGGTTGATGAATATAATGGTTAACAAAAAATCTGTTAAAGCAGAGAGCTACTTTCCCGGGACGTCGGGGACGCCGTCCCCTACATGTTCAGCATGACAAAAAGTGTTCGGCATAATATATGCTGTCGGTCCGTCACTCCATCACCACAAAGGCAATGGCTTTGTCCCCTTCGTGGGAAAGGGAAACGTGACAGACAAGGCGCTTGCTTTCGACAATTTCCTTTGCACTGCCGCTTAAAACAAAATAGGGCTTGCCAAGGTCATCCCGCAAAATTTCCACCTCATACAGTTCAAAACCGCGCACACCTGTGCCAAGTGCTTTGCCAAAGGCTTCCTTTGCGGCAAAGTTTGCCGCAAGGCTGTTTGTCTTCAGCTTTTCACCCGATGCAAAGGCGGCGATTTCTTTTTCGCCGTAAACTTTGGTGAGAAAATTTGGTTTCTCAAGGCTTTTTTCAATTCGTGATATTGTGATTATATCGGTACCAATTCCGAACACGGTAACCTCCATTGATTATTGTAGGGGCTGATGCCCACATCAGCCCGTTGCAAATCAAACATATCCGGCGGGTCGATGTGGGCATCGACCCCTCACATAAACATGTATTATAAAATAAAAGTCATTCTGAGTGCAGCGAAGAATCTCTCGTTTTCATCATACAAGGAGATTCTTCGTCACTGACGTTCCTCAGAATGACATAGAATGCTGTTTGATTTAATCAGCAGAATTTTTGCTTATTTAAGGAACCCGTTGATAATCTGTTCCTCTGCCTGTTTTTCGGTAAGGCCAAGTGTCATCAGCTTAACCAGCTGTTCGCCTGCAATTTTGCCGATTGCAGCTTCGTGAATCAGGCTTGCATCTGTGTGGTTTGCCTGAATCTGCGGAATAGCGCTTACCACAGCCTTGTCCATTACGATTGCATCACATTCTGTGTGACCGTTGCAGGCGTTGTTGCCGTTAACGTTGGACAGGAACAGCTGTTTGGATTCGTCCCTTGCAACACTGCGGGAGATAACGTGTGTGGAACTGTTTTCGCCGTCAAGGTCAACTTCAAACTTTGTTGTTGCACTCTGCTGGCCGTGTGTCATCAGCTTTTCGCTTACAATAAGTGTAGCGCCTTTTTTAAGGGAAGCCTGTGTCAGACGGTCGGTTGAGTCAACACCTTTAATCTGCACAGTGTCCATTTCCATATAGCTGTTTTCGTCCATATTTACAACGGTTGTAGGGTTCATAACATTTTTGCCGTTGCCGTCGCCTTCGCCGTAGTGTTTTTCAACATAACGGATTTTTGCGTTTTTGCCAACGTAAAATGTGTGGATACCGTCGTGTTTGGACTCGCTGTCCCCTGTGTTGTGTATGCCGCAGCCTGCAACAATGGTTACATCGGCATCATCGCCAATGTAAAAGTCGTTGTACACCATTTCGGTGTGGCCTGTCTGGCTGATAACAACAGGAATATGCACGCTTTCGTTTTTTGTGCCCGGTTTGATGATAATGTCAATGCCAGGCTTGTCTGTTTTTGTAACAATGTCAATATTTGCAGTTGTGTTTCTGCCTGCAGAAGCACCGTTTGCTCTTATGTTGTAAGCACCCTGAGGAACTTCGTGCAGGTCTGCAATTTTTTCCAAAAGGTCTTTCTGAATTGCATCAATAGCCATTTTAAAATTCCTCCTTAAACTTTAATCTGTTCGCAAACCTGATTGCTGCCAAGGATAAGAGGCATAATTTCGTCCTGTTTGCCAACTTTTTTAATTTCGCCGTCGCTCAGCAGAACAATCTGGTCTGCAAAGTTGAGAATTCTTTCCTGATGGGAGATGATAAGAATGTTGCCTTTGATTGTGCGGTGCATGTTTTCAAACACTTTGATAAGGCTGTTGAAGCTCCAAAGGTCAATGCCTGCTTCAGGTTCGTCAAAGAGTGAAAGTTTTGTGCCGCGCGCCAGAATCATGGCAATTTCAATTCTCTTAAGCTCGCCGCCTGAAAGGCTTGCGTTAACTTCGCGGTTAACATAGTCCTTTGCACAAAGGCCGCATTCGCTTAAAAATTCGCAGGCCTGGCTGATTGTAAGCTCCCTGCCTGCAGCAAGGCAGATAAGATCGTGCACAGTAATGCCTTTAAAACGCACAGGCTGCTGGAACGCAAAGCTTACACCAAGGTTTGCTCTTTCTGTAATGGACATTTCTGTAATATCCACGCCGTCCAGCAGAATCTGGCCGCTTGTAGGTTCGATAATACCTGCAATAATTTTTGCCAATGTGGATTTACCGCTGCCGTTCGGGCCTGTGATAACAACAAAACGGTCGTCAATTGTAAGACTTACGTTTTTGAGTATATCTTTTACTCCGTCTTTTGTTTCAACGGAATAACAAACATTTTTGAGTTCTAACATATGTGTTCTCCGAATATTTTTATAGTAATATGTAAAAACATAAATTATACATTATCTGTATATTGCCGCAAAAACTGCTGCTTATACTGTTTTTGCACATAAATATACATATATAATATACAACAAAACTGCCCTGTTATCAAGGGAAATTTTATCTGCATATATAGTATATATTATTATATAAAAACAGTATGTGATGCAGGTCACAAACAAAGGGCAGACCCCATAAAATAAATAAAAAATGTTTTATGGGGGATATTATGGCAATTAAAATTTTTATCGACCAGGGGCATAACCCCACGGGTTTCAACTCGGGTGCAGAGGCGGGCGGCTTAAGGGAACAGGATGTGACATACAATGTGGGCATTTACCTTGCCGAAATTCTGCGGGAGGACGAACGCTTTGAGGTGCTGACCAGCCGCACCTGTATTTCTCAGGTGGTGGGCTACTCAAACCGCACAAGCCTTGAGGAAAGGGTGTGGCGGGCAAACTGGTGGGGTGCTGACTATTTTTTAAGCATACACTGCAATTCCTCTGCTAACCCAAATGCCAACGGCAGCGAAATTTATGTCTACCGCAGCCGCAGCACCGCCTATTATATGGCGCAGGATATCCTGGGGCAGATTGTGACACAGCTGCGGATGAATGACAGAGGGGTAAAAATAAACCCCGAATTTTATGTGCTGCGCAACACGCAAATGCCTGCAATGCTTGTTGAGCTTGCCTTTATCACCAACCCTTCCGATGCAGAAAAACTGCGGGATAACCAGCGGCAGTTTGCCGAGGCAATATATGACGGACTGGTGGAGTATCTGTTCTGAACGGGAAAACAAGACCCTGCGCTGCAAATCAATATCAATCGGCTGCCATGCAACGCAAAACCAACTTAATATAAAAAACAAAATGTCATTCTGAGCACAGCTGAGAATCTTCTCGTCGTGTTAAACCGAGAGATTCTTCAGCATAAATGCCTCAGAATGACATATTTTTTTGTTAACTTAATGACATTGTCCGCAAAGGGTGTCTTTTGATTTATCTGTGATTTTTGCGGTACTGCATATAATTTTCCAGAATAACCGTCGCGGCAACAGCGTCCAGCACTTCCTTGCGTTTTTTGCCGAAAGTTCCGTTGTCGCTAAGCATATTCAGGGCGGTTTTTGTGGTTGCGCGTTCGTCCCACATATTTACAGGGATATTCACCTTTTTTGCTACCTCTTCTGCCACAAAGGTGCATTTTTCGCTGCGTTCGCCGCGGGTGCCGTCCATATTTACAGGGTTGCCTATAACAATCATTTCGGCATTTAATTCTGCAGCCTTTTCGCATATTTTGTCGATAGCTTTAAGGGTATTTTTTTCCTTGATAATGCACACAGGGCTTGCCAGAAACTCTGTCACATCGCTTATTGCAATACCTGTGCGGCTTTCGCCGTAGTCCACAGCCATAATTTTCATATAAATTAATCCTTTTTATGCTATGTGATATTTCCAAGAGGTGGAACGGAGAGCGGAGCTCTCCTCGTAAACAATAATGTATCGTCGATTGGTTTTTGCCGGATTTGGCGGCGCGGTGTGTGCGGCCTTGCACACGGAAGCGCCACAAGGGACGAGACCTGTATGTGCGTATTCCGCGTTTAGGGGTGCGGGTTTCAAACATCGTTTGAAACGAGAGGGTTTTGGCGTTTAGAAAACAGTGTTGCACACTGTTTTTAGTCAAAAGAGCTTGAGCTTCAGCGAAAGCCAGTTAGGTATGCGAAGCAGACGGTCGCAACCCCCGCGTTCTTTGGTCCTTTCTTTAAAGAAAGGACGGAAAGTTTTACAAATACTTGCTTGCAAGTGCTCTTATCAGACACAGGCCAAGCCAGCCGAGGCCAAGCAGTACAACACTTGTCAGCGGAATTTCCCATATTGTCTGGGAAACTGTAAACATAATGCTCAGCAAAGCACCTGCGGCAATGCTTGCAATCTGCACAGCAGAACAGGTGGATGCGGCACGTTTTGCACAGTCAGCACCAAAGAACCCTGCGGAAAGGGAATGCAGACTGTCAAGGTGTGCCATTGCACAGTCGGTGTTTTCGCTGTATGCGGTGTAGCCAAGCAGCAAAGTAGTTTCGTTTTTGTTAAGCACCTGCACGGTGTCTTCAGGCAGGCCGTAAACAACCTCCAGCAGCTGTGAGTCAATGTTGAAGTCGTTGGACTGCAGAATAACATTTTTACCCTGTTCCACAAGGTGCATAAGATTTTCCTTAACAGCTTCGTCAGGGTGATAACTTACCACAAACATGCCAAACAGCTTGCCGTTTACCGAAAGGTAGATAGGCTTTTTGCCCTCGCTGATGTAACGGGTTTCGGTGCTCAGCGGCGGCAGTGCCACGTTGTAGTCTGCCATAATGTTGCGGTTGCCCATAATTACACGGTTGTTTTCAATCCATGCAACATAGCCTTGACCAACTTTATATTCACAGCTTTCAATTGGATAAAGCATGTCCATTTTGCCGTCAATAACGTTCATAAACACGCTGCGCAGGTTGTCGCATTTTTCAATGGCAATGCTTGCAGCGTAAAGAATTGCAAGGTCCAGACGTTCCTTTTCAAAGGTTTTGATGCCGTGCAGCACCACACAGCCTTTAGGGAACAGATGTTTTGCATCAAAGGAAACATGGCTTGTTTCGCTGAGCTGATAAATGCCCTGCCAGCCGTTAACCAGTGCGCCAACCTTGTTGAGGGCTTTCTGCATCATTGCACCCGGTACGCTGGAGATAAGTGAATGGCTGAGCGGCAGCATAAATACGCTTGCTGCTGTTGCGGCAAATACAGCGTTGGTCCATTTGCCGTTGGTAACCATTGCAACTGCAAAGCAGATGATGGCAACAGCAATTGAAACAAAGGACAGCAGTTTGGAATATCTTTCGCTCTTGTGGGTGGAAAAACCGCCTGTGATAAAGTTGGAGATATACCCTGTCCTGCGTGAAACAAGAATCTGCGGGTTCTTTTCGTCAAGGGTTCTTGCAAGGCGTTTTACCTCTTCAGGTTCTTTTATAATGTAGCCTGCATTAATGCCTTCAGGCACTTCGGCAAGGTCAAGATTTCGCAGAATGGTGTTTGCACTTACAATTTTGCCCAGTGCATTGAAACCGAATGCCATAACGGTAAAGCCTGCAAAGATGGTTATGTTTTCAGGGTTTATGCTCTGACATTTAAACATTGCCACATTAAGCTGCACAAAACTTAAAACGGCCGGCAGCACCAGGAACGAGTCCTGCGTAGGGGCTTTTACAAAACCTGTAAAGCCGTTTGCAATGGTTGGCAGAAAACCTATAACCGCAATTGCGTAGAACACTGTTGCCACCAGATAGAACAATGCAGGCTGTGCAACAGGGTTGATAACCTGTGGCAGAGGCCAGCCGTTTGCAGCGGCAAGGTTTAAGTAAAACAGAACAGCTGCACACAGCACGCTTATGGCTATGCGGACTGCAAGGGTAAACTTGAAGTTGCGCAGCTCGTCGTATATTTCTTTAGGGTCGTCAGAAAACTGCTGGGTGATAAAATCGTTTTCAGCAAGGTATTCTTCAAACACTTCTTCTTCGGTCTCGTCGTCATCGTTTATAGTGCCGATAACGGTGGTTGCACCTTCGGCTTCGCTGTCGGTTTTTGCAGTAAGGGAGGCGAACATTTGTGTTATGTCACCTGTAATCTGCTTAACCTTGTCTTCCTGAGGTGCAGTAGGAACAACCTTTACAGCCTTTTCTTCTTCAATAGGGGCAACGGGGATATATGCTGTGTCCTCAACTGCAGGCAAAGGTGTTTGCTGTGCTGTGGCAGCAGACTGAACAGGTGGAATTGTCACAGTTTGTTCAGATGGTCCGTCACCGTGAACTGCAACAGGCTGAACAGGTGTCTGTGCGGCAGATTTTTTTGCTTTAAGGGCAGCCATAATGCTGTCTGCATCTTTTGGAACATCAGGGGATGTGTTGAACACCTTTGAAATAGCCGATTTTGAAACTGCATTTACAGGAATTTCTGTTTTTACAGCAGCTTTTGCAGCAGGAATTTCTCTGGTGTCGCCTTTTTTGGGCGGCACTGTTTTTGTAACAGGTGCAATTTCTGCAGTATCAGGTTTAACCGATTTTGCCGCGTTTTTAATGAAATCACGGGCAAGTTCCCCTGTGGAGGTTTTTGCAACCTTCTGCTGACGTTTGTCAATTTCCTCCTGAGGAATGGAAAGGGACAAACTGTCGGTGATGTATTTCTTTTTGAAAAAGCCGTGCTTTTTGCGTTTTACAACAATTTCTGATGTTTCGGCAGATTTCGGCACAGCGATACTCTGTGTAAAAAAGTCCACAAACTTTTCGTCAACATAGCTTGCAGCGGTAACACTTACCGGCTTTTCAGGCTTTCCGTTGTCAACCATAACAGGCTCATCTTCCACAAGGTCGCTTACAGCAGGGTTTTCCTTGAGGGCGGTGGCAAGCTTTGACAAAAATTCGTTTTCAATTTCGTGAGCGGTGTTGCCCGCTGTGCTGTCGGCAGTAACAGTTTTCTTATCCTTTATTTCAACAGGTGCTTTGGCACTCTGAACAGGGGAGACTGTTTTTGCCGCAGTTTCGGCTTTTATAATGTCCTGCAGACGGCTGTGGTCAGCTGTGGGGGCAGCGGCAGGCTTTGTGCCGGACTGTCTGTTTTTTATATCCTGCAGGATTTTGTCAATATCTTTGCTGTTGTTTGCCATATATGACATTTCCTCGCTTATTTGTTGGATAAAGTTCTCTGTCTTGAAATTTCGTACATAATAATGCCTGCAGCCACAGAAGCGTTGTAGCTGTCAACTGCGCCGCCGTCGTTGTACATAGGAATACTTACAACGTCGTCACACAGGCTTTTTACCAGCGGCTGAACACCCTTGCCTTCACTGCCAACAACAAGTGCAATTGCACCTGTAAGGTTCTGTTTGTATATTGGTGTGTCGTTAAGGTCTGCAGCGTAAACAAAAATGTTTTCGTCCTTGAGGGCTCTCACCGCCTGGGCAATGTTTGCCACCTTTGCAACAGGCATATGCATGGAAGCACCTGCACTGGTTTTGTGCACAACACCTGTCACCGAAACACCGCCGCGTTTAGGAATAACAATGCCGTGTGCGCCCATAAGGTATGCGGAACGCATAATTGCACCGAGGTTGTGAGGGTCTTCAATGCCGTCACATACAATAATGAAAGGTGCTTCGCCTTTGTCGCGTGCAATTTTTACAATCTGGTTTAAGGAAACATACTCAATTGTGCTTGCATATGCGGCAATGCCCTGATGATTTTCGCTCTGGCAGAGGCTTTTGAGTTTCATAGGGTGCACTTTTTTAACAACTGCACCGCATTCCTTTGCAAGGGCAACGTAGTAGTTCTGAACACTTGGGTTTAAACTTTCGGATATGAAAACGGTGTCAACACCTGCTTTGGATTTAAGTAATTCTGTTACGGGGTTTTTGCCGTAGATAACTTCGCTTTTCTGGTCCATGGAAAGCTCCTTTTTTAAACAAAAAAATAGGTATACCGGATAAAATATTTAATACCTTATAGTATACCAAATTTTTTTATATATTTAAAGAGGTTTCACATTTTAATTTGTGAAAAGGCTGCATAAAGGCACAGCTGCCGCAAACTGCAAAAACATTTGCAGATGATGCCGGCTGTGCAGCAGAACATATGCCGCAACGGCAAGGGGCTGTCTGCCCGGCTACAGAACCATTACAAGACAAACTGCCAGCAGCAGTGCGGCTGCCGCTACAGCCAGCAATATGTGTTTTCTGCCAAAGCGGTTTACTTTTTTTATCTCAAGTTCCTGTAAAAGCTGGGCGGCCTGTGCCCTTGTGGCAGAAATTGCAACATCAGCTGCCTGAGGTTTTAAAAAAACCAGAATTCTGTCAATATTGTCGTTGTTGGTGTCGTTGATTTCTATTACATTGTGGCGCAGACCTTTCATAAACAAATTTCCCCCTGCTGTGTGAATAAATGTGTGCATAAAAAAACACACAAACGTCAAAAATGGCACAGTATACAAAAAGTAAAGTGAAATTTACAAACTGTTTACCGTTAAAAAGTTTTCAACTTGTTGAAAAGTCTGTTGAAAATGTGGAAAACCCCTTTAAAATAAGCGTTTTTTCGACATAAAAGTTATCAACAAAATTAAAGTTTTCAACAAACTGTTAAAAACTGTGTTTAAAACTTTTTGTAATACAGGTAAAAGTCAATTGTGACATTGTACAAACTTTGTGATGAAATTATAGACTTTTTATAGCCAAAATAATCATTTGCCAAAAACAATTGTGTGATATAATAAATGTAAATTATTCAATATTTTTCCAGAGGATATACAGAATATGCAGTTTACCATACAGGACAACGTTATTTTATACCATAATGTCACCGATTACGACCTTGCCGAAACCTTCCTTTGCGGACAGGCGTTCCGTTTTGACGAGTATGAGGGTGGGTTTAAAGGTTTTATAGAAAAACAGCTTTGCCACATTACACTGACCTATGATAACAATGCAGACGATGCAGACAGCGCAGTCAATGCTGACAACACAAACAGCACAGCACAAAAGCATAAGTGCGGTACCCTTACGGTAAAACTGCTCACCGCACAGCCAACCGATGAACTGGCGGAAAAAATAGGGGAATTTCTTTCGCTTGATATGGATTACACCGCCCTTAAAAAGCAGTTCAGTCAGGACGAAACTGTGGCAAAGGCAATAGAATTTGCCCCAGGTATCCGCGTGCTCAATCAGGACTTTTTTGAAACTTTAATCACCTTTATCATCAGTCAGAACAACAACATTCCCCGCATAAAGCAGCTTTGCGACCGTTTAAGCGAAAACTACGGCACAAAGGTGGGGGACAGTTTTGCATTCCCTGCAGCAGAGCAGATGAAAAACATTACCGAACAGGATTACAAGGATATGAAGTTCGGATTCCGTGCAAAATATCTTGCCGATGCGGTGGCAAAGGTTTTAAGCGGCGAAATTGACGAAACCACAGTAAAAAGCCTGCCTTATGAAGAAGCACAGAAATATCTGATGCAGATAAAGGGCGTGGGCCCAAAGGTTGCCGACTGCGTGCTGCTTTTCAGCTGCCGTCAGTACGAAAGTTTCCCGAAAGATGTGTGGATTAAAAAAGCAATGGCACAGCTGTTCCCAAACGGGTTCCCACAGTGCTGCAAAGGCTACGAAGGCATTGCCCAGCAATATATTTTCCATTATGCACGGCATATGCTGTAACTTCAAAAATCTACACATAACTACAAAAAAATTCTGTATCTTTATTTGTCAATGTATGATATACTGTTAATATAAATAATTTTGAAATTTTTAACCACTTTCAAAAAGGAGATTATAAAATGTTAGTTAATGCAACAGAAATGCTCAGAAAAGCAAAAGCAGAAGGTTATGCAGTTGCTCAGATCAACATCAACAACCTTGAATGGACAAAAGCAGTACTGCTTACAGCAGAAGAACTCAAAAGCCCTGTAATCCTTGGCGTTTCCGAAGGCGCAGGCAAATATATGACAGGCTACAAAACAGTTGCAGCAATGGTTAAAGCAATGATTGAAGAACTTAATATCACAGTTCCTGTTGCTCTGCACCTTGACCACGGCAGCTACGAAGGCGCAAAAAAATGCATCGAAGCAGGTTTCTCTTCTGTAATGTTTGACGGCAGCCACTATGCTATTGATGAAAACGTGCAGAAAACAAAGGAAATCGTTGAACTTGCACATTCTCTCGGCATCTCCGTTGAAGCTGAAGTTGGCTCTATCGGCGGTGAAGAAGACGGCGTTGTTGGCCGCGGCGAAGTTGCAGATGCAAACGAATGCAAAATGATTGCAGACCTTGGCATCGACTTCCTTGCAGCAGGCATCGGCAATATCCACGGCAAATATCCTGCAAACTGGCAGGGTCTCGATTTTGAAGCTCTTGAAAAAATCAAAAATGCAACAGAAGGCATGCCACTTGTTCTTCACGGCGGCACAGGTATTCCTGCTGATATGATCAAAACAGCAATCAGCCTCGGCGTTGCAAAAATCAACGTTAACACAGAATGTCAGCTCTCTTTTGCTGCTGCAACAAGAGAATACATTGAAGCAGGCAAAGACCAGCAGGGCAAAGGCTATGACCCAAGAAAACTCCTTGCACCCGGCTTTGAAGCAATTAAAGCAACAGTTAAAGAAAAACTGGAACTTTTCGGCAGCGTAGGCAAAGCTTAATTGTGGCGTCCGGCACAGGCATTTTGTGAACTGCAGTTCCGCTGACAGTGCACAATGCAGCAAAGCACACAATATCGTATACCGATTTATAATACCGAAAAACAGAACCGTCCTTTCGTTATGAAAGGGCGGTTTTGTTGTGTGAGGGGTATTGACAAAACTGTTTTGGGCTGCAGGAGAGGGGCTGCTTCTCCCGCCATTCTGTAATTCTGAGCATAAGCGAATAATCTTTCTGCACAGCAGGCAGACTGTTCGCTGCCGGCAGCATTAACCCGTGAAACCCATTACATCTGTTTGGGGTGACAAAGGTTATCTTTTGTTTGTTTTGCACATAAAATTATTCTTATATTTTATTTGTCATAACACATTTTAAAGGTTAAAATAAAATCAAAATACAGCTTGCAGAATTTCAGTTATAAATATAAAACCATTGTTCAGGAGGTCACACATATGTTGTTTGAATGCGGAAAAAATGCACCAAAGGCAGTTACCGATGCAGGCGTTTTAAGAGGTTTCACCCTTGACGGCGTCCACACCTTCCACGGCATAAAATATGCCGATGCAAAACGTTTTGAAATGCCACAGCCTGTGGAAAAATGGGAGGGTGTAAAAAACGCTGACAGCTACGGCTTTACCTGCCCGCTTATGTACGACGATGCCCCGGGCGGAGAACTGCGCTACCACCACGGCTACTGGCCAAGTGACGAAAACTGCCAGTATCTCAATGTATGGACCACCGATATGTCCGCCAAAAAGCCTGTTATGGTGTGGATACACGGCGGCGGCTACTCCTTTGGCAGCTGTCTTGAACTTGGTGCGGTGGACGGTGACAGCCTTTGCCGCAACGGTGATGTTGTGGTTGTAACGCTGAACCACCGTCTTAACATTATCGGCTTTTTTGACCTGTCGGAATATGGCGAAAAATATAAATATACGGCAAATCTCGGCATGGCAGACCTTGTTGCCGCCCTTAAATGGATAAAAACAAACATTGCAGCCTTTGGCGGCGACCCCGACAATGTAACACTGTTTGGCCAGTCGGGCGGCGGCGGAAAAATTCAGACACTGCTGCAGATGCCGTCAGCAGAAGGGCTGTTCCACAAGGCAATTACACAGAGCGGTTTTTACCGCGTAAATGACCTCAAAAGTGCTGCAAAGGCACTGCCTGAAGCAATTTTGAAATATCTTGGAGAAAAGGATATTTCAGTGCTGGAAACTGTGCCTTACCGCAAACTCAGCGAAGCATACAATGCCGTTGCACCATCCTTGCGTGAAGAGGGCTACGATGTGGACTGGCACCCGCACCCTGACGGAGAGTTTTTCCTTGGCGGCGGTGTGCAGGTGGGCTTCTGCGACTGGGCAAAAACCATACCGACAATGAGCGGTGTAACTTTCAGTGAATTCAGCTACGGTCATCTGCCTGAACAACCTTATGAAATGACAGCGGAAGAAGTTGACGAAAGGCTTGCAAAACGCTACGGCAGTTATGCAGCGGAACTTAAAAAGCTGTTTACGGCAGCATACCCTGAAAAACCGGTGTACGAACTTCTTGCCCTTGATTCCTCTTTTGGTCTGCCAAACATCCAGTTCCTCGATGCAAAATCACAGCAGAGCACAGCGCCGACATATTCCTATATGTTCAGCTACAGCTTCCCGCTTTACGGCGGCAGCCCTGCCTGGCACTGCAGCGAAATTCCGTACATCTACCACTCCACCCACAAAGTGCCTGTGTGCGGTGAACCTGTTGTGCGCGAAAGGCTGGAAACACAGCTTTGCACCGCCTTTACCAATTTTGCAAAATACGGCAACCCAAACTGTGCCGAATTGCCAAAGTGGGCTCCATACACCAAAGGCAATGAAGTTACAATGGTGTTTGACCGCAAATGCGAAGCGAGGGTGGACTTTAACAGAAAACTGACCGAACTCCACGCAAAAGCCACAAACGGAAAAAGATAATTACAGATAAAAAGCAAATATCCAATGAAAAGCAAATATCCAAAATCAGAAATCACAAAAAAGACTGCGGCCGTATTGTTGCTGATTATTGTGCTGTGCTTTGCAGGATATACACTGCAAAGGCACAGACAATGGAAACAACTGTGTGGTCATTGACCGATTTGTTGGAAACTGATTGATACTATGTCGATTGTTGTGCAATTTGCTCAACAATCGACTTTGTTTTTCTACAATCCATTGTCTAAAAAAACGAAAAAGTTGTTTGAAAAAATTTTTATTTATAGTATAATGGCTTTATGACAGTGCGCAGACAGGTTAAATGCGCCCTATAAACAGTTAAAAAGGGAGGTTCATATATTATGGACTACAAACAGTTAAAAATTAAAAACGTTCTCGTTGCAGGCCACGCAGGCAGCGGTAAAACAAGCCTTGTTGAAGCTTTGCTCTACATGAACAAAGCAAGCGAACGTCTTGGCAAAACAGACGACGGCAATACAGTTTCTGACTTTGAAGCAGAAGAAATCAAAAGAAAATGCTCACTTTCCAGTGCAGTTGCTCCATTTGAATACAGAGATGCTAAATTCAATATGATTGACGTTCCTGGCCTTTTCGACTTTGAACTTGGCTTATATGAAGGCGTTAAAGCAGCTGAAGCTGTTCTTCTTACAGTTAGCGCAAAAGACGGCGTTGAAGTTGGCACACAGAAAGCTTACAAACTTGCTGAAAAGAACAAAAAAGGTACAATGATCTACGTTTCCAAAGTTGACGTTGAAAACGCAGACTTCTACAAAGTTTTTGAAGAACTCAAAGCAACATTCGGTCCAAAAATCTGTCCTACAAGCGTTCCTGTAGTAACAGACCACGGCACAGTTTACATCGACCTTATCGAATTCAAAGCATACAGCTATAAAAACGGCAAAGCTGAAGAAGTTATGATGCCTGCAACAGGCCACCGTCTTGACGGTCTTGTAACTTCCATGATGGAAGCTGTTGCTGAAACAGACGAAGAACTGTTTGAAAAATACTTCTCAGGCGAACAGTTTACAAAAGCTGAAATTATCAAAGGTATCAAAGCAGGTTTCAAAGCAGGTACAATCACACCTGTTATGTGCGGTTCCTCCACAGCTCTGGAAGGCCTTGACCTCACACTCGAAACACTTTATGCTCTTGTTCCTTCTCCTGAAGATACAGAAGGTACAGAACTTCTTATCGGCGATACAGAAGTTACACTTCCATTCAACGAAAACAGCCAGGTTGCAGCACTTGTATTCAAAACAGTTGCTGACCCATTTGTAGGCAAAATGAGCTTTGTTAAAGTGCTGAGCGGCAACCTCAAAGGCGACTCCAACGTTGTTAACACAACAACAGGCGAACCTGAAAGAATGGGTAAAGTTCTGTTTGTTCGCGGTAAAAAACAGATTGACGCTGACTACATCAAAGCAGGCGACATCGGTGCCGTAACAAAACTTGCAAACGCAAAAACAGGCGATATCCTCTGTGACCCACAGAACGAATACAGATATCCAAAATTTGAATTCCCTAACCCAACACTTGAAATGTGCATCAAGCCTAAGAAAAAAGGCGAAGAAGCAAAAATTTCTGCTTCCCTCCAGAGAATTATGGAAGAAGACTGCACAGTTTCCTATCGTCAGGACATTGAAACAGCACAGCAGCTTATCAAAGGCCTTGGCGAACAGCACCTCGACGTTGTTCTTGCAAAAATGAAAGGCAAATTCGGCGTTGAAGCTGAACTTTCCGCTCCAAGAGTAGCTTACCGCGAAACAATCCGCAAAAAAGTTGAACTTGTTGAAGGTAAACACAAAAAACAGTCCGGCGGTCACGGTCAGTATGGTCACGTTAAAATTACATTTGAACCACACGATGGTGAAGAACTTATCTTTGCTGAAGAAGTATTCGGCGGTTCTGTTCCAAAGAACTACTTCCCTGCAGTTGAAAAAGGTCTCCAGAGCGCTATCAAATACGGCGTGCTTGCAGGTTATCCTGTAGTTGGTCTTAAAGCTACATTGATGGATGGTTCCTACCATGCAGTTGACTCCTCTGAAATGGCATTCAAACTTGCTGCAACACTTGCTTACAAAGCAGGTCTGCCAAAAGCAAGCCCTGTTCTTCTTGAACCATACGGCACACTTGTTGCATATGTTCCTGGCGCAAACGCAGGCGACGTAATGGGCGAAGTTAACAAACGCCGCGGCCGTGTTCTCGGTCTCGACCCGGCAGAAGACGGCATGCAGGCTGTTATGGCTGAATGTCCAATGAGCGAAATGGCAAACTTTACTACATACATCCGCTCACTTACAGCAGGTGCAGGCTGGTTTACATTTGAATTCGTAAGATACGAACAGCTGCCGGCACACCTTGAAGAAAAAGTAATCGCAGAAGCTAAAGAATTTATCAACGTTAAATACGACGAAGAATAAAATACAACTCCCTTTTACTTTTAACCGGCAAAGAAGGCTCACTATATGTGAGTCTTTTTTGCTGTCCGGGATTCATAGAATATCAATGGTAAAAGATGAAATCCGCAGGGGCAGGGGTTGTCCTTGTGCATACATATCAGAATAACATCAGAGGTAATGTAAAGGAGAATGTATTTTGGAAAACGTTGTCATCTGTCGTGCATAATTCCGTAATTTATGAATATATTTATACAAAACGGATAAGCTTTTGTATATTTGGCATTACAAATGGTAAAAAAACGGCAAAAAATATATAAAAAATCTACAAAAGTAGTTGACTTTTTGTTTTTTACCTATATAATATATCTTGCTGTTTAAAAACAAATGTAGCTATGCCCCTTTGCAAAAACAAATCGGCATAGCTATTTGAATAAAAGGAGATTTTAAAATTGGCTAAAGAAATTTTATTGACCCAGGCAGGCTATGACGAACTCGTTGAAAAACTTGAATACCTCAAAACAGTAAAAAGACCTGAAATCGCTGAAAAAATCAAAGTTGCACGCGGCTTTGGTGACCTTTCCGAAAACAGCGAATATGACGAAGCTAAAAACGAACAGGGCCTCGTTGAACAGGAAATCAACGAAACAGAATACACAATCAAACACGCAAAAATTGTTAATAAAGAAGATATGCACAAAAACGGCATCAATGTTGGCAGCAAGGTAACAGTTGTTGACGACTTTGGCGATGAAGAAGTTTACGACATCGTTGGTGCAACAGAGTTCGACCCATTTAACAACAAAATCAGCCTTGAAAGCCCAATCGGTGCAGCACTTGTTGGTCACAAAGAAGGCGACGAAGTTGAAGTTAGCCTCCCGACAGGCGCAACAATGAAACTTGTTGTTAAAACAATTGCTTAATCTGTTTTAGGCGCAAATGTGCTCTTTTTACAGTGCACTATCATATTTGACAATAAAAAGAGGCAAAAAGCCTCTTTTTTTGTTGTGCGGACTTATTGCGGCAAAACAGTATTTATGATAAAATATATAAGATAATGGATTATTATGTCCACATGGCAGAAACCATTTGGCAAATTTTGTGAAAATTACAATATAAAATATATAAAGGAGAACAAAATGGAAAACAAAAATCCAAACATTGAAACAGTTGAAACAGAAGTTTCTTTAAGCGAAATTCTGCAGGTTCGCCGCGACAAGCTTAAAGCATTGCAGGAAAAAGGCCAGGACCCTTTTGCAAAAACCAAGTTCAATGTTACAAGCTACGCTCAGACAGAAGTTGACAATTTTAACGACGAAGCAGAAGAAGTTAAAACAGTAAGTCTTGCAGGACGTATCATGTCTAAACGTATTATGGGCAAAGCTGCATTTATGGATTTGAGAGACAACTCCGGCAAAATTCAGCTTTATCTCCGTCAGGACGCTTTGGGTGTTGACTACTTTAAAGAAGTTTGCACATGGGACATCGGTGACATCGCAGGTGTTACAGGCGAAGTTTTCCGTACAAAACACGGCGAAGTTTCCATCCGTGTAAAAGCAATTGAACTTCTCAGCAAATCTCTCCTGCCGCTTCCTGAAAAATTCCATGGTCTTAAAGACCAGGATACACGTTACCGTCAGAGAGAACTTGACCTTATCGTAAACCCTGAAGTTAAAGATACATTTGTAAAACGCAGTCTTATTCTCCGTGCGCTCCGCGAATTTCTTGACAACCGCGGCTTCCTCGAAGTTGACACACCAATCCTCACACCAATCGAAATCGGTGCTTCTGCAAAACCGTTCCGCACACACCACAACACACTTGATATGGATATGGTGCTGCGTATTGAAACAGAACTTTACCTCAAACGTCTTATCGTTGGCGGTTTTGACAAAGTTTACGAAGTTGGCCGTATCTTCCGCAACGAAGGCATGGACACAAAACACAACCCTGAGTTTACATCCATCGAACTTTACCAGGCTTACACAGACTACAACGGAATGATGGACCTTGTTGAAGATATGATGAAAACAGTTGCAACAAAAGTTTGCGGCACACTTGAAATTCCATATCAGGACAAAGTTATCAACCTTGGTCACTGGGAAAGAATGACAATGAAGGAAGCAGTTAAAAAGTACTCAGGCGTTGACTTTGACACAATTGCAACAGATGAAGAAGCAATTGCTGTTGCAAAAGAACACCATGTTGAACTGCCTGAAGTTCCAAGCAAAGGTGCTATCCTTGCTGAATTCTTTGACGCTTATGTTGAAGCGGAACTCATTCAGCCAACATTTATCTACGATTACCCTGTGGAAATTTCACCGCTTGCAAAACGCAAACCGGAAGACCCAATGTTCACAGAACGTTTTGAATACTTTATCAACGCAACAGAATTCGGCAACGCATTCAGCGAACTCAATGACCCTATTGACCAGCGTGCACGTTTTGAAAAACAGGTTGCAGACCGCAAGGCACTTGAACCTGACACAAAAGCACAGGTTGACTACGACTATGTAACAGCTCTTGAATACGGCCTTGCACCAACAGGCGGCCTTGGCTTTGGTGTTGACAGACTTGTAATGCTCCTTACAAACAACGACTCCATCAGAGACGTTCTTCTGTTCCCAACAATGAAACCACTTGCTGACTAATCTGAAAACAAAAATTAACCGACGGACAGAGAAATCTGTCCGTCTTTTTTGTGCCGGGTTTTATGCCACAAAAGAGAAAGGAAAGAACCGATATTTATATGTAAAAACATCCAATTGAAAGGGTTAAATTCTATCAACTATCACAGTTTACTTGCCTGAGCAAAAAGTGATATATTATCAGTATAGATATAATAAAATTTTCTTTTGTACAAGGAGGTTTTCAAATGCTGAGAACAGACGTTTTTACCCCTTCCCGTTTTACATCCGAAGGCTGTATTGAAGTTTACGGAAAGAAAATTCCCTACAATACAGTTGCCGAAGACACAGTTTTTTACGATGATGACGGCAAGGCTATAGCTTCTATGTTTACATATTCCTATTTCCGCAGTGATGTGGAAAACACAAAGGACCGTCCTGTAATTTTCTGCTTCAACGGCGGACCGGGCACATCTTCAATGATGGTGCATGTTGGCTATGTTGGCCCTACACGTCTCAAATACAGCACCGACCCTGACGACCCGTTTACACCACTGCCGCCATACGAAAGTCAGGATAACGAATATTGCCTGCTTGACGTGGCTGACCTTGTTGTGTGCGACCCTGTGGGCACAGGTTTCGGCAGACTTATTGACGAAACAAAAGCAGATAAATTCTGGGGCATTGAACCTGACGCAGAAAGTTTCTTGACAATGATTCAGAAATGGCTTGACAGATACAACCGCTGGGAAAGCCCTAAATATCTTATGGGTGAAAGTTATGGCTGTACACGTGCTGCAACAATTGCAGGCATGGGCACACTGGCAGGCGGCACCGACCGCAGCTTCAGCATGGCATTTGACGGCCTTATCATGATCGGCAACACCGTGACAAACGGCAAATACTTCCACGACACACCACCTGTTTATCCTGCAATCACAAGCTTCCCTACCCTTGCAGCTGTTCACTGGTACCACAACCATCCTACAGAACAGGGCCTTGAAGAATTTGTTTACGAAGCAAGCCACTGGGCAGCAACAGATTATCTTGTAGCACTGTTCAAAGGCGAAGCAGTTGTTGGTGAGGAAAGAGAAGAAATTATTCAGAAACTTATGCACTATACAGGCGTTTCCCGCGAATATATTGAACAGAGAAACCTTGTTGTTGAAGATACAATCTACCGCAGCGAAGTTGCACGCGGCAAGGGATTGTCTGTTTCCCGCCTTGACGGCAGACTTACACGTCCGCTCTACACAGGCCTTGCAGAAAGACAGCGCGGCCTTGGTGACGACCCTGCAGAAGGCAAATACGACCCATTCTTCCAGTCAGTGCTTCTCGGTGTTATCTGCCCTAAACTCAATATTAAATGGGACCGCAACTTCCTGTCCTCCGCACGTCTGTGGGCAAAATGGAAAAACGAAGTACAGTCCCGCAACACAGCGGAATGCGTAAGTGACGCAATGCGCCGTGCACCCGGCATGCGCGTGTTCTTTATGAACGGCTGGTATGACCTGTGCACCGAAACAGGCATTCTGTGGTATACAATGAACCATTCTGACTTCCCTAAAGACCGTGTGTTCTTTAAAGGGTACGAATCCGGTCATATGATTTACCTTGACGAAGTAAACGTTAAACTGGTAAACGATGATGTCCGCAAATTTGTAAAAGGCGAAGACCCGACAAAATAGTCAGCCCTGAAAACTGAATTCAAACAGCTCTGTACAACTGTACGGGGCTGTTTTTGTCTGACATATAAATTATAACAGAGTGTTCTGCCGACTGTTGCATTGACACAATATTTGTTATAAAATATAATTGGATAGAAATGCGGCAATGCAAATTGCCAAAGTTTAACAATGTTATACATATACAGAAATCAAGGCAAAACGGTAAATTCTATGAGTACAGGCAAAATAGTAGCAAACGAACTTAAAAATAATATACGATACGGAGTAAAATGGATACTTATATCCCTTGTGCTGGGGGGTGTATGCGGTGTTGTGGGGGCAGCGTTCCACCACGCAATTGACTATGTGACAGCAATCCGTGTGGAAAACAGTTTTCTCATCTGGCTTATGCCGCTGGGCGGTATGCTCATTGTGTTTTTGTACCACAGCGTTGGTCTGCACAACCAGCCGGGTACAAACACCATAATTCAGTCGGTGCGTCAGCAGGACAAAGTGCCGCGCAGGCTGTTTCCTGCCATCTTTGCCGCAACGGTAATCACTCACCTTGTGGGCGGTTCCAGCGGGCGCGAAGGTGCGGCGCTGCAGATTGGCGGCAGCCTTGCCACAACATTCGGCAGAATTATGAAAGCGGACCAGAAGGAAATGTCCATCTATATTATGTGCGGCATGGCGTCGGTTTTTTCCGCTTTGTTCGGCACACCGCTTACTGCCACAATATTTTCCATGGAAGTAATAAGCGTAGGGGTTTTTTACTACTCGGCACTTATGCCTTGTCTGTGTTCTGCCCTTGTTGCGTTTTTCACCGCACAGATGCTGGGATGCCACAGTGTGCATTACACGCTGGAAACAGTGCTCCGGGTTGAGCCTGAAAGCTTTGTGATGCTTATGGCGTTTTCTTTTGTGGTTGCGGTGGTTTCAATAGGCTTTGTGCTGGCAATGCACAAAGGGCATAAACTGTTCCACAAATATTTTAAAAATCCGTACACCCGCGTAATCGCAGGGTCTGTTATACTTATGGCACTTGTGGCGGTTTTCGGCACCGATTATCTTGGTGCAGGCATGGAAGCGGTGGACAAAAGCATCTATGCCGAAAGCCTTGTGCCCTATGCTTTTCTGCTTAAAATAATTTTTACCGCACTCACCATTGGCTGCGGGTTCAAAGGCGGCGAAATTGTGCCTACCTTCTTTATCGGTTCAACCCTTGGGTACACAATATGCACGGTAATTGCCATCGACCCTCATCTCGGTGCGGCACTTGGTGTGGTAGGCTTGTTCTGCTGTGTTATCAACTCACCTGTTACCAGCCTTATTCTCGGTGTGGAAATTTTTGGCAGTGCAAATCTTATCCCAATGGCAATTGTTGTGGCATTCTGCTATGTGCTTTCAGGCTATTTCAGCCTCTACAGTGCACAGAAATTTGTATACTCCAAAACCAGCGCCGAGTTTATAAACAAGGATGCTATGTAAAATTCAATAAATCTTCCCCCGTCCTGATGATATGTCTGAAAGACGGGGGATTTTTTTGCAGAATACAGCTTTGCATCGGAATTTGTATTATACTGTGACAGCATTTTTGCTTTGCCTGCAAATTTTAATATATTTAAAATGCAATATATGTTATAATTTAATCAGCAAATATCCAAAAGAGGTGTATACTATGGCAGTTCAGATAAAAATACAGCAAAACGAACATCATCAGGGAGAAGTTTCCATTGTGCAGATTGCAGCCCTGCAAAACTTAAGCTACGGTGCGATGGATGTGGAATACTGTATGATTTTTGATAAAGTAGGGGACAACTACACCGTTATGTATGACGAAAACAGCGTGGGACGCGGTTTTGAGGTGTGGTTTGCTGACGGTGATGTGTGTATCAGCCTGCCTTTGCCAAACACCGAAACCGATATCCGCAACGCCTATGCAGTTACCGAAAAAATCTGCGGTATATTCAATGTGGACAGTTTTGTCTGCGATGATGAGTTTGTAACACTCAAGCATATACCACAGCTTATCGAAAACAACATGAATGCAAGCCTTGACGCTTTGAAGCGCATGGACGCGGAACTTTCAAACAATACATATCAGAGTTTTACAGTTCTTGCAGCGATGAACCCTATAAACATTGGCAAGGAGCAGATTGACGAAATCGGCGGCACACTGGAAGGTTTTGAAAAGTTCCTTGACCGCCTGCAGCAGATGAACCTGTTTTACGCCACACCAAAATATTACAAGCTGGACGACGATATAGTTTTCGGCCTGTTTTTCATCGGCGAAAATGTTATGGCGGTTGTGCCTGAAAAACCATATGTACCCTTTGGTAAAATTGATAATTTAAAGGGATATTATGTGCGCGTGCCTGACGGCAACGAAGTGCCGTACAGCGATTTTATGGAACACGCCACCAAAATGGGGCAGTACGATGCAAACCATGTTATTGTGTGCCTTACCGAAAAGGACCTTGCCTTTTTTGCACAGAACTGCAGCGTGGCAATCGGTGCTGCTGAGGATAAAAAAGTGGATGGTGTCTACTGGGGTAAAATGATTGACAACGGCCGCACCCACACCCGTAAAGTTAAAAACATGCAGCTTGACACCGAGGAACTCAATGGCCTTAACCATCTGGCAGTGTTCCTTAAATGGAGTGAAAGCAAAGGGCTGATAAGTCAGAAACTGTATGATGCAGTGCCGAAACTTAAGGAACTGTGCAGTGACCCTGAATTTGACCTGCGCACCCTTATTGCCGAAAACCCCGCCTTCAACAGCTGTCTGAGAGGTGACCATTTCAATAAAATGGGGCTGTACTTTGTAAAGGACTTTTACCGTTTCAATGTGGGCACAGGGTATCCTGCCTGTGTGGACGCCTATGCCGAAAAGGTGCTGGGCAGTGAAAAATATAACTGTGAGGAATACAAAAACGAAGCTTATCTTTTTGTGCCGTATAATGAAAAATATTATAAAGGTTTAAGCAGATATATCGACAGGGAATGGAAAAAGTATAAATAACAAAATATGATACCATGACGAGTGGGGATTTATATGAAGATAAAAAAACATTACAAAAAAGCCGTTGTTGCGGCATATATCCTTGCGGTGCTGCTGTTAAGCTGGCTGTTTGCAGCCGAAAGGGCAGCCATCTGTGACTATGTTTCGATAAACGGAGATTTTCAAAGTTACAATGTATTCAGACGTATACTGGACGGGCAGATACCATATGCGGAGTTTTCCAACTATATCGGTATGGCACCTGTGTTTATAAATCTGCCGTTTGTAGCACTTAAAAATACATTTTCAAACAGCCTGTTTGTTACAACATTTACATCAAACATCATTTTTTCGCTCAGTGTTTTTATGGTGATGTACCTTGTGACAAAACGGCTGGAAATATCCTGCTTTGTATCAGCTGCAACTGCAAAAATAATTTCCACACAGATTTTGTTCCGTCTGCTTGGCCCAAAATACGGCTGGATATTTACCGAACGCTTCAAAGGGCTGTATACACCGTCAAACTCCATGCGCGGTGTGCGCAGTTTTCTGCCGTTTCTGATTGTTATAATTGCGGTTGTTGCCGCAGAGGTTTATAAAAAACGTTCGGGCAAAAGCATTGACTGGATAAACAGTCTGAAAAACTGCAGGACAGCTGCCGTTCTGGGGATTATACTTGGTATGTTCATTGTGTGGAGCAATGACTATGGTGTGGCAGCAATTGCAGCTGCATTTGTGATATATATAATCCTGCAGATTTTTGTATACAGATTTTCATTTGTGCAGTTTGCAAAACGTTTTGGCATTATGGTTGCCGCAACAGCTGTTGGTGCGTTGGCAAGTATGTGCGTGGTAACAGCAGGTCACCCGGGAAGTTATCTGGCATCCATGGCACAGACAGCGCAGTATCAGTATTTTTACTTTAACGGAACAGGCGACGTATCGGTTTTGGAATATATCTTCACAACCGAAGAAATGTGGTTTTTTATCGCAATATTTCTGGCGTTTTTCTGCTGGGCACTGTATCACCTTATAAAAGGCAAGGCGGACAACAGCCTGCTTTATCTTGTGTTTATAACACTTACAGTTACAGCGGGTACCCTTGTTTATGTTGCGGGGGGATCGGGCTTTAACTGCCGCGAACCGCTGGAGGTTTATTCCCTTCTGCTTGCGGCAGCTGCAGCAATAAATTTTATATGCAGCAGATTTTCAAAACTGGGCAGATTTGCCGACCTTGGCAGCGCATTGCTGGTATGTGCGGTAACAGCCTTTTACATTCTGCAGGCGGCAACCTTTGCGCCGCAGCCTCAGGGCGTTTACATAGACGCTTTTGGCGGCCCTTCAACACAGACAAAGGCTTTGCTGGAAGCCGCTGATATTGTGGGGGACAAACAGGTGTTTTCCACCTATGCAACAGGGCTTGAAACGGTAAAAGGCACATTTCAGCCGACAGGTTATGACTATATAATTCACGCTCTGGGCAGAGAAACGCAGGAAAACTATGCGAAAAACTTTGTGGAAGGGCAGTACCCTTATGCACAGACTTCCTCCCTTGTTACAGAAAGCTGGGTTTCCACACAGAACTGGCATTTTTACCGACATCTGCTGCCAAATTATATAAAAACCTTCAAAACTGAATACAGCTGGCTGTGGTCAAAATGCGAAAGCAGATATATCGACGCGGCTGTAAAGGTGGAAATTTTGCAGCTGGACAGCGGCAATGTAAAAATTATCTGTACAAGTGACAACACCGAAGAATTTGTGGCAGATGTGCAGATAAGCTATTCCACACAGTTCAATAATATGTGGGACAGATTTTTATCCCTTAACCGCACCGCGGCGGTGGTTACAACAGGCTGTGTGTCAGGGGGCGAACAAAGCACCCTTGCAATGCCGGGCAGCGGCAGCGGTTACATACCTGTGCTGCTTGACGAAGGCTACGGCGAAGCGGTGATAACCGCACAGTACGGCGGCGGCATAGAACTTGCTGTGACAGATGCACAGTTTGTTGCTGCAATGCCTGCCCTTAACTATACCGACTGGGAATAAATGCCGGCCGCAGAAAGGAACACAAAAATGGAACTTTACACCCATAAGGTGCACTACTACGAAACGGACAAGATGGGCATTACCCATCATTCCAACTACATACGCTGGATGGAGGAAGCCCGTACCGATTTTCTGGAAAAAATCGGCTGCGGCTATGACACCATTGAGAAAATGGGAATAATCTCCCCTGTGACAGCGGTGGAGGGAAAATATAAAAACACCACCACCTATGCCGACACAGTCACCATTGATGTATGGGTGGCAGAGTTTAAGGGCGTGCGCCTTAAAATAGGTTACAGAATGACCAAAGGCGACGGCAGTGTTGTTTTTGAAGGCACAAGTGAACACTGTTTTCTTGACTGCGGAGGCAAGGTTGTCAGCCTTAAACGGGTAAAACCCGAAATTTATGATATACTGATTAAATATATAAGAGAATAGCAGCTGTGTTTACAGCAGAAAAGTAACCCTGTCTGCCGTGTAGGCAGTATATACTATTGCAAGCAGGCGGGGTAAAATGATATACTTTTGTGTACGGATATTATTCCATATAAATAAAAACACCGCCTTTTTTGCGGGCGTTATAATAAAGGAGAAAATTTATGGATTTCAAAGATATTGAACTGTATGACCTGCAGGACTGTCCATACTGTCAGGGACCTGCATGGCTCGAACATGTAAACGGCTGGTGCTGCTATGTTGAATGTGCAGACTGCGGTGCACAGACACCTCATATGGAATACAAAGACGAAAAAAGCAAAAAAGCAGCTGAAGAAGGCGTAGTATATGCCTGGAATCAGGGCAAAGTGGTAAACTTTGGCCGCGGTGAATAAACAGATTATCAAAACAGCTGCTGTGCGCAGCTGAAAAGCAAATCCCCTGAAAAAATATAAAAATACAGGAGAAAACTATGGAAAGAACAACCGATTACAACCTGCTTAACAGCCAGCTTAAGGCTATTACCGAGGACATTCCTTACGAAACTGCAAACCTTGCAAACGCAGCTGCACTGCTGTGGGAACACCTTGCAGATATCAACTGGGCAGGCTTTTACAAAATGCAGGACGGCAAGCTGGTGCTTGGTCCGTTTCAGGGCAAAACAGCCTGCATTGTAATTCCTGTGGGCCGCGGTGTGTGCGGCACAGCTGTGGCAGAAGATAAAACCCAGCTGGTTTACGATGTACACGAGTTCCCCGGTCACATTGCCTGCGACAGTGCATCCAACTCCGAAATTGTGGTGCCAATCCATGTGGGTGGAGAAATCTGGGGTGTATTGGACATCGATTCACCTTTTGTGGGCAGATTTTCCGAAGAGGACAAAAAAGGCCTTGAGGAATTTGCACTTATTCTCGAACAGGTGCTTTAACTGCAGAAATGTGGTTTTTAATGCAGGGATATGCCCTGCAGAGAGCAAAGGAACCGCTGTGTCTGCATAAAACGGGGGTGTAACTGCCCCGTGAATTTCAGATAAACAGACAATGGGCGGATTTTTATCCGCCCTTATTGCTATATAAAAGGAGAAACGGTATGAAACTTATTGCAATCGGCGACAGCGTGTGCGACTGTTACATAGAAGAAAACATATTTTTCCCGGGCGGCAACTGCTATAATGTTGCTGTGCACGCAAAACGCTGCGGTGCAGAGGAAACAAGCTATACAGGTGTGCTAGGCGATGATTATATGGCAGATTATCTTACAGAATGTCTTGAAAAGGAAGGAGTAAAGGCAGAGAACTGCCGCAGAATGTATGCGGCAAGTGCACAGACAGGGGTAAAACTGGTTAACGGTGACCGTGTGTTTGTGGCAATTCAGCCTTACAGCTGCCAGAAAATTGCGGCAATCAAAATTACAGCAAAAGACCTTGAACTTGCAAAAACCGCCGACGTGTGCCATATAAGCTGTTATTCCAACCTTGAATACGAACTGGAAACACTTGCAAAGGCAGTTGCACTGTCCTTTGACTTTTCCGAAATAAAGGATGACGGATACTTTAAAAAAGTTTGTCCGCACCTTACCTATGCATTTCTGTCGGGCAGCGGACTCAGCGATGACGAATGCAAAGCTCTTGCACAGAAACTGCACAGCCTCGGTACAAAAAATGTGTGCATAACACAGGGCAGCAAAGGCTCGTTTTTTTCTGACGGGCAGAACTTTTACCGCCACGGCATAGTAAAGGTGGAGGTTGTCGACACCATGGGCGCGGGGGACAGCTACATAGCCGCATTCCTTGTGCATTACACTGAAAACAAAGATGTACCGAAAGCTATGGAAGCGGCAGCAGCATATGCCGCACACAACTGCACAAAACGCGGTGCCATAGGCTATGCACATACACTCAGCATATAAGCGGTGTACATCTGTTGCGCAATATAATTTTAATTGATATATCCTTTTATTTGCAGTTGAAAAATTATATACTTAAACTGCAAAGGGGAGGCAGTGTATGGAAATATTTATATTTATAATGGCAATATTTGCCTTTATCGGTCTGGCGGACTACACTTTCAATTTAAAACTTGGTCTGGCACAGGAGTTTGAAAAAGGCCTAAACACAATGGGCGGTCTTGCCTTGAGCGTTGTGGGTTTTTATGCAATAGGAGTTTCCTTTGTGCAGAACAATGCCGAAGCAATTTCATCACTTACAAAAAATATCCCTTTTGACCCGTCCCTTATCATCGGCAGCCTGCTGGCACCTGACATGGGTGCACTGGGGGTTGCAAATCAGCTTGCGGCAACAAATGCGCTGGCGGTTTTCAGCGGTGCAATGGTGGCAGGGGGCCTTGGTGCAACAATAGGCTATCAGCTGCCTGTTTTTCTTGCTGCAGTAAAGCAGGAGGAAATTCCTGACCTTATGCAGGGGTTTATCTGCGGAATTATTCCATTGCCGGTGGGGCTGTTTGTGGGCGGCGTAATGCTTGGTGTGCCTTTCAGGGTGCTGCTTGTTAACATGATACCTGTAACAATACTGTGTGTTGTTCTTATCCTTGCAGTTGCATTTGCACCTAAAGCGACAACAAAGGTGCTCACAGCTTTTGGCAACTTTATCCGCATTGTCAGTTATCTGCTTTTTGCCCTGACGGTGTTCAGCATGTTTATGCCACAGTACAGCCTTGTACAGCTGGGGCTTATAAATGAAATACTGTACATGATTTTCCGCATGGTTATCATCGCCTGCGGCGGGCTGGTGCTCTCAAAAATAATACTTACAAAATTTCCGCAATACATTGCAAAGGTTGCGGTGCGCCTTGGTGTCAACAACCAGTCGGTTGTGGGGGTTATACTCAGCTTTGTGCAAAGCCTGGCAATGCTGCCGCTTTATTCCGACATGGACAGCCGCGGCAGGGTTGTGAATGCGGCTTTTTCCGTATGCGGTGCCTATGTAATAGGCGGTCAGCTGGCGTTTGTCGCTTCTATATGCACACCGTACCAGACGGTGGCATATATGGTAAATAAGCTTATTTCCGGCTTTTTGGGCATTGCCATTGCTCTGTTTGTGTGTCGCGGCAAGGGCGGCAGTAAAAGCAAAATTTAGGCCATATCCGCTGTGCAGCTGATGCACAGCGGTTTTTTGTACAGAAAATGGGCCGGATATGCCCCGAGCCGTTTTCAATGTTTAGACAGGAGCTTGGGTTTTCTTGCCGTAATACCCTTTTATGCGGTGTTGTTTATATTCGTTAATTAAAAGCTGTCGCATTATGGCACATATGTTTGACTTTGCTCTTTTGTGCGGGTACAATTATTATGTAAACGGAACAGCGTATTTTCGGAAAGGAAAATATGTGTACAATATGCAACCGCACTCCGTGTGCAGCCTTGTGCCCCAACAACACACAGACAGAGGAAATTTTGTGCCCTGTCTGCGGTGAGGTTATGGGGGACACAGCCTACTGTGACAAGTCAGGCACAATTTTGGGCTGCGAAAACTGTGTTACGGTAAAAAATTTATACAATTAAAAAATGCAGGGTACTCTGGTACTCTGCATTTTTGTATGTAATATTCAATTTAGCGTATGCTTTGGGAGGTTTAGCCCTTTAAAACATCTTTTAAGGTCTGTTGCTTGTTTTGCAGCAAAGCAGCCAGTAGTTGTTGCCGTTGTAGCTGAAACTGCTTACTTCGTCAAGTTTTGCTTTTCTTGTATGTGCTGCAAAGCTGCGAGGGTTAACCTTGTTTACAAAGGTTGCCATGTATGGAAAACGCTTTTCCATATTTGCCAGTGAAGCAAAGAACACCTTTTCAAAAGCACCGCTGCCGCGATAGTCCTTGTCCACACAAACAGGGCCGTACTGATAGCTGTTTTCCACTGTCAGAGGTTCGCCGTTGTAGCTGTTTTCAGGCAGAATTTCAATCATATACTGAAAGAAAGGCCATTCTTTCCAGTAGTCCCAGCTTGCTGCAAGGGCAAAAGCCACAATTTTGTCGCCGTCCTTTGCAACGGTAACACCGTCTTCATCGCTGATAAGGCGTGTCATCTGTTCCTTTGTCATGTTTGTGGTTACAAAACCGTTTTTCTTTTCTTCTTCTGTCATGCTGCTTACATGGTTTGCTTTAAGCAAAGCCAGCACGCCGTCCATGTCGTTGAGAGTTGCCTGACAAACTGTAATCATTTTTGCTTCTCCTTTGTATATAGTATTTTAATTTTATTATTTATTTTTTGCCACTATGCTCTTTGCAATTTTGTAAACATCACCGCAGCCAAGGGTGATAACAAGGTCGCCGCTTTCGGCATGGCTCATAACATAGTTTTCCACCTCGCTGAAGGTGTCAAACCACACACTGCCCGGAATTTTTTCCGCCAGGTCTTTTGTATAAATGCCAATTGTGTTTATCTCGCGGCTGCCCATAATTTCTGTCATTACAACGCGGTCTGCAATCTGCAGGCTGGTTGCAAAGTCGTCCAGCAGCATTTTTGTTCTGCTGTAGGTAAACGGCTGGAACACAGCCCACACTTTGTTAAAGCCCATATCCTGTGCTGCGGTAAGTGTGGCGGTAAGTTCTTCAGGGTGGTGTGCATAGTCATCGGCAATTGTAACACCGTTTACTGTTCCGTGAATTTCAAAGCGTCTGCCTGCACCGCCGAATTTGCCCATTGCCTCGGCAATTTTTACAGGTTCAACACCTGCCTGGTGACAGGCGGCAAAGGCAGCAAGAGCGTTGTAAACATTGTGTCTGCCCGGAATGGAAAGATGAACAGTTGCAATAATTTCACCTTTGTGTTTTACATCAAAGCTGTAAAAGCTTTTGTGTTCCTTGCGGATGTTCACGCCAACGTAGTCGCAGTCTTTTTCAATGCCGAAAGAAATAATCGGCACAGACAAATCTTTTATTGTGTCTGTTGTGTTTTTATCATCACCGTTGATGATTACACAGTCGGTTGCCAGTTTTGTAAAGCGGTAAAAACTGTTTTTAAGGTTTTCGAAGGTTTTGAAAAACTCCAGATGGTCGTGGTCAATGTTGAGCACAATTGCCATATAAGGCAGAAGTTCAAGGAAAGTATAGCTGTATTCGCATGCTTCAATAACCACATTTTCACCGCTGCCGTCCTTGCCGTAGCCGTTGATAAGCGGCAGCTTGCCGCCGATAACACAGGCAGGGTCTTTGTCTGCCATGATAAGTACCTGACTTATCAGGCTGGTTGTGGTGGTTTTGCCGTGGGTGCCGCTTACACAGATGCTTTTTGGGAACAGACGGCATACTTCCCCAAGCATAATGCTGCGTTCAACACATGGTATGCCCAGTTCCTTTGCTTTTGCAAGCTCGCAGTTGTCCCTGAAGATTGCGGCAGAATAAACCACAAGGTCGGCACCGACCACAGCGTCTGCTGCGTGAGGCAGTGTTACCTTTATGCCCATATTGCGTTCGTAGTTGATTATATCGCCCTCATTTACATCACTGCCTGTGATGGTGTAACCCTTGCCGTGCAGTATCTGAATAATGGGGAACATGCCGCTGCCGCCGCAGCCGATAAAATGTATAACTTTTTTGCCGTCTAATATACTCATATCAAAAACCTCTCGGAGTGTTTTTTACAATTGTTTTTCTAACATTATATTATACTGCATTCTGCACAATAAATAAACCTGTTTTTTAAAAATATATAAAGGAACAGCTGTCTGCCTCCGCAAACAGCAGATAATCTTCATAGAGAGGCCGTGTTGTCAAAAGCTGTATTATGTCACACTGAGGAACAGCATGACGAAGTATATCCGGGCTTGATAAATATATATGTGACAGGGCAGCAATCAATCTGCAAAAGCAGAGAGATTCTTTGCTTACGCTCAGAATGACAAAAACAGTTTATCCGTTAAAATGTAAAAAATTAAAGGAAAACAGTTGACAAACTGTATATAACTGTATATACTGAATATATACAGTAGACACAAAGGAATTCCTATGGACATTATTATCTCAAATTCTCAAAGCGAACCTATCTACGCACAGATAGAAAATCAGATAAAAGCAATGATTATGCAGGGAAAACTTAAGGAAGGGGACGCCCTGCCAAGCATGCGTAATCTTGCAAAGGAACTCAGAATAAGCCTTATCACCACCAAACGTGCCTACGAGGAGCTGGAACGGGACGGCTTTATCGCCACCGTTGCAGGCAAGGGCTGTTTTGTAGCGGCAAAAAATACACAGCTGGTAAGGGAGCAAAACCTGCGGGAGATTGAAGCTCTGCTCTCCAGAGCGGCAGAAATTGCAAGGCTGTGCGATGTCAGCGAAAAGGAACTTATTGAAATTTTATCCTGTATATACGAGGAGAAATAATTTATGGAAAAAGCTTTTGAAATCAGAAATCTCAACAAAGCATATAAAGGCTTTGCACTCAAAAATGTCAGTCTGTCTCTGCCTAAAGGCTACATTATGGGCTTTGTAGGCAAAAACGGTGCAGGCAAATCCACCACAATGAACTGTCTTCTGGGCATAACAAAAAAGGACAGCGGAACACTTAAAATTTTTGATAAGGACATTTCACAGCTGACAGCTGCCGACAAGGAGAAAATCGGCGTGGTGCTGGACGGCTGCCCGTTTGCGGAGATACTCAATGTAAAGGATATTGCACTCATACTTGCCAATACCTACAAAAACTGGGACGGCGAAAAGTTTGACAATCTGCGCCGCCGTTTTGCACTGCCAAAGGACAAACAGATAAAGGATTTTTCCACAGGTATGCGTGCAAAGCTCAATATTGCGGTGGCACTGTGTCACAATGCACAGCTGCTTGTGCTGGACGAAGCCACCAGCGGTCTTGACCCTGTGGTAAGGGACGAAATTCTGGATATTCTGCAGGATTTTGTTCAGGACGAAAACAACAGCGTGCTTATCTCCAGCCACATTACTTCCGACCTTGAAAAAATCTGCGACTACATTGCATTTATTAAGGACGGCGAAATTATTTTTGTGGAAAACAAGGATGACCTTATGGAAAAATATGCTGTTATCCACTGCACAAACGAGCAGTTTGCACAGCTGGACCCGAATGCGGTTATAAGCTGCAAGCAGAACAGCTTTTCCACCCAGGCACTTGTGCTGAAAGACAGGATATCAGGTGAATATGTAATGGATAAACCGTCAATCGAAGACATTATGCTTTACTACACAAAGGAGGTGCAGTAGTATGAAAGGCCTTGTATTAAAAGACCTGCTGGTGCTCAAGGTTGCAATGAAAACCGTTGTTCCCATTGTGCTTATATTCGGTTTTATGGGTGCAATGAGCGGCAGTGCATATATGACTACATTTGCAAGTGTCTATGCGGCAATACTGCCGATGACAAGCATAGCTTACGACGAACGCTGTGCCTTTAACCGCTATGCAATGACAATGCCTGTTAAAACAAGGGATATTGTGCTGTCAAAATATGTTACAGGCCTTATTCTTGCTGTCGCAGCACTGGTAATCTGCATTGTAATAACAGCATTTTCAGGCGGTATGTATGCCGAAACAATTCTCACAGCAATTCTTATTCCTATGTTCTACCACAGCTTTATGCTGCCCGTTATGTTTAAATTCGGGGTGGAAAAAAGCCGTCTTATTGTTATGGTCACAGTGGTTATCCCTGCCCTTGCCATCGGTTTTGCCGAGGAGGCAGGTGTGCTGGACGGTTTTATCACCACTCTGGCATCCTTCAGCCCGACAGTTCTGATAACAGGCCTTGTATGTGTTGTTCTGGCAATGTATATTGCATCAATCTTTGCAAGCATTGCAATCTGCAAAAACAAGGAATGGTAATAGCTTAAAAACGGGATATCTGCTTTTATGCAAAAAAATAAAAATCACTTATCGCAGGATAAGTGATTTTTTTGTTTATTTAACTTTTGCGTATTTTAAATTTACTATATTGCCGAAAGGGTTTACATCAATGCCGCTGAAAAAGTTTTTATGTACATATACATAATGGTCTGTACACATAGGCACGGCGTAAACCATTTCAATAATTTCCCTGTGGGCGTACTCAACTTCGGTTACAATTTCGGCATTGGAAAGGTATTTTCCGTCAAGGGCATCTATGTGTGCTGAAATTTCTTCGCTTACGGTGCTGTATGGTTTAAGCACTTCCAGAGGGTCGTTTTTAAGCAGTGTATGGCTGTAAAAGGCAATGTCGAAATCTCCTTTTGCAACCCGTTTTTCAATGTCGGAGGAGGGCAGAAATTCTATGGAACAGAACACCCCAAGGTTTTTCTGCCACAGCTGATTGATGTTTTCCACAACTACCGAATATTTTACATCGTTGGGCACAAGCACTTTAAGGCTGTCTGTTTTTACCGTACCAAGTTCTGCAAGGCCCTGCGCAAGAAGGTCTTTAGGGTCTCTGGCAGACATATATGACGGGCGTTCAAAGGTCATAAGGTCGTTGAGACAGTTGTCCCCAAGGGTTACTGCGGACGGGAACAGGGAGTAGTTCTGTGTAACAGCGGCAAGGTTTGCACCGCTGTTTTCCATGCCGTAACAGTAGTATGCCAATGCACCGCGGATATTGCGGTTTTTAAGGGCTTCACTCTGTGGGTTAAAGTACATGCCAAACAGTGCGTTGCTGCATTCAATGCCGCTTGCAGAACTGTCGGCAAAATAGCCGCTTATGCTGTCGGCTGCATATAAATCTGCCTGAGGAGTCTGCCCGTCAGAGTGGGAAATTCTTATACGGTCAATGCCTTCAGCGGAGGCATAGGTGCGTATAAGTGTGGCGTAGCTGCCGTCATCTGCAAGATAGTTTACGGTGAAAGGTCCGTTGGAAAGGGTGGTTTTTACGGTAAGGCCGTATGCACCCTGTGTTTCTTCAAAAAACTGCTGATTGCAGGGTACTGCACAAGGCATGCACAGCTTGGACAGAAAATTGTTGTCGGCTTCTTTAAGGCGGATAATAAGTGTGGTGTCATCCTGCGCAGCAGCAGAGGCAATGTTGGCAAAATCGCTGTAATAAGGGGATTTTGTCTTTGGGTCAAGAATGCGGTTGATTGCAAAGACAAAGTCGGCTGCCGTTACAGGAATCTGTTCGTTTTTATTCACATAAAAACTGCTGTCGGAGCGCAGGGTAAAGGTGTATGTAAGCCCGTCGGAAGAAACGGAATAGTCCTGACATACGTTTTTTGTCACCTTGCCGCCTACATATTCAAACAGACCGTCAAAGGTGTTGGTTATAACCAGCAGTTCCTCAGGGCTTGTGGCAACCTGAGGGTCAAGGTTGCGGGGCATTTCGTCCAGCACCATTGTATATGTGGAGATGGTGCCTGCTGAAGAACAGCCGCACATCCCAAGGCATAAAACAGCGGCAAATACCGCCATAAAAAGTTTTTTCATCAATACAGTTACCTTTTCATTTTTTTATTTATATATGCAAAAAGGGCGAAATTTAAGCTGTAAATATATGTTGTTTTTTGTCGAACATATTTTTGCAGCTTAAGCATATCACAAAGATATAAAAATCACAAGAAAATAAATGTGAATAAGATGTAAAAGTGAGAGTTATATATGATTTTTGACGCCAGCAGGTTATTGTTACAAGGGGGCATAGCCCCCTAAACCATCTCCGAAATATCAAATGAGCAGATAAAACAGGTTGCATCATGGCTGCCAAACAAAAAACGGAGGTCATCAGAGACCTCCGTTCAATTATGCAATTATTTGAATTTGCTGATTTTGTCTGCCCATACAGCCATTTCTTCGCTGATTTTGATGTGCTGAGGACATTTGTTTTCACATGCACGGCAGCCAATACAGTCACTTGGCTGTGCTTCCTGTGCTTTGAGTGCTTCTTTTGCGTTGTATTCGCTCTTGAACACTTCGTATGTGGAGTAAATTTCAAACAGTTTAGGAATGTTGAGTTTCATAGGGCAAGGCATGCAGTATTCGCATTTTGTGCAGTCAACTGCCTGGAAGCTCTTGATTTCTTCCATAACTTTTGCAATGGTTGCTTTTGCTTTGTCATCCATTGGGATAGGTGCTTTGTATGTATTGATGTTATCCACCATCTGTTCCATATTGCTCATACCGCTGAGTGTAAGGAACACACCGGGGAGGGCGTCAACATAGCTCAGAGCAAGTGCAGCAAGCTTGTTTTCGCCGTATGCAGCGTCAACAGCAGCTTTGCCGTTTGGCACTGTTCTTGCAAGGAAACCGCCTCTTACAGGTTCCATAACAATTACAGGCAGGTTGTACTGGTTTGCCAGGGCAAGCTGTTTCTGATAATCTTCTTTTTCAAGGTCATAATAGTTAAGCTGAAGCTGAACAAATTCCCATTTGTCATAGTGTTTGAGAATTTTTTCCAGTGTTTCAGCGTCATCGTGGAAAGAGAAACCGAATTTTTTGATTTTGCCTTCTGCTTTCATTTTTTCGCAGTATTCGATAGCTTTAAAATTGATTGCCTTTTCAAAGTTTTCTTTGTTAAGGCAGTGCAGCAGGTAGTAGTCAAAGTAATCTGCACCTGTTTTTTCCAGCTGTTCATTAAACAGTTTTGCAACATCTTCTTCACATTCCATTTTCCAGAAAGGAAGTTTTGTAGCCAGGAAATATTTGCTGTGGTCATAGCGTTTTACCAGAGCTTCCCTGATTGCTGTTTCGCTTTTTCCGTCGTGATAGCCGTATGCTGTGTCAAAATAGTTAACGCCGTTTTCCAGAGCGGTGTCAACCATCTGCATTACCTGTGGCATATCAATTTCACCGTCAACTGTAGGCAGGCGCATAAGGCCGAAGCCAAGACGGCTGGTAATTGTTTTTTCCATAATAAAATCCCCCTTAAAGATTTCAGTCATTTTAAATCATTAGGCATATTTTAGCACAATAATATATTTAATGCAATTTAATCGGCATTTTTATTGCGCAGATTTCTGAAAAAATCCTGCAGTATACTGCGGGCTTCGTCTTCCATAACCCCTATTATAATTTCGGGATGATGGTTGAACGGCAGTTTGTTCAGATCGCACATTCCGCCGAAGGCACCTGCCTTGTAGTCCTCACAGCTGAACACCACCATTTTTATGCGGCTGTTTATAATTGCCCCTGCGCACATTGCACAAGGCTCAAGGGTAACATAAAGGGTGCAGTTTTCAAGCCGCCAGTGGCCAAGGGTTTTGCAGGCGGCTTCAATTGCCATAATTTCTGCGTGAGCTGTGGCACTGCCGTCGGTTTCGCGGCGGTTGTACCCTTCGCCTATAATTTTATTGTCCTTTACCACAACAGCACCTACCGGCACTTCGCCAAGCCGGGCGGCAAGCTGCGCCAGACTGACAGCGCGCTGCATAAAATCTCTGTGTGCCATACGCGCCTCCTAAACCAGACTGTTGTAGCTGCCCAGCAATGCAAAGAAGACCATAAGCCCAAGTGCAGCAACGGCCATATATGCCTTGCGGCAGTAGATGAATTTTTTAAGTAAATCGCTGTCCTTTTCAAAACAGGCGGAAAGTTTTATACCTCTGGAATCAAGGTGTTTTTTGCCTGCATAGCCGAAAATTATTGCACAGACATAAACAAAGATAATCAGCACCAGTGCAGAGTGTGCATTTGCCCTGCCCTGAAAAGCGAGCATAAAAAAGCTTATGGAGTTGTTGAGACAATGCAGCAGCATTGCAGGCAGAAGGCTGTCAAAGGTGAGATAAACCTGTGCCAGAATTATGCCGCAGCAAAAGTAAACCACAAAGTTTTCCATTGAGGAGTGCAGCAGGGCAAAACACAGGGAGGATACCACAATGGCAAAGCTTCTGCCCCAGTTTTTAAAAGCGTTAAGCAGATACCCTCTGGTAAAAATTTCTTCAAGCAGAGGCGGCAGCAGGCAGACATATGCAAAATATAAAACCGCATGCAAAGGTTTCTGCGGAATGCTGACAGTCTGCGCGGCAAATTCCAGCCCTGCCTTTTTTAAAAGTGCAAGTACAAGGCTGTTGGCAAAGCTTGCAGCAATGATAAGCAGATAACCGTAAAAAACAGCGGCAAGGGTAGTCGCGGTGTCGGTTTTTCTGAACAGTTTAGGGTGCAGGCCAAGGGCGTTTTCCATAGTTATAGTCGGAATAAGGCACGCCGCAGCAAACACCGCAATGCCAAGCACAAATGGCATCACGGAGCCGTCCTTAAAAGGTATATTGGCCATTACTGCACCGCAGATTTCCCTTATGGCAAGAAACGCGATAATGGAAAAGCCTGCCACGTTGCAGGCATATTTGAGATTTCTGGTTTTGTTCATATAATTACCTCTGTAAAGATTATATATTAACAGAGAGATAAAATCAAATTTAGTTTAAAATGAAGCATAGTGTGCACAGCAGATGGTGCAGCGGCTTTTTACAGGTACCATGCAGGGACAGATTTCTTTACTTGCAGCGGATTTTATGTTACTATTAAATGTAAGATTAAAATAAAAAGAAGATGTACATGAACAAACTGCCGCATATAGGACTCAGAATAATCAAAACCTCAGTAGTCATCTTTTTATCCCTTGCGGTAAGCTGGTTGCGTGCAGGACAGAGCAACTCTTTGTATATTGCGATTGCCGCAATGCTGGCTATTCAGCCTACAATGGAAAGTGCAAAGAACGAGGGTGTAAACCGCCTTATCGGCACACTTTCAGGTGGGGTATGGGGCACGGCGGTGTTTCTTATAAATATTTTTGTTCTTGGCAGGGTTCATGTGCTGGTGCAGTACCTGTTTGTATCGCTGGCAATTATCCCGCTTATACTTACATCCCTTAAACTTAAACGTCCTGCAACGGTGTCCATTGCCTGTGTGGTTTTTCTGGTGGTGGCAACCTCCCCGGTGGGCGATGTTAACCCCCTTAAATATGTGGGAAACCGTATGCTTGACACCTTTATCGGTTTTGTAATCGGCATGGCTGTAAACCCTGTCAGTCTGCCGGATAAAGCTGAAAACAACGAATAATTTTCTCTGTGAGGTGAAATGAATGCCTGACAATTACGCACATAAATACAACGGACAGCAGGCGATGGCAATAGCGCAGTACACCCCAAGAAGCTACGAGGCATTTATCTGGGGCTGCAACGGACCGGACCCTTTGTACAGCTTTAAAATGTACGAAGCGCACCGCAAGGACCACATGTACAACCTTGCAACCCGTATGCACAACGAAAAGACCGGCCTGTTTATTCAGAACCTGTTCCGTTTTGCACAGACAAACGCCCAGAAGGACTACTGCCTCGGTTTTCTGTGCCATTATTCTCTGGACAGTATAATACACCCGTATATAAACTATGTGACAACTGCTTATGCTTCCCCTTTCAACAGGGAAAACGGCCACTGCTGGTTTGAAAGTGCACTGGACAGTCTTATATCCTTCCGCGAAACAGGAAGCTACGCGGCAAACCCAAAGGAATACTGCCCTGAAATCAAAAAAATGTATCTGGATCAGATTATCACCCTGTTCCACAAAGCTGTTGAGGCGACTTACCCTGACGAAATTCACGACCGCGGTGAATATCAGCAGTCGTTTTACGATTTTAAAAAGGTAAAAGGAATGCTTTATTCCCCTACTGAAAACAAAATTGTGCTTTCAAGAGCCATTGAACTGGCTCTTGGCATGGAAAAAGGCTTTGTGGCCTGCCGTCTGCAGCCCTGCAAGGAGGAAATAAAGGATATTGCCGTGTGGCGCAACAATGCAACAGGTTTTTTCTGCACCGCGACAATAGACGAACTGCTGGCAAAGGCAAACCAGACCTCCGCAGATTATATCGCTGTGGGGCTGGAGTTTTTCCACGGGAAAACCTCGGCAGGAGACCTGCTGGAAGATGTAGGCAACAAAAGCTATATCACAGGTGTTGCAATAGAATAGACTTAAACAAAATAAAAGACCGCAGATGCAATCAGCTGTATCTGCGGTTTTGTATTTTATTCAATTACATAAACGTTTACAACGTTTTTCCAGTTGAGGGATGATTCCTTGTAGGTGTCATAATAAAGGTCTACCCCTACAGTGCCGTTCATAAGTGCGGTGCCGGTATCGGTTGCTATTGCAAAGCCATACACAAACTGGCCGTCAGGACTGGTGATGTACAGCTTGGAACCGTAAGGGATAATGTTAGGGTTTACGGCAACGGTGCCGCAGTAAAGGCCGAGACCTGATGCCCCTCTGCCACCTTTGGAAGAATAGCCTGTTGCACTGACGTTGTAAAGCACATTGACATATCTTGACGGTACATTGTTTGTAACAGTTACTCCGCTTGGTGCACTGAGAGGTGAAACAGGTTTGTTGGCATATTTAAGCACCACTTTGTTTACAGGCTCGCGTACAACTTCAACTTTTGTCACAAGGCTGCTTTCCAGCTGGCCGTCTACAAAGCGTTCGCGGTAGGTTACAAGGTTTGTGCCCTCCACGCCGTCACGCAGTGTGTACTGACGCTTTTTAAAACGGTAGGTAAGGCTGCTTTCTTTATATTCGGTTTCAAAAGGCACGCTTTCTTCGTACTGTGTGTCTTTGTATTCAACGCGGAAAACACGTATTGAACTGCCCTCTTCCACAGGGGAATTAAGGCTTGGTTCGGTGTAGTCCAGCTCTCCCAGAACAACACCTGCATTTTCAAGGCAATCCTTTACGGTGCCCTGTCTTATGTGAGCATTTACTGTTGTGCCGTCAACGGTGATTGGCACATCGAATGAGCGTGTAATTGTAATGTTTGTATATCGGCCCGGAAAGGTGGTATAAAGCACGGTGTCGTTTTCGTCCGGTTCAAAGCCAGCAAGGGAAAGCAGCTGGTCCTGGTCTGTAAACACCGATACTACAGTTTTACTTCTTTCGCTGTCCTGAACAGTGACAACGTTCAGCAGGCTGAGCACAGCAGACGCGGTAACCATTGCCATAAGACAGATAATTGTGCATATAATGCGGTGTCTGTTGGCGGTCAGCACAGCTGTAAGCCTGTGTTTAAGTTTGACCATATAATCTCCTTTTTGTCGGTTTGCATAAATTTTAATTTTAACTTTTTTCCTTTTGATTTTTGCCACAGGAAAGTTTTGTAATCAAAAATTTTAAGCCACACCTTTAAAGTGCCGTATGATTATACCACTGCAGAGGCGGTATTGTCAAAAAAATCAGCGTATTTTCGGCAGTTTGCACAAATAATTGACGGAATATTACCAAAAGCATCCTTTTATCCTTGTGCAGAAAAGGAGATATTTTGTTTATTCTACCATATAGAAAAAAGTTATTGTAACAGCTTTTGCACCTGATTTTCACAAAAAAACAGAGGGACACATACAATATAATCACCGAAGCAAAAACCAATTGCAACATTTTACGGGAGGCAATTTATATGGTATGTGATACAAAAAACTGCAAAGAATTTATTATGCAGAACAAACACAAGTTCGGAATAACGGAAAACACCCTTAAAACCGAATGTCTTGACATATGCGTAAACAATGTGAAGTACATTGCATCGAGAAGAATAAATGAAAGAATTACCCTGCCAAGCATGAGCCAGTTTATAAACAGCTGTACAGGACTTATCGATACCGCAGGGGGCATCGACACCAAGTTTGCATCTCTGCGTATCACCCACGCAAAAGAACAGCTTGTAAACTGCAACACACCGAACCCGGGTGTACAGGTGACAATCAAAGGTCAGGTTATTGTACGCACAAAGGCAAGCTGTAACTGCCCGCCGTCCTACATGGCTATTCCTGTGGAACTTGTAAGCGAAGTTATCTATGACTATTACTCCACCGACAACGGTGAAAAGGTGAACTGCCTTGCAAATGTGCTGCCGATGGTGGACGGTTCCTGCATGGTGATAAATCTTTCCTGCCGCATCTATAGGGAAGTATGTCAGGGCTACAGCAGATATGTGGCACACATCAAGGGCAGTGTGGTGGATAAACTGTGGAAAACCGAAAACATCTGGGTGGAAGGTCTGCGCCCATACACAGCACCATCCATTACTGTGTGCGATGTTTTTGAAAAGGACATAGGTGAAGTGTGCGGCGATTATATCCGTGTGGAAACACAGCCTGCAGAGGATGAAAACGAAAACTGCGGCTGCCACAAAAAAGACTGCGGTGGATACGGCGGTTGTTATGAAGGACACGGCTGTGGTGAAAATTGCAGCGGAAACTGCGGTGACTGTGCTGCAAACTGCGGCAAGAACAGTTGCGGCAAAGGCTGTGGCTGCGATTGACGGATGTGCTGTGAAATATGTATAAAAAATTCCATTCTGTCTGCTTTGCAAAAGCGGGCAGAATGGTTTTTCTGTGTCAGGAACTATACATTTTTGTTATAAAATGCGATATTTATATATTATATTTTCTTTATTTATTAACAACTGTGTGGTATAATTTATTGTTAAGATAGAGGTTAAAACCCAGTATCCCGAAGATAAAATAAAAACCTGTAAGGATTTGTATATATGAAAAAAAGACTCAAAGCTTTTTCTGTGGCGGTTGTAATGCTGTGTGCAGTTGTTTTTGCACCGTTTACGGCATCGGCACAGACGGCAAAGGCACGTTACGAATTGCCTTTTGATTTAAATGTGGCAAGTTACCTGCTGGTAAGCCTTGACACAGGGGAGGTTATCTTTGAAAAAGACGCCCATGTTCAGCGCACACCGGCTTCCCTGACAAAGCTTATGACAAGTTATGTGGCACTTAAATACACCGAAGACCTTGACAACACAATGGTAAAATGCACCACCACCCACACTGATGAAGTATTTGTTATGGGTGGGTCCCACGCGGATATCCGCCCGGGTGAAACGGTGTCAATGCGAAACCTTATCTATGCAATGCTGCTGCCAAGTGCAAACGAAGCGGCAAATATGGTTGCAACGCATCTGGGCAACGGCAGCCGCACCAATTTTTATATGGTTATGAACACCGAGGCAAAACGCCTTGGCTGCACCAATACAAACTTTTCCAACCCACACGGGCTGTTCAGCGAAAACCATTACACCACAGCCTATGATATGTACCTTATTGCCAAGGCCTGTTACGAAATGCCCGGCTTTATGGACTATGCCACAACTACAACGCATACAATGCCTGCGGCAGAAAAGCACGCAAGTGATTACTTTATCCATTCAACGGTGCTTATGCAGCGAAAATCCTACCCTGCATATTACCGCAGCTATGTAAAAGGGATGAAAACGGGTACTCTGCCGGAAGCAAAACACAACTTTGTGTGTGTATGCGAACAGAACGGGGAAAAATATATCCTTGTTGTTATGGGTGCTGAATATACCGACATGGAAGGCAACGACCTTGGTTCTGTGCCTGCATTCAATGCATCGGCAGCAATTATGGACTACTTTTTTGACGAGTATACCCTTAAGCCTGCAAACAACCTTGAGGCACCTGTTACCGAAGTTAAAATGAAATATGTAAAGGATGCGGACAGCCTGCTGCTTTACCCTAAGGACGAAATATACAGCGTTCTGCCAAACAGCGTTGATGAATCCAGCTTCCGGAAGGTTTACAATCTGCCTGAAGAGGTTTATGCACCTGTGAATGCAGGGGATGTAATAGGCACAGTAAGCTATTACATTGCAGGTGACCTTGTGGGCACTACCGACCTTGTATGTGCCGAAAGCCATGAAAGAGACTTTGTAATATACCTTGTGGAAAAGGTGCAGAGCATTATCGGCAGTCTGTACTTTAAAGTGGTGATTGCTGTTACTGTTCTGCTGTTTGCTGCCGTTGCGGTTTATTCCTGGCACGCAACCAAAAAAGCAGAAAAACAGCGCAAAATCCATCGTGGAAGATAAATGTTTTGACGGAAGTTAACTGATATGCCGGCAGAACAGCCGGAAGAACTGTCCCGCAGCTGTATAAGAACAGGCAGACGGACAGATGTAATGTGATTTATCCTCAGGGTTTCTTTTACCTGAGTTTATTAAAGAAAGTGTATGAAGGAGATGTACAATACCATGGCAAAAACCAGCTTTTGCGTTGAAGACCCACGCAATTTATCAATTTTGACCGACTTTTATGAGCTTACAATGGCAAACGGTGTGTTTAAAAGCGAGATGCGCGACATTGTGTGCGTTTATGATGTGTTTTTCCGCAAGGTGCCTGACAACGGCGGCTTTGCAATTTTCTGCGGTCTGGAACAGGCAATAGACTATCTTGAAAACCTGTCTTTTACAGACAAGGATATTGAATATCTCCGCAGCAGAAAAATTTTCAGCGAAGAATTTCTGCAGTATCTCAGGGATTTTAAATTTGAATGTAATGTATGGGCTATGGAAGAAGGCACACCTGTATTTCCTAAAGAACCATCCTTTGTGGTGGAAGGCCCTGCAATTCAGGCTCAGCTGCTTGAGACAGCATTGCTTATCCTGCTGAACCACCAGACACTTATTGCAACAAAGGCAAACCGTATTGTACGCAGTGCAATGGGCCGTCCTGTGCAGGAATTCGGTGCAAGAAGAGCACAGGGTGTTGACGCTGCAAACTTTGGCACACGCGCCTGCTACATCGGCGGATGTGTGTCCTCCTCCAACACAATGATGGAACGTGATATGGGCATTCCTGCAGGCGGCACAATGGCACATGCATGGGTGCAGATGTTCCCGAGTGAATACGAAGCATTCAAAACCTTTGCACAGGTTTATCCTGACAACACAATTCTGCTTATTGATACATACAATGTTCTCAAAAGCGGTATTCCTAATGCAATTAAAGTGTTTGACGAAGTGCTGAAACCAATGGGCAAACGCCCTGTTGGTGTACGCATTGACTCAGGCGACATTGCGTACCTTTCCAAACAGGCAAGAATTATGCTGGATGAAGCCGGCTATCCTGACTGCAAAATTATCGCATCCAACTCCCTTGACGAATACATCATCCGCGATTTGCTTATCAACGATGCAAAAATTGACTCATTTGGTGTTGGTGAATGTATGATTACAAGCCGTACCACACCTGTGCTGGGCGGTGTTTACAAGCTGGTTGCTGTTAAAAAACCTGACGGCACCTATGAACCTAAAATCAAAATCAGCGCAAGTACCGAAAAAATTACGATTCCGTACAGAAAACAGGTTTACCGCATCTTTGACAAGGCAACAGGCAAAGCTATGGCTGACTATATTACAATTCACGATGAAGAAGTTGAACTTGAACCACAGGAAATCACAATCTTCTCCCCTACACAGCCATGGAAACGCCAGACACTTACAAATGTTCGACTTGTGCCGATGCTTAAACCTATTTTCGAAAACGGCAAAAGGGTTTACGAAAGTCCGTCAATTGACGAAATCAAGGCATTCTGCAAACAGCAGGTTGAAGAAACTTTGTGGGACGAACTTAAACGTCTGGAATATCCGCACATCTACTATGTTGACTACAGCGAAAAACTGTGGCTTGAACAGATGAGACTGCTCAACGAAAAACAGAACGGCTAAACTGCGGATGTCACACAGTGTATAAACTGTGCTGAAATCTGAACAAAAAACAAAGGACCTCCGGAGAGGTCCTTTTTATTTTGCTATTTAAGTTCTTTTCTCAGCAGTTTGCCGTTGTAGCTGCGCGGAATTTTATCAATTTCCACAATTACAGCAGGCACCTTGTAAGGTTCCATATTTGCGGCAATCCAGTTGCGGATTTTTGCAGCGTCAAAGCTGTGTCCCTGAGACATTTCCACAAACAGTTTAGGCACCTGGCCTTTCATAGGGTCTGCTACAGGAATAACACCGCAGTCTGCAACGCCTTCAATTTTCTTTACAGCGTTTTCAATTTCTTCAGGGGAAACCTTGTTGCCGCCGACATTGATAACATCGCCTTTTCTGCCCAGCAGAATAATATCGCCGTCCTGGTCAAAATAAGCAACGTCGTTGGAGTATACAGCACCGTCTATAAGCACTTTTGCGGTTTCTTCTTCGTCCTTCCAGTAACCGGACATATTCATGCCGCCATAGCTTGCCAGCAGGCCTGTGTTGTCCTTGTGGGAAACAATTTCGCTGCGGTTATCGTCCACAATAACAATCTTTGCATTGTGTGCAGGCTTGCCTATGCAATGCTTTTTGCTGTCAGGGCGGTTGAAGTTGTAAATGCAGATGCAGCCGCTTTCGGTGCTGCCGTAGAAGTTGTACAGCCTTGTGTCAGGCAACAGGGAACAGATTCTGGCAGAATCTGCCTCCATCATAGGTGCGGCACCAAACTGAATATATCTGATTCTGTCTGCATATTCTGCAAATTTGTCTTTGGAAAGCTTAAGTATAACGGACAGTGCAGTAGGCACAAGGTCCATGGAGTTTACACCGTATTTGTCGATGTTGGCGAAAAACAGACGTACATTCATTGCGCTGCCCAGCAGAACAACTGTACAGCCGTTGTACATATTTGCATAGTAACGGCGCAGCCCGTGGGAATGGTTCATCGGGGATGGAATCATTTCCACATTGTCTTTTTCCATTTCAACGCCGTACATTACATTTTCGGCAAGGGCAATGTTGTTGCCGTGGGTGATGACAATGCCTTTTTCCTTGCCTGTAGTGCCTGTGGAGAACAGAATTTCGCTGATATCGCTTTTAAGGGGCAGTTTTTCCGGCATATACTGCTGTGATGTCTGATATTTTTCCAGCAGGGAAGCATAGGTGAAAACAAGCGGTACAGAGTATTCGTCTTCCTTTACTGTAATAACAGCCTTTGCATCGGCACGGTCTGCAAAGGAGCGTATTTTTTCTGCAGCGCAGTTGTGTTCAACAGGAACAAACACTGCACCAATCAGCTGAAGTGCCAGTTCCATAGCAAGATATTCAATGGTCTGGCTGGCTTCCACAACCACAGTGTCGCCTCGGGCAATGCCGCAGGAGGCAAAAACGCCGGCATATTTTCTTATTTTTTCACCGTATTCACTGTATGTCACAGAGGAAGTGTCATCAGCAAGGCAGAGTTTCTGCGGCTGAAGCTTTTCATAGTGAAATACGGCTTCGGTAATTGAATTAAACATTGTTCACCTCTTAAATTGTGCTGAAAGCAGGCCAGTAGGTAAGCATAGCCCAGCTTAAAACGGACATAAGCAAAATTACAACAATTGTAATCGGCATACCTTTTTTCAGCATATACTGTGGTTCCAGCCCGTAGCCTACAGGGATAGCGCGGATGGATGTAGGCAGCATATAGGACAGGTTTACACCGATGGAAGCAATATAAACGTAAGGAATTGCATTGAGCCCCATACCCTGTACAATGCTGATAACAATAGGCATTGCAACAGCAGCTGTTGCGGTGTTGCTTGTAACGTCGGACAAAAGCACCGTCATTGTGATGATAATGAGAATAAGCACAAATGTGCTGTTGAATTCCATACGGGAAACAAGCTCACCTATGTTTGCTGCAGCACCGGAATTGTTAACCAGTGTGCCGACAGCAAGACCGCCTGCAAACACATACATAAGTTCCCATTCAATGCGTTTCTGTGTGCTTTTCCAGCTCATAAGGCGGGAGCCTTCTTCGGTTGGAATAAGGAAGGAAAAGATTGCACAGATGATGAAAACATAGGCAGGTTTAAGCCCCGGCAGCATATCCTGATAAAGCTGACGGGAGAAAGCAAGAACGGTGGCAATGATGAACAGCCACAGGGATGCTTTTTCCTGCATTGTCATAGGGGGCATTTTTTTGAACTGTGTTTCAAAGTATTCCTTTGAACCGCCTATTTCTTCACTCTTTTTAACGCCGATAAGCAGCATAAGGATGTTGCTTATAACCAGCACAAGCATAATAGGCAGGAAACGTACCACCCAGGAGGTGTACATGTATTCCATACCTGTCAGCTGTTCAAGGTAATCAACTGTAACAAGGTTCATCGCACCGCCAAGAGGTGAGGCAAGGCCGCCTACACCTGTGCCGTATGCAATTGTAAGCAGCAGAAGACTGCCTACGCGGCTTTTTGCAATGTCATGTTCGCCTACATATCGCAGCATGGAAACCGCAATAGGTGTAATGGTTGCGCATACAACAGCGTTTGGCAGAATGGTGGAAAGACCTGCGGAAAGTATAAACCAGAAGATAATCTGTTTTCTCAGGTTGCTTCCTATAAGGGAAAGAAATTTTGCAGAAATGCGGTAGTCAAGTCCGGTTTCTTCCCAGGAAATGGAAATAATGGAAGCACCAAGCAGAAGCAGAATGGTTTCGGAAGAATAGTTTGCTATTACCTTGGACATGTCGGCAATAGAAAACAGTGCGTTGAGAGCTATAGGCAGAAATGCTGTTACTGCAAAGCCAACAGGTGCGGTAATCCACCAGAAGGCAGTCCAGGCAACGGTGCCGATAGCAGCGCGTGCTGCTGCTTCAGGAAAAACTGAAACAGGAAGAAAAAGATAACAGAGAATAAACAAAACCGGACCGGTAATAGTGCGTTTTAATTTATTGTAGTTTTTCATTATTGTAATTCCTCAATCATTTCCCACATTGTTTCAACAGATTCAAAGTAGTCAGGCTGAATGTATTCCATAGTAACGGAAATATCAAACATATCTTCGATAGCTGCAATAATAGCAACAACAGCAATTGAGTCCAGAATACCGTCTGTCATAAGCTGTTTCTGATTTTCAAAATCGATAAGAGGGTAGCTTTCTTTAAGCATAGCAAGAAGTTGTTCCATAATAAAAATCTCCTTTTTGATTAAAATTGTTCATATATAAAGCTGCTTGCGTTGTAACCCGGGCCATAGATGCCTGTAAGTATAATTATAAACAGAATTGCAAAAAAGACAATCCAGCGGGTGATGTAGTTTTCCTTTGCAAGCAGGTCTCTGACGCTTGTTTTTTCCTGAATAATGTCCACTGCAAGCAGAAGTATTATTGCAAACACAACAACTAAAACGTCTACGGCACCGAGAATCTCTATTGTCTGTGTAATGGACGGCAGGTTTGTGTTGTGGATAACCTTGCTGATAATGCCCACAGACATTGCAAAGTCATCGCTGCGGAAAAAGATACGGCCTATGCAGCACAGTATAAATGTGCGCATAATCTGGAAAAATCTGAAGCCGTAGGTTTCGGTGTTGAGTTTCAGAACTTCAGGTACTTTTTTGAACAGCGGTGCAAAAATCTGACTGCCGATAAGCAATGCGGCGTGGAACATGCCCCACAGCACAAATTTCCATGCAGCACCGTGCCAGATGCCTGTAACACACCATACCACAAAAATAGGAAAACAGGACGCTGCAAGTTCGCTTGTTCTGAGACCGAATTTTTCCTTTGAGGATTTTTTCAGCTTTTTCATAAAAGCAGAGGCTGATACAGGATAGTAAACATAATCCTTAAACCATTCCTGCAGGGAGATGTGCCAGCGGCGCCAGAACTCTGCCATTGTTCTTGAAAAGTACGGATGGTTGAAGTTTTTTCTCAGCTTTATGCCAAGCATTTCCGAAACACCTGTAACAATGTCGATACAGCCGGAAAAGTCTGCATATATCTGCACAGAGAACACAACTATGATAAAGAACAGCATGCCGCCTGTGTAGGAAGCCCAGTCTGCAAGTACGGTGTCTACCAGAATGCCAAGTCGGTCAGCGATAACAAGTTTCTGGAAAAATCCCCACAAAGCAAGCTGTGCACCGTATGTAATTGTTTTGTAGTCAAGGGCAACAGGCTGTTCAAGCTGCTTTGAAAATTCGTTGAAACGGTCAATAGGCCCCTGCACAACATGAGGGAAGTATGCAAGATATACAGCATAGTTGATAAAGTTCTGTTCTGCTTTATATCTCTTCCAGTAAATGTCCAGCACATAGCTGAGAGCCATAAAAGAGTAGAAGGAAATGCCCAGCGGCAGAACCATTCTGAACATAGGTATCTGTGCAGCACCAAAATGTGCAAGCACTGCATTTACGTTGGAAACTGCAAAGAGAGAGTATTTGCAGACAATCAGAAAGATAAGGGTGATGAACATTGAAAGCTGCAGCACTCTTTTGGCGTCTTTTTTTGCTTTTGCACGGACAACCTTTTTTTCGGCATTGTCTGCACAGAGCTTAAGCTGTTCGTCGGCATCGGCATAAATTGCACCCATTTTTTTGCCTGCCGCAAAGGTTGCCACCATTGTGATAAGCATAAAAGGCAGATATTTTAAACCTGCAACTGCATAAAAAACCAGGTTTGCCACCGCAAGCACAAGTTTCTGATGCTTTCGTCCCACTGTGTAGTAGAAAAGCAGGACCAGAAGTACAAATATTATAAATTCAATAGATTGATAACTCATTATTAAATTCCTGTCAGTTAATTGTTGGTGAAAAATCAGGGCTGAGCGTAAACAGGCTGATAAACAGCGTCACCGTAAAAGGCTTTGCCGTCTGCAAGTCTGTAAGGTGCAACTGTGTAGCCGTAAACATTGCCGCTTCCGGCAGCAACTTCACTGTCGGTAAAGGTGGTATCCTTTGTGCTGCTCAGCAGATAAAGGTTGCTGTTTTCGGAATCCTTTTTGTAGATTACATATCCGTCTGCACCTTCACAGGCGTCCCAGCTGAGAACAACCGATTTGTTTTTGGCTTCTGCTGTAAGGTTTTCAGGTGTAGGCAGGGTGTAATCTCTCACATCAGGGTCAAGCTCGTAATCCAGCACATATTTGTTCATATAAGTTGACTTGTAGTTTTCAAGCCCCTCGTTCCAGCTTGTATAGGCAGGGTCACTGCGTTTGTTTTCAAAGCCGTATTTTTCTATGAGATATTCGGACACATACTGTGTGAATTTTATTGAACCGTGAATGTTAGTGTGTGTTTCGTTGTAATAGTCATCTGCAGGGTCGATGCCTGTTTCGTCAAGCTTTTCGGTAAGGTCAAGCACATCGAGGCCTGCTTCGGCAAGCATTCTGTTCAGTTTGTCAATTTTGACAAGTTCTGTTTTTTCGTTTGCGCGGGGCACAGTTACAAAGACCACTTCCACATTTTCGTTCAGACAGTAATTGATAAGGCTGTTCACGGCAGCTTCGGTCGGTTCATCAAATGGTACATCCTTTGTGTTTTTGCAGTCTGCAATGGTGATGTATTTGTCTGTGATATCCAGAACATCACCGAGATATGTGGAATAATGTGCAGCCCCCTTGTAGCCGTTAAGCGGGTGGCTGAAATCCTCTGCCACAAGGCTGTTCCAGCGGGAGTGGTAGCGTATCATAGGTATGTAAAAACCTTTTATCTGAGCCTTGGTGAAATCGCCTGCGGAAGCAAGGCGGTGGGTGAGGGACAGCTTGTTGAAGGAAAACGGCATATAGTCCAGCAGGTTGTGAACAGCAGGGGCGGAAAAGGCAGCTTCGCCAATGTTGTTTGTGTTTACAACAAACACAGCATCAGGCTGGGTTTTGCGCACCTCTTTCATAAGATGTTCTGTTGCTATGATAGGCTGTGCACTGGATGCATAAGGCCATACGGCTATGCCGTATTTTTCCCACGCTGCAAGAGGATTCCAGAAAGCGTAACAGTTGCTGGAGCCTAAATAGACAGCGTCAAGGGAGTCGTCTTCTTCTGCATAAAAACCGCGCACCCACTGATAGTTGCGGTAGTCGGCGTTGGAAACAATTTTTTGTATTACGCCAAAACCAAAGCAGAATATAAGCATAAATGCAATAATTTTAAGCCATTGTGTTTTTTTCATATTTTCTCCGTTAGTGTTCAGGTGTGCAGCCCGTAAAGCTGCTGTGTTTTCTGCTGCCGCGGGGCGCAGAAAGCTACACCCGATATATAAACCGCATCAACATAAAAAATATTGTGCGGCAAAAAGCTATTTTTTAAGATATTTGCCCAGAATTTCCTTTACAAGGCCAAGTGCGGCTGCAAGCTGTCTGCGGTAGATGATAATGTATACCACCATGCCAATAAGCCCTGCAGCGGCTTTAAGTACAAAGTTGTGTGCCCATACAGTGCCGAAATATGTTATCACAAACAGCAGTGCACATACAACGATGGTGCGTTTTGCACTTGGAATGGAGCAATACAGCTTCTGTGCAATAACTGTGCGGAAGATGAACATAATAAGGTTGGAAAGGCAAAGGGCAATGCAGACACCGTAAAGGCCGAAAGACGGGGCAAGCAGCATGCAGAACCCGATGTTTGTAACAACGGAAAGGCCTATACCTATGGTGTCATAGATAGGTTTTTTGGCAATGGAAATGCCATAAACAGTTGTTTCGCTGATAATGAGGAACACCGGCACAAGCACCATAACGGGGAAAACTTCAATGCCCTGTGCATACTCGTTGCCGAGAATCCAGAAAATAATGTCTTCAAAGATAACCAGAACACAGAAAAACTCAACTATGATAAAGGTGAGATAGTCGTGCACCTGTTTGATTTTTTCCTGTTCTGTCTTGTAGTTTGCATATATAAATGCACTCCAGAAGGTTGCAAAGCCTGCCTGAATGATTGCCACAACCTGGGACAGGGTGCTTACCATACTGAACACGCCTGCCTGGTCGTTGCCGATGGTTTTGGAAATATAAACCTTGCTGAACAGGCTGTTGAGCCACAGCATAACGGCAGTTGGCATAAGTGCAAGGCCGTATGGCAGAATGTGGCGGTTTGCAGGGGTAAAGATAACTTTTGGGGTAATGGTTATATTTTTGCGGACAATGAACAGAAATGTTATGCCGAAAGCTGACATGCCTGCAACGGTAAAGACGATAAGAAAACTTAAATCAGTGCTGAAGAATACACCAAGCACAAAGAATACTTTGGTGAAAAACTGCATGAGCACGCTTTCAAGAGTGTACAGTTTTATGTCGCCGGACATACGGTAAACAAGGTTTACATATCTGCCCACCATTGCCATAAAGGCGTTTACAAACAGATACAGCACATATATGCTCGGGAATTTTTCGGTGAAAAACACACCCAGCAGCTGCTGAGGACAGAACACAAAACAGAAAAGGCCTGTAACCGCAAGGCAGATTGCAGAAATGCCGAAACAGTTGCCAAGCAGGCTGTTTTTGTCCAGAGGTTCGGGCGGTTCGTTGAAAAAACGCATAAACGACTGGTCAAGGCCAAGTATGCAGATGTTCATTATAAGTGTCGAGGTGGAAATGAAAATATCCAACTGGCCCCAGGTGCCTGCAGGGATAAACCACGCCACAAGCAGCAGGGAAGCACCATAGATGATAAAGTTAATCCATGTTGCAATAGAATATTTAAATATTGATACAAGTAAATCCTTAGGGTTTATACCTTTTTTTTCGTTTTCCATTTATATGCCTTTTTGTGTAATGGGTTTTGATGATAATATAAATCAGATTGAATATATTGCCGGCAGCCAGTGGGCAGATTGTGCCGTATAAAGGCTGCCGTGTATATGATGTGAGGGCGTTGTGCACCCGCGATGCCAATTACTTTTTATCTGCATACAGCACACCGCAGACAAGGCTTGTCAGCGGGATGGAAAGCAGAATGCCGAAACTGCCTGCAATTGCCTGCAAAAGTTCCACAATTATCATTTCGGTGTTGAACAGCAGCAGCGGGGATGAATTGTAAGCCACCAGCAGCAGTGTTGTGGAAAGGGATGAGCCGATGTAAGCCAGAATAAGCGTGTTGGCCATTGTGCCCATTACATCGCGGCCGATGGCAAAACCGGATTTTATAAGCTGGCTGCGGGAAATGTCAGGCACCTGAATTTTAAGTTCCGACAATGCGGAGGAAATGTCCATTGCCACGTCCATAACAGCACCCACCGCACCGAGAATAATTGAGGCAAAGATAATTGCTTTTATATCAACAGGGTTTTCGGTGTTGAGCATCATAAGGTACATTGAGTCTTCACTTACAAGCCCGGTCATGTGCAGGAAACGGTCGCAGAATATGACAAGTATGCCGCTTACAGCGGTGCCGCTGGCACAGCCGATTATAGCTGCAAGACTTTTGCGGGTATATCCGCACACTATAAGCAGTGTCATAAGAATTATATATGCGCAGGTGGATATTGCCCACAGGTAAATGTTGCCGTTGGCAAGTACGGCCGGAATGAATACAAAGAAAATCGCACCGATGGTAAGCATGAGGGACACAAGGGTGTTAACCCCTTTGCCTCTGCCGAAAACCAGCAGCATAACTGCAAACACGGCAATGAGCACCCACAGAATTGTCACGCGGTTATATTCCGCAAACATATATCTTACATCAATAAGAGGGTCAGGGTTGGAATATACAATAATGGTGTTGCCAACCTCAACAGGGCGCATTTCCACTGCATAAAGCTCGTCCACACGCTGAACAGCAAGTGCGGTGGTGCCTTTTTTGTAACCTTGCAGGAACTCCCCTTCAAACAGGACAATGTCTTCTCCGTGGGCTTCTGCATCTTCGCCGTAAAGGGCATATTCATATTCTGCATCAATGATTGCCACAACCTTCATCTTTTCAGGGACTCCGTTGGACAGGTCATCACGCATAATGTAGTTCTGCTTTGCCAGCCTGTTGCCGAAAACAATGTACAGGACTGACAACAGCACGGTCACTATCCATGCTGCCGCTTGTTTTTTGTTCATATAATTCAAGCTCCTTAAAAAAGATTCACAGCAGAAACAAAGCTGACGCCTGTAAAATTGTTTTCAGACAGTCAGACCGACAGGGTGCTGCAAAGCACCGCTGTCTTAAGTTTTGACACTGCTGTGTTTTTAAATCGCCTATATAAATCAGTCAATTGTTTCGAGCTTGCCTTTGAGGGAAGCGCCTTCGCTGATTCTGATTGTTTTGCAGGACACATCGCCCACTGTTTTGCTTTCTTCGCTGAGCACAACTTTGTTTGCTGTGATGTTGCCGAACACTGTTCCGTTGGAAACAATGCTGCCGGATTTGATGTCGCCGTTTACAACGCTCATTGCGGAGATGTTGAGCTCGTTCATAGCAGTAACGGTGTCTTTTACTTCGCACTGGCTGAGCACAATGTTGTTGCCTTCAAGGCTGCCGCCTACCTTGCCTTTGATGATAAGGTCTGCAGAGGAAACTACATTGCCTGTAACTTCGCCCATAATTGTAAGCTTGCTTGTTGTGCGGATGTTGCCTTCAATAACAACGCCTTTTGTGATGATTGTCTCTTCCTGGTCAAGAGTTTTTTCAATTTCAGCAACAACGTCAATTGCCTTCTGGTATGTGTCGTTGTCAGCTTTTGCTTCTGCTTTAGGTTCTTCTTTTACAACCTCTGCAGCAGGTTCAATGTATGTTGGTTCATCTGTTGTAAGTTTGCCTGCAAGAAGTTCGTTGAGAGCCTGCTTGAAGTTGTTTGTTTCCTTGTTTGCCATAGGGTTAGTCCTCCAAAATCAAATACTTTCGTGTTTTTATATTAATCGCCGATGTTGTTGTCTTTATATGTAAATACCGCAGGTTGTACGGTATTGTCCAATGCCATAAATTCGTGTGTTCCTTTAAAATGGTCAATGATATTCTGCAGGGAAGCAACGGTTGCCTGCTTGGTTGAGGAATCGTGCAAAAGCACAATGCTTCTGCTTTTGTTGCCCACACCCTGCACAACCGCATTTTCTATCTGCTGAGCAGTAAAGGTCTGCCCGGCATCACCGCTGGCTACATTCCAGTCATAATAGGTAAAACCCCTGCGCAGCATTTCCGCAATAAGTTCCATATACATGTCCTGATTGTAAACATTTATGCTGCCGCCGGGAAAACGGAATATATCAGGTTTTACACCTGTTATTTCATACACCTTTGTAAACATTTTTTCAAAGTCAGCAAGGTAGCTGTCCACCGAACTGTAAATGTCTGTGTACCGGTGGCTGTAGGTGTGAATGCCTATTGTGTGCCCCTCGTTTACAATGCGGCGGTATAAATCCTCACTGCCGTCAAGGTCACTGTTCACTACAAAAAACGTGGCTTTGATGCCGTTTGCCTTAAGCGTGTCAAGCACCTGTGCGGTGTTGGCAGAAGGGCCGTCATCAAAGGTCAGATATATAACAGGCCTGTCTGTATCGGGCTGGGCAAAGGCTGCCCTTTCAACATAAAGGTCGGGGTAGGCTGTCTGATATTCATAAGACGGTACAGTGATTACATTTTCGTAGTCCACACCGTCCAGATGTTCCAGTTTGGGAAGCTGGGCTGAATCAATCTGTTTGCGGTAATGTTCCGCAAGCAATTTGCTGCGGTGGTTATGTACACCGAAGTACACAGCCAGAACGGTGGGAATTATAATCATCAGTGCCACTGTAGACAGTATAAGATGCTTAAAAAAGCGGACACTTCCAAAATACAATTTGTGTTAACCTCGTGTTTCTGAAAAAATACCCGGGAATTCTGCAGTATGAATGCGTACAGAGTTGTAAAGAAAACAGCAGACAATACCGCATAATAATTATGTAATAATTAAAACATAAAAGTGTATTTATGTCAAATTTCGTAAAATCTGATGTTAGTTATAACTAATAATGTCTTTTAAGGGCTGTTTTGACAGTTATTGTAAATCTGTGTTTTTTAAAGTACAAAAAAGAAAAAATATGAATAAGAAATGAATTTTATACAATCAAACAAGGAAAATACTGCCATAATAAAGGCTTTTTAGCAGATTATGGTGGCGGGACAAAGGTAAAAAAGGCGGTGTTAGTTATAACTAATACAGTAAAAATAATTTTAAATTTTCACATTTTGAGAAACTTTTTATAAATCCGGAGCAGCAAAAGTAAAATGAGACATAAACCAAATGTATCATTGAAAGATATATACTGTTTATGATATACTTAATTAATAATATGTATTTATAAGGAGCATCTATGGACGTACAGGACAGCCCATTGAGGTTTTTAAAACGAAATTTAAATGTTAAACGCGTAACCCATCTTGTCAAAAGAGGGTATAATTCAATAAAAAACGAAGGTCTGGAAGCCACAGGCCGCAAGGTGCAGTTCCGTGTAAACCTTATGCTTAAAAAGGATGTGTGGCAGTTCCGCAGTGATATTCCGCTTAAAAGGGAACTTAAGGCGCAAAGTATTGCAAAGTTTGAATATATGCCAAAAATCAGCATTGTGGTGCCGCTTTACAACACACCGAAAAAATTTCTTATGGAGATGGTGGAGAGCGTTGAAAAGCAGAGCTATTCCAACTGGCAGCTGGTGCTGGTAAACGCAAGCGGCGACTATCCTGAAATTGAAGCAAAGGCAAAGGCAGACAGCCGCATTACATATGTTGTAATGGAAAAAAACCTTGGCATTGCCGAAAACACAAATTTTGGGTTTAAATATTGCGAAGGGGAATACATTGCGCTGCTTGACCATGACGATGTTATTCTGCCGAATGCCTTGTACGAAAATGTAAAGGCTATAAACGACCACGGTGCCGATGTGCTTTATTCCGACGAAATCACCCTTGACGGCGACCTTAAGCACCTTATTCAGTTCCATTTCAAAATCAACTATGCACCGGATTTTCTGCGAGGTGTAAACTACATCACACACTTCCTTGTATTCAAAAAGGAACTTGCCGAAAAGGTTGGTTTTTATGAAGACAAAAACTTTGACGGTGCACAGGATTTTGACCTGACTTTGCGTCTTACCGAACAGGCACAGTGTGTTTATCATATTCCCAAGGTGCTTTATTACTGGCGCGGTCATGCAGGCAGCACAGCAAACGACATGAGTGCAAAGATGTACGCTTTTGAAGCAGGCAGAAAAGCCATTGCCGCACATCTTGAACGCGTGGGCCTGAAAGGCGAAGTGGAAATTCAGAAATGGCCTGGCAGCTACCGTGTGAGATACGAAATTGACGGCAGCCCGAAAATCAGTGTAATTATTCCAAACAAAGATAATATCGAAGATTTGTCGCGCTGTCTTGCCTCAATAAAGGAAAAAGGCGGCTGGAATAATGTAGAGGTTATTGTTGTGGAAAACAACTCGGCTGAACAGTCCACATTTGAATATTATGAACAGGCCCTTAAAGAATATGACAACCTTAAAGTTGTTTATTATGAAGGCGGGTTCAACTTCAGTGCAATCTGCAATTTTGGTGCAAAATATGCCACAGGGGAACATATTCTGCTGCTTAACAATGACGTTGAATTTACAAGCGAAGATTTTCTCAGAGAAATGCTTATGTTCTCACAGCGCAAGGATGTCGGTGCGGTTGGTGCGAAGCTCTACTACCCTGACGGCACACTGCAGCATGCAGGGGTTATCATCGGTATCAACGGTTCGGCGGGCCACAGTCATAAAGGGCTGCACAATGCAAAGGACAACACAGGGGATATGTACCGTCTTGTTACCGCACAGAACTATATGGCGGTTACGGGTGCCTGCCTGATGGTTAAAACAGAACTGTATAATAAATACGGTCTTGATGAAGAAAACTTTGCGGTTGCCTACAACGATATCGACTTCTGCCTTAAACTTTATGAAGACGGTTTTGTAAATGTGTTTACACCTTATGCAGAGGGCTTCCATTACGAAAGCAAGTCCCGTGGCAGCGACACCGACAAGCCAAACCCACGTTATGAGGGCGAAAAGGCACGCTTTGCAAGCAAGTGGCAGAAATACTTCAACTATGGCGACCATTACTACAACCCGCATTTCACACTGCTGTATGAAAACTATGGATACAAGTAAAAGTATTCGACTTTTACTTTCACAGGGGGCTTTGCCCCCTGTTGACAAAAATTTGTTCCGCACAGCTCTACAAATTTTCTGTCACCCCCTTAGATGACGGCAGGCTATGCCATTCGGCAGCCTTGCCGGAATATATATAAATATCCTTAAATATAAAAGTTATTTATAAAGGACAAGTTATGATACTTAAAATAAGACGAATCAAAGAACTTTTTCTGCTGCTTATTGAATATATTAAAACGGAGGGCATTTCCAGCACATTCAAACGTGCAAAAGGGTTTCTCCAGCGCAGAATGAAAGCTAAAAAAGGCCGTTTTCTGCCACCGAAGGATGCCCTTGAAAAGCAGAAAAGCTACAAATGCCACAGCGTAAAGGACGGTACAATCAGCATTGTTACACCACTGTTCAATACCGATAAAAAACACCTTGCCGAATATGTGCAGAGTTTTTTAAACCAGAGTTATCAGTACGGTCAGCTTTGCCTTGCCGATGCAAGTGATGATGCCCACAGTTATGTGGGAGAATACATTAAATCTCTCGGCAGCGATAAAATAAAATATGTAAAGCTGGAAAAAAACTTCGGTATTGCAGGCAATCAGCAGAAAGCAATTGACCTTGCTGACGGGGAATATATCTGTCTGTGTGACCACGATGATATTTTAAGCCCCGACGCACTTTATCAGATGGCAAAGGCAATTGATGAGACAAATGCTGATTTTATCTACTCCGACGAAGCGCTGTTTGACACCGACTGGACCAGCCCTATCGTTGCCCACTTCAAACCTGATTACAGCTATTACTACCTGACCAACTGCAACTACATCTGTCATCTTGCCTGTATAAGAAAAACTGTTTATATGCAGACAGGGGGGCTCAACGATGACTACAATGGTGCACAGGACCACGACCTGTTCCTCAAAATAAGTGAAATTGAGGGCGTTAAAATTCACCACATTCCAAAGGTGCTTTACTACTGGCGTGTGCATGCACAGTCCACAAGCGGCGGCGTTGATGCAAAACCGTATGTAACCGCAAATGCTATCCGTGCCCTTGACGACCACCTTGCAAGAATCGGTGTAAAAGGCAAGGCAACCACAGGCAGGTTCGGTTCCACCTATAAAATTGATTATGAACTGACAAGGGAACCTCTTGTTTCCATTATTATTCCTAACAAGGACCATATTGATGATTTGTCAAAATGCATTGACAGCATTTATGCAAAAACAACCTACAAAAACTTTGAAATTATCATCTGCGAAAACAACTCCACCGAAGAGACTACCTTTGATTACTATAACAAACTGGAAAAACAGTATGATAATATACATATTGTATATTACAAAGGCGGCTTCAACTTCTCTGCAATCAACAACTTTGCAATAAAATCCGCAAAAGGCGAAATGTACCTTATGCTCAACAATGATATTGAAATTATCAACGGCGAATGGCTGAGCGAAATGGTTTCCCTTGCATTGCAGAAAAATGTGGGCATTGTAGGTGCAATGTTGTACTACCCTGACGACACAGTGCAGCACGCAGGTGTTATCACAGGTCTTGGCGGTTTTGCAGGCCACAGCCACAAATATCACCGCCGAGGCAAAAGCGGTTATATGTTCCGTTTAAGCTGTGTGCAGAATTTAAGCTGTGTAACAGCGGCAAACCTGCTGGTGACAAAGGAAGCCTATGATGCGGCAGAAGGTCTTGACGAAGAATTCACCGTTGCATTTAACGATGTAGACTTCTGTTTAAGAATAAGGGATATGGGATATCAGGTGCTCTTTACACCTTATGCGGAATGTTACCATTACGAAAGCAAGTCCCGAGGCAGTGACAAAAAAGGCGAAAAGAAGGAACGTTTTGAGGGCGAACGCCAGCGTTTGCAGAACCGCCACGGCAAAGGCCTGCTGCGCGACCCGTTCTACAACCCTAACCTTACACTTGATATGGAAGATTTTTCCGAAAGCAGAGTGCTGCCGAAATATGAACAGTAAACTGAAAAGTGAACAACAAAACAAAAGAGATGCTGAAAAGCGACATCCCGATAAGAAAACATAAATACCCGGCAACACACTGTAAAGTGTGTTGTCGGGTACATTTTTGCCTGTTTTTGCAGAAAAAGTGCTGCTGCAAGGAAAAGACACGCAGCACTACTTTGTGTAATGCAAGTGTTGCTGACGCGGCAGCAGCCTTTTTGTGTTAAAAACCAGGTTTGTGTTTTCTTGTTGGGAGGTCGCTAAAAAGCATCTCTTTTTTATATGATTTTATCGGTTTGATAAATTGAAATTTAATGAATAGTCTATTTTATTTCTCTGACATACAAACGGTCAATTCCATTTCCGTAGTTTACTATGTCTTTTACATAGCAATAGCCATATTTTTCATACAACCCAATGAATTCTGTTGGGATA